>JBEBGG010000039.1:0-27394 GCA_040081555.1 Vicinamibacterales bacterium
GCCTTGGCGGCAGCGCTGCTGGCGTTGATGGTCTTCAACGGTGCGCTGCACGTCATGCAGATGTCGCTGGCAGCGCTGGGCCTGTTCGCCGTGGCCACCGCGGTGACGCGCCGGAACTGGCGGCCTCTTGTCACCGTCGGCCTGATTGCGGTACTTGGCTTCGCCTACGCGGCGCCGAAGCTGCTGCCGGTGACCTTATGGGTGCAGAGCGCTCGCTTCGTGGACGCGCGCAATACGCTCGAACGGCCTGATGCGACGCCAGTAGAAGCGATGGCCCGCGTGTATCTGGATCGGTATCAGGACGGCGGCGTGCATTTCGACGGACAGCGGAGCGGGTGGTACGAGTACGGCAACTACGTCGGCGGATTGGCGGCGCTGCTGATTGTGACGGCGATCTGCGCGCCGTTCTTCTGGCGAGGCTCCAGAGACAGGTGGCTCGGCATCTCACTCGCGGTCACCGCGGGGCTGTTGCTGTTGGTGTCAGCAGGGGAGTTTGCCTGGTGGGCGCCGGCCTCCATCGCGACGCATGTGCCGCTCTTCTCCAGCTTCCGTATTCCGAGCCGGTTCACCATCGTGTTCGTGTTGTTTGGCGCCGGCAGCATCGGCTGGATGCTGCGAGAGGCCGGATTCAATCAGCTCGCGTCGGCGCCAGTTCGCGCCCTCGTCACCATCCTGTGCGTGTTGGGGATCGTGGAACTCACGTTGCAGAATCGGCAGCAGTTTGCTGGAGCCTTCACGCTCCGGCCACTTGACGCCTGGTCTCTCAAGTGGCGGGGCGGACCCACGCAGCTTGCGACCGACACCACGACTGATCCGTATGGGCCAGACTCGCCGATGTTCCGTGTGCTCATGACCGATCGCAGCTTCTACAACTGCTACGAGCCTCTGCAGACGCGGCGCGTCGCGTCACCAGACGGCGATCTGGTCTCCGTCAGCGGCACCGCCACGGTGTCCGATGTGACGTTCTCGCCCAACCGCATCGAGTTCACGGCCACCGGCGGCACGGTGATGTCCGAAATCTCCCTCAACCAGAATCTGTCGGATGGGTGGAGCAGCACCATCGGCCCGGTGGTGCCGAGTCTCGAGCGTCAGCGGCCCGCGGTGCGGCTCGGTCCTGGGCAGAGCGGTCGGTTCGCGTTCACCTTCCGGCCGCCGGGGCTCGTGGCCGGCGGCACGATCTTGCTCGCGGCGCTGGCCCTTACCGCCTTCGCATGGCGTCGGCCTCTGCTAAGCTTGATGCCTCCCACCGAGCGCGCCCGTAGCTCAGCGGATAGAGCACCCGCCTCCTAAGCGGGGGGCCGGCAGTTCAATTCTGCCCGGGCGCACCATTCTTGAACTCAGTCCGTCGATGCGGCACCTGCGTGCGGCCGTCGGTGCCGCGCTCGCGCAGCCCAGGCACGGATGCCTTCGACACGGCTGAGTCCACGGGTTACAATCGGCGGTCATGAATCGAGCCGAGCGCCATCACCTGAAGGACAACGAACTGGCCAATCTGACCGGTTCCGCCCGCCACGTCGTCGAGGACAACAAGCACTCACTCACACTGATCGCCGGGGCGGTCGTGGCAGTCCTTGTGATCGGCGGTGGCTACTGGGCCTGGAAGAGTCGAGTGAATGGCCGGGCTCACGCAAAGTTGGCCGACGCGATGATCGTGGAGTCAGCGCCGGTCGGCCCCCCCCCAGCGCCCGGTACTCCTGGGAGCGGAGTCGAGACCTTCCTGACGCAGCGCGCCAAGGATCAGGCCCAACTGACCAAGTTCAAGGTCGTGGCAGACGAATATCCGTCGACCGAAGCCGGCATCTTTGCCCGCTATCGGATGGCCACCACGTACCTCTCGCTCGGCGAAGCCAAGAGCGCCACCGAGGCCTTCCAGCAGGTGGTCGACGCGAGCGGCAAGACCAGCCTCTACGGACAGACCGCGCGTCTCGGTCTCGCGGAAGCGCTGGCGCAGAGCGGTGCCTACGATCAGGCCATTGCCAACTTCTCTGAGCTGGCGCAGAACAAGGACGGCGTAGTTCCAGTCGACGCCGTTCTTCCGCGCCTCGCGCGGGTCTATATCGCCGCGGGCAAGAAGGCGGACGCGCAACGAGCACTCACGCGTCTGATTGACGAGTTTCCGAACTCGCCGTTCACCGCCGAGGCACGACGGACGCTCGAGGAACTGAAGAAGGGCTAGAAGGCCCTCCCGAGTCTCACGTAGAGCGTCCCCCGGTTCGACCCGTCGCGCACATCGTGGCCCCAGCCACTGCCAATGCTGATGGTGGCGGGAAAACTGTAGCCCGCCACGATGACAAACGAGAGTTCGCCTCCGACCGACGTCTTCAGTGCGTCGGTGTTCCAGCGTGAGGTCCAGACGCTCCCGGCGTCCACAAAGGCGCTGGCGTAAATGGTGTGCAGGAAGATCGGCCACACGCCCACGCCGCGTTGCGGCCGGGCCACCGGCACGCGGTAGTCCGCATTGAAGGCCACCACATGCGTCCCGGTGATGGAGTGTGTGGCAAAGCCCCGGAGCAGCCCGATCGCGTCACGACTAAAGTCGATCACATCCAGGCTCGGTCCAGCACCGCCCATCAGGAAGTTCCGCCCAGCA
The DNA here is from genome assembly GCA_040081555.1 of Vicinamibacterales bacterium. Classification (GTDB taxonomy): domain Bacteria; phylum Acidobacteriota; class Vicinamibacteria; order Vicinamibacterales; family CAVVIG01; genus CADEEX01. Next base: position 2,591 of record JBEBGG010000039.1, read on the forward strand.
CCGAGCGGCGCGAATCCGACGCCGCCGGCCGCCCGCAACGCCACCACGTCGTGCGTTCCCGCACCCGGTAGATACCCCCGCACATCTCCCGTCACTACGGTCGCATCGTCATTGGCTCCAAACGCGCGGCGCGTCACCTCGACAGTGCCACCAGCCGTGACCCCGCGCTCGGGACTGATCGAATAGCCAAACACCTGCGCAGACGATGTAGAGGCGCCGAAGCGAAGAGAGACGCGATCACGAGTCTCAACGATGCCATTCGGTGTAGCGCGCTCGACCGAGGCTACGGCCGACGCGAGCAGCCGGTGAGTGATACGCGCGTGACGGAACGGCAGATAGACGCCCAGTTCCACCTCCCGATCTTCGATGGTCGTCTCAACCGGTGCACTCAGCGCGTCCGACCTGCCGCTGAAGAACGTCGTGTCGCGAGAAGCCGACGCAAAGATCGATGGGCGCCACCGGTCGTATGCGTAGGAAGCCGACCAATCGGGAGTGGCGGCCGGCGGGCGATAACTGCCTGCGGGAGCGTTGACCAGCCAGGTGGCCGACACATTCCATGCGTGATACGCCAGCACATCAGCGCCACTGACCGATGCACCCGCCCGTGTCTGATTGTCTAAGAGCAGGAGCGGCACCCAGGTCACCGGCGCCAGTGTGTTCCATGGCGAGTAACCCGCGGTCGGTCTGGTGCCGGGCTGAGCATCCGCTCTCGTGCGGCGCGCCTCAATGCCAGGGGCCAGCTTGGTGTCGCTCGCAGACGGCGACAACGGATAGGGCAGTGTGAAGAGATCGAACCCGTCCGCGGTGTAGCCAACGAAGACGATCGTCCTGCCGTCGCGCGACACGTCGGGCCAGGTCGCACCTCCTGAGGTAAACGACAACTGCCTTGCTGGAGGGCCAGCGTCGTCTACGCTGAATTCATACAGGTTGAACGTTGACTCACCAAAGTCGGCCGCGGCGAGAAGAGAGCGGCCGTCGGGCATCCACGCGGGCGTCACGATACGCGCGTCGGCCGCGCTGGCGATCACCCGTTCCGTTCCCGTGGCCAGCTCGAACACGACGATCTCGGACGCTCCGTTGGCGCCTCCGCGGGCGACGGCGATCGAGAGCCCGTCGGGAGACCAGCGCGGCGCATTGAAGGATGTGGACGGTGCAGATGCCAGCACTCGGGGCTCACCGACGGCCCGCCCTGAGAAGGGCACCACGACCAGATCGCGTCGGTCTGCGTTCTGGCGAACCGCCACGAGCTGCCGGCCGTCAGGTGACACATCCGGGTCCTGGTAACGAGCCCCCCTGCTCAACGCCGACACCTTGCCGCTCTTCGTGTCCAACCGGTACAGGTCGCTGTAGAGGCCGACGTTGCGGCGGAACTCCTGCTGGTCGAACACAATGGCGTCCTGCGTCACGCCGGAGGTCGAGCCAAGGTAGCGTGAGGTCAGGACCCTCGACGGTCCTCCCGTCACCTCCACCTCTTGAAGGGACGGGAAGCCATCAGGATTGCGCACGCTGTAGACCACCTGTTGTGGGCAACCGGCGCACGACGGTGGACGCAAACGAGGGCCCAGGACGGTGTAGCCATGACGGGTCAGCCGCGTGGGTGTCGGGCCCAGGAGGGGAGCCGCACTGAGCGCTGTGGCCTCGAGCGAGGCGGCGTAGTCTCGCCACAGCGCGTCCACCGGCGCTCCGTACACATCGTCGAACGCGAGGGCGCCGGTGAGCGGCAAGGCCCGGGCCGACTTTTCCGCCAGCGCGCCGAACGTGTCGGCGCCAAAACGATTGGCCAGGAAGTCGTGGAAACCCAGGCCAAACGCGTAGCCCGCGGATCCGCCTGGCCAGCCCGTCAGCCCGCCGTTCGCACGATCGATTGGCTCGACGCGTCGCGCCCGAGCCGCTTCGCGCTCAATCGCGCGAAAGTCTCCGGCGTGGAGGCGCCCTTTGCCGGTGATGGCGCTCTCCTGAAACGTTGCCAGTCCTTCGACCATCCATTGCGGAAGCCAGATGTTTGGAAATGCAATTGGCGTGCGGCCGAACAATCCGCGAAAGAGTCTGGCCCACCCCTCAGAGCGATCGAGATGCACGATGTGGGTGAACTCATGTGTGAATACGAGCCGCAGCCAGTCGTCGTCTCGCCCAATGAACTCTGAACCTGACGGCGCCGCCGCGGTGACAAAGATCGTGTTGTAGGGAAGTGGCGTCGCCCAGCCGTTGGCCAGCTCAGACTGGTCGGCGAGAATCACGTGCGTGCGCCGGGGCGCCGCAATACCAAGTGCGCGGCCGACCTTGGGCCACGTCTCTTCGGCGATCGTGGCCAACCGCTGTGCGGCCAGCTCTTCGCCCCGATGAAAGTGGATCCGAAAGTGTTCCGTCGCGATCGTACGAAACACCAGTCTGGGGTCGAGCAGCGTTGACGCTGAGGCCACGCTTGACAGGATCAGAGCGCACAGAAGCGTCCACCCGAACGTCGCGACCCTAATGGGACCACGCAACGCGCGAGACATCCTTCATGAAATGCAGGTCAGCAATCGGCGTCAGGTGCACGCCAGAGAGCGATGACCGGGCGACCGCCACGTTCGTCTTGTACCAAAGGCTGATGTACGGGACGTCGAGCGCCACACGGCGCTGCACCTCGCGGAACAGATCGAGGCGCTCCTGAGCATTGGTGCTCGTGGTCGCTCGATCGAGCAGCGCGTCGACTTCCGCGTCCTTGAACCGGCCGCGATTGAAGCCGGCCGGCGGTGCCTGGTTCGAGTGAAATACCCGCCGAAGGATGTCCGGGTCGGCGAGCGACCCTGCGGTCCACTGCAGTGTGTACAGTTGAAAGGCTCCCGACAGCACGTCCGCATAGAGCGTCGCGAACTCGTACGTCCGAACGTCGAGCTGCACACCGATCTTCTTGAAGTCCTGCTGAAGCACTGAGGACTGCAACCGGTTGAACTCCGAGTTCGACACCTTGAGGCTCAAAGTCAATCGGCTCTGTGCCCCTTCGCCATCTGGATCACGATAGCCAGCCTCGTCGAGCAAGGTCTTGGCCCTGTCGGGATCGTACGGAAACGAAAACGCGTCTGCGGCAAAGGCCCACGACATCGGTGGCAGCATGCCGATGGACGGGGCCGCGAGCCCTCGCCGCAAGTGCTTCACGATCGCGTCCCGGTCGATCGCGTACGCCAATGCCTGCCGCACTCTGACGTCGCGCAGCGCCGCGTCCTGCAGATTGACGCCGATGTATTGGTAGTCGACACCGGGCGCTTCAATGGTCTGCAGGTCCGGCTCGTTGCGAAGTTGCTGGACGATGTCCGGTGAGACGTCGTTGACAAAGAGATCGATCGTACCCTTGCGCAGTTCGAGGCCGCGCATCACCTCGTCGGGAATAATCCGCAGCACCACGCCGTCGTTCTTCGGTCGCCCTCCGTAGTACCCCTCAAACGCACTCAGTTCCACCTTGTCGTCGACGTCGTAGCGGACAAAGCGGTACGGCCCGGTTCCCATCGGGTGTTCTCGCAGTCCAGGGCCCGCGCCGTCCGGCACGATGGGCAGCACGTTCATGTTCACCGGAAACGATTCAAACGGCGTTCTGAGCCGGAACGTCACGGTGTAACGATCCGTCGCCTCGACGGCTGCGAGTTCACGATAACCGCCCTTCTTGGCAGACGTGAAGGCCGGGTCAAGCATGCATTGATAGGTGTAGACGACGTCGGCGGCGGTCAGTTCGCGTCCGTCGTGGAAGTGGACACCGTGCCGCAGCCGGGCGATGTAGGTGAGCGGATCTGGATGATCGATTCGCTCGGCAAGCCTGGGCTTTACTTGCAGGTGCTCGTCGAGCTCGACCAGGTTGTCGTAGATGAGATCGTGAATCTTCTGGGACGCATCGTCGGTGCCGATGCGCGGGTCGAGGTTGTTCGGGCCGGAGGTCAGGCTGCCAACGATGACGTTGGGATTCGCGCTGGGGCGCGACAGGCAGCCGCTCGCCGCCAGGGCAAGAGCCGTGCCCGCAATCGCCACACACCGTCTCACGCCTGCGCTTCTCGAGCGAGTTCAGCCAGGAGCGTCAGCGCCTCCAGTGGCGTCATCGCGTTGGTCTCGATCGCCGCCAGGCGCTGGCGCAGCGGGTCGTCGGCAGGCCCCGGCTGCTGAAAGAGACCGAGCTGCTGTTGTGGCTCCGTCGGTGTGCCGCTGACCGACGGGCGACCACCTCGCGTCAGCTCGTCATGCTCCAGTGCATTGAGAATTTCCTTGGCGCGGTGCACGACGGAGGGCGGCAAGCCCGCGAGTCTCGCAACCTGGATGCCGTAGCTGCGGTCCGAGCGACCGGGCATGATTTTGCGAAGGAAGATGATGTCGTCCTTCCACTCGCGCGCGGCCACATGGAAATTGACCACGCCTGGCGTCGCATCCGCCAGGTCCGTGAGTTCGTGGTAGTGCGTCGCGAAGATGGTCTTAGGACGAACGCGCGGGTTGGTCGCCAGGTGCTCGGCCACGGCCCAGGCAATGCTCAAGCCGTCGAACGTGGCGGTTCCGCGGCCGATCTCGTCAAGCACCACCAGACTTTTCGAGGTGGCCGTATGGAGGATGTTGGCGGTCTCCTGCATCTCCACCATGAAGGTGGAGTGCCCGCGCGCGATGTTGTCCGACGCGCCGACCCTGGCAAAGATCCGGTCGACGATGGCGATCTTGGCCTCACGCGCCGGCACAAACGATCCGGCCTGCGCCATGAGGCTGAGGAGCGCCGTTTGCCGTAGGTACGTGGACTTGCCGCCCATGTTGGGCCCGGTCAGGACAATCAACTGCGACGCGCCACCGTTCAACAGCACGTCATTGGCCACAAACGGTTCACCGGCCGCGGTGGTGCGGCGCTCCACCACTGGGTGGCGGGCGTCAAGCACACTCGTTTCGTCGCCGTCGTGCACGTACGGCTTGATGTAGTTGTTCACCGCCGCGGTTTCGGCGAGCGCCGCCAGGACGTCGAGCGTCGCGATGGCTCGGGCAGAGGTTTGAATCCGGGGTGCTTCCGCGCCGACCGCCGCGCGCAACGCCTCGAAGAGGGCGAGTTCGCGCTCGAGAATCAGCTCGTCTGCACCAAGCACCTTCTCCTCGTAGTCTTTGAGCGCTGGCGTGATGTAGCGCTCACCACCGGCCACCGTCTGTTTGCGGTGATAGTCGGGAGGCACGGCGTGCAGGTTCGATTTGGAGACCTCGATGTAGTAGCCGAAGACGCGGTTGAAACGGATCTTCAGTGACGAGATGCCCGTGCGGGCCTTCTCGGCCTCTTCCATCTCGACGATGACCTGCTTGCCGGAACGGCTGATGTGTCGGAGGCCATCGAGGTCGGCGTCGACGCCCTCGCGAGAGAAGCCGCCGTCGCGCGCCAGTGCCGGCGGCTCGTCGATGAGGGTCGCCTCGATGCGCTGCCGGACGTCCTGGAGATCGTCGAGTTCGGCCACCAGCGAACGGACCAGCGGAGCCTCGAAGTCAGACAGCAGAGCCCGTAGCCGTGGAATGACGTTCAGCGAGATCTTGAGCCCCACCAGATCGCGAGGGCCGGCCGTGCCTAGTGCCGCCCTGGCCACCAGGCGCTCCAGGTCCTGCATCGGTTTCAGCGCCTCGCGGAACTTCCCGCGGTCGGTCGTCCGGTAGGCGAGCTCCTCGACGGCGTCGAGCCGATCCCGAATCGGGTCGAGCGCCACCAGCGGACGAAGCAACCAGGCGCGCCCCAGCCGACTGCCCATCGAGGTGACCGTGCGATCGAGTTCGTCCAGCAACGAGCCGGCTCTGCCGCCTTCGGACCCCTCAACCACTTCGAGATGCTTCAGCGTCGTTGGATCGATGAGCAGCGCGTCGGCGCGCTGGCGATACGCCACTGTCCGTACGTGCGCGAGGTCCGCCTTCTGCGTGGAGCGAAGGTAGTGCACGAGTGCACCCGCCGCAGAGACGGCCAGTGGGTGTCCATCCAGCCCGAACCCCTCGAGCCCGCCGGCACGCAACTGATCAAGGAGCGCACGTCGCGCGGCTTCGGGCTCAAACGCCCAGCCATCGACAGGCGTAATGGGGAGGCCGCTGGCGGCAAGCCCAGGCCACTTCAGCTTCACGGCCTGCGAGTGCTGTTCGGCGTCGGCGGTGGCATCGTCTCTGGCGACGATGATTTCGCGCGGCTTGAGGACCGCCAGTTCATCGCCCAGGGTGTGCATTCCTGGCGTACCCGCGTACTCGGTGGCCGTGAATTCGCCCGTGGAGAGATCGAGCAGCGCCACGCCGATGGTGCTGGCAGGCATGCCGTCGCCAGACACCGCCATGAGAAAGGCTGGTTCACGCGCGTCAAGATAGGAGGCGTCGGTGAACGTGCCCGGAGAAATGACGCGGACAACCTCGCGCTTGACGAGCCCCTTGGCCTTCTTCGGGTCTTCGACCTGTTCGCAGATGGCGACGCGAAAGCCCTTCTTGATGAGGCGCGCGATATACCCATCAACCGCGTGGAACGGCACGCCGCACATCGGAATACCGCTGCCGCCGGCGTCTTTCGACCGTGAGGTCAGCGTGATTTCGAGAGTGCGAGCGGCGAGCAAGGCGTCTTCGTAGAAGATCTCGTAGAAGTCGCCCATGCGGAACAGCAGAATGGCGTCTCGGTGCTGCTGCTTGGCGTCGAGGTACTGCCGCATCGCCGGCGTCGCCGACGTTGACATATCCTGTAAGTCTATCCGATGCGTGTACTGGCTCTGGACACCACAACCGCCGACGGCAGCGTGGCCATCGTCAACGATGAGGGCGTGCTCATCGAGCGGCTCGGCGACCGCACGCGCTCGCATACCGAGCGGCTGCCCAACGACCTCATGACGGCCTTGGCCGCGGTCGGCGTCACACTTCGCGATGTCGACCTTTTCGCGATCGTGGCGGGCCCGGGCTCTTTCACAGGGCTGCGCACCGGCATTGCGACGATGCAAGGGTTGGCGCTGGTGGGTGGTAAGCCGATGGTGGCCGTCTCGGCCGTCGACGTCTTGTGCACGGCGGCCAGTATCGACGCGCCGCCAGGCGGCATCGTCGGCGCCTGGATGGACGCGCATCGGCGAGAAGTGTTTTCCGCTTTGTACCGAGTCGGCGAGGGGAGTCCCTACGACCCCGAGAGCCTGACCGAAGTCGAAGCCGCGACAGTGGGAGAACCGTTGACCACACTGGCGCGCTGGCAGGCCAATGACGTCGTGCCTTCCGTGTTGGCGGGCGATGGGGCGACGCTCTACGGTGATCTCGCCGGACGCGTCACGCGCGTGATGCCACACCCGTTGCTCGCGCCAATTGCCGGTCGAATGGCGATCGCGCGTGCCGCCCGAGGGCTCGCCGTACCGCCGACGCTGGTGCTGCCGATCTATGTGAGGCGACCAGACGTCGAGGTAACGCGGGACGCCAGACGCGCCGCCGACAGTGCCGCGCTCAGGGTGGCGTCAGGCCAAGCGTCGGAGACGTGATGACAACGTCTCCGGACATCATCGTCGAGCCGATCACGATTGCAGAAATCGATGAAGTCCTCGCAATCGAGAGCGCCGCCTTCATCAATCCGTGGACGCGGCAGATGTACGAGGCCGACCTGGCCAATCGCGAGGTATCCCAGATTGTCGTCGCGCGGACGCCGGGCGGGAGTGCCGTCGGGTTCTGCTCGTTCTGGATCGTGGCCGACGAGCTTCATATCAACAATCTCGCCGTGTTGCCGGAGCAGCGCAGGGCAGGGGTCGGCGGGAGCCTCGTCGAGTACGTGCTTGGCGAAGCGCAGCGACGTGGCGCGGGGCGGGCGACGCTCGAAGTCCGACGCTCCAACGAGCCGGCGCGGCGACTGTATGCCAGGTGGGGGTTTGTGGTCTCCGCCGTGCGACCTCGTTACTACACTCAACCCGAGGAGGACGCGCTCATCCTCTGGCGTGAGCCTCTCCCGCTTTCGCCAGGCGTCGACGCTTGAATCCACCCGGGTGCCGGTGGTATGGTCCGCGTATCGTTCCCGCCGGCACCATTGGAGGTCGCGCATGAATGAGCCATCACAGGACGCCAAAGCCTGGTCGATGCACACCGACGAGGAGTTTCATCGCCTCTTCGCCCAGCACCACGCCCTCGAAGATCGTCTCCTCGAGCTCACCGAGAAGCACTACCTCTCGGAACCCGAGCTCGCCGAGGAAGTCACCCTCAAGAAGCGCAAACTCCAGATCAAAGACCGCATTGCGGCCCTTCGTCGTCTTCACCCTTCGTGATTAGATAGGGGCGTGAGTCGTCTGCCTCTCGATCCGGCCGGCTGGCCGTTCATCTTCGGTGCGCTTCTGCTTGGGTTCGGGGTCCAACGGCTGTGGTCGTGGCCGTTTGCCGTTCCGTTCCTGGTGCTCGGTGCATTTTTCGTCTTCTTCTTTCGCGATCCGCCGCGTCACGCGGTTGATCGACCGGATACTGTGGTGTCGCCTGCCGACGGGCGCGTGATGGTCGCCGGGCCGGCCGTCGAGAAGGCCGCACCGCCGGGAGACTGGCAGCAAGTCAGCATCTTCCTGTCGCCTATGGACGTGCACGTCAATCGTGTACCGGCGTCGGGGCGAATCACCTCGGTCAGTTACAAGCCGGGTCGGTTCTTTGCCGCCTACCGGCCAGAAGCGGCCAGTGAAAATGAGCGCAGCGAGATCTGGATCGATCACGGCGGCCAGATGGTTGTGGCGCGACAGATCGTGGGCGTGCTGGCGCGACGGGTCGTGTGTCGAGCCAAACCGGGTCAAGAAGTGCGGGCCGGCGATCGCTACGGCGTCATGAAGTTCGGCTCCCGCATGGACGTCTACTTGCCGCTGTCAGCCGAACTACGTATCGCCCCTGGCGAGGTAGTGCGTGGCGGGGAAACCGTCATCGCAGTGTTACACTGACCGCCCAGATCATGCCTGCTCTCCCCGGCGCTGATCGTCGTCTCGGGTTCGTGCGTCGGCCATCGGCCGACCGACGGCCACTGCGCGATCGTCGCGGGGTGGCACTGCTGCCCAGCCTCTTTACCATGGGCAACATGTTCTGCGGCTACGCCTGCATGGTCTACGCGATGCGCGGCGATTTCGAGACCGCTGCACCGTTCATCGGCATCGCCGTTGTGCTCGACATGCTCGACGGCCGCATCGCCAGGCTCACAGGTACCGCGAGCGAGTTCGGCGTACAACTCGATTCCCTCGCCGACGCGATCTCGTTTGGCGTCGCCCCGGCATTTCTCGCTGGAGCGTGGGGACTCGAACCCCTCGGACGCCTCGGTCTGTCGGCTGGCTTCATCTACGTGAGCGCCGCGGTGTTGCGGCTGGCGCGCTTCAATATTCAGAGTGCCGCGGGTGGCGACCGGCGTTACTTCGTGGGCATGCCCAGTCCAGCGGCGGCGGGTATCATCGCGGCAACGGTCTACGTGTATCCGCACGGTCTGCACGACTACCGTACGGCGTTGCCCGTGCTCGCCTTGGTACTGGTGCCAGCATTGTTGATGGTCAGTACAATCCGCTTCCGCAGCTTCAAGACGCTCGATTTGCAGATGCGCCGGCCCTACACCGTGCTGCTATTGGTCGCGCTCGGTCTGATGGCCGTGGCAACCCACCCGCGTTTCGTGCTGGTGGGGATTGCCTACACGTATCTGTTGTCAGCGTTTATCGGACAGGTTCTGACGCGCGTCCGGCATCGAGGCGCTCCGCCGGCAAGTGAAGCCACGGCCACGGCCGGCCCGGACGTTGCGCCTTCGGTCGTGCCCCCAACGGCGTCCAGCCGCGCACCTCACCGCGTGCCGCCGCCCTCACGCCGGACCAACTGACAGCGACCGCCGGCTGTTCCACTTGTCACGGCCGCACGCCGGGTTCGTCGAAATTCGATCGGGTATAGTATTCCGCACTCATGCCCGCTTACGTTGCTCCGCGGCTGGTGATCACCGACACGCTTGGCCGGCGCACGATCCCCATTGAGCGACCGACTCTCACGTTTGGCCGCCGCAGCGAGTGCGACATCCGCGTCACCGGTGCCGATGTGTCTCGGCAACACGCCGAACTGGTCAATCAGGACGGCAAGATTGTGCTGCGCGACTCCGGTTCGAAGTTCGGCACCTTCGTCAACGGCGAGAAGATCACTGAGCGCGAACTGAAGCCAGGCGACACCATCGGCCTCGGCCAGACCAGTGACACCAGTATTGTGTTTTCGGTCGGCGAGAGTGGCATGTCGGGGGAACACCTGGCCACCTCCGCCGCCATCGAGCTGAGGCACATGGCGGCGCTGCTCGAGGGGCTGCGGGCCATCGGCTCTGGACGCGTGCTCGAGGAGGTCCTGGCGCTGGTGCTCGACTCGGCGATTGACGTCACTGGTGCCGAGCGCGGGTTCATCATGCTTGCCAACGACGAGAGGCAGCTCGAACTGAAACTGGTGCGCGCCCGCGGCAAGATGACCCTCGGCGGCAAGACGTTCGAGACGAGCCGAAAGATTCCTGAGGGTGTGTTCGCCACCGGCCAACAGAGGATTGTCGAAGACCTGCTCGATGGCGACCTCGCCGACGCGCACGTCGGCACCGTGGCCCTGGGCATCCGCCACGTGCTGTGCGCACCACTGAAGTTGATGCGGTATGTCGAGAAGGGCGAAGAAGAATCGCTCGACCGCGTCATCGGCGTGCTGTATCTCGATAGTCGAGAGCGCGGCGCCCTCACCTCGGCCACCGTCCAGGCCGCGCTCGAGACTCTGAGCGCAGAAGCGGCCATCGCCATCGAAAACGCGAGGCTCTATCGTGAGGCCCTCGACAAGGCCAAGATCGAACAGGAGCTGACAGTCGCCGCCGGTATCCAGCAGGCGATGCTGCCTCCAGGGCCGCACTTGGGTACGTTCTTCGAAGCCAACGCCGCGTCGGTCGCATGCCGCTCGGTGGGCGGCGATTTCTTCGACTACGTTGAGCTTACGGAAGGCAACGCCGGTTTCATCCTCGGCGACGTCTCAGGTAAGGGCTCGCCGGCCGCACTGCTCGCGTCAGCCGTTCTGGGCATGTTCAGCGCCGAGGCGACCTATCACACCGGAACGGCGGCGCCCTTGGCCCGGGTCAACGCCGGCTTGTTCCGTCGCGCGGTGGCTGCGAAGTTTCTCACGGCGTTCTATTGCATCCTGACGCCGGACGGAAAGCTGACCTTCACCAACGCCGGCCACAATCCGCCCATCGTCATTTCCAAGAGCGGCGTTCGTCGTCTCGAGACCGGCGGACTCGTTCTCGGATTGTTTGAGGGGGCCACCTTCGACCAGGAAACCATCTCCCTCGAGAAGGGCGACATTGTCCTGGTCTACAGTGACGGCGTCAGTGAGGCCGTCAATACTGCCGGTGACGAATTTGGCGACGACCGCCTGATCGAGAGTTTCAGGACGCGTGCCGACCAGCCCCTGGACGTGACGCTCGAGCAGTTGCTGGCAGCAGTGAAGACGTTTGCCGGCGCCGCGCCGCAGAACGACGACATCACGATGCTGTTGCTCCGCTACACCGGCCCGAAGGCCCCCGCCTAGCCGAACTCATTCGGCCGCCCGCAGTCGCAACGTCACGGTCGTCCCGACGCCTCGCTCGCTCTCGACCGCGATTGTTCCGCCAATCAGTTCAATGTTCCGCTTCGCGATCGTCAGGCCCAGGCCCGTGCCCGTCGCCTTGGTCGAAAAATACGGCTCGAACAGGCGACGCATGGCGTCCTCATCCATGCCGACACCGGTGTCCCGCACTTCCAGCAGGACTGGCCTCGCCGCGTCCGCCGTATCGCGCCGCGCGGCGATCGTCAGGGTGCCGCCGCCTGGCATCGCATGGAGCGCGTTCTCAATGAGGTTGGTGATCGCGCGCGAGACCAACGTGCGGTCAATCCATGCGACGGGGAGGTCCGCCGTGTGTTCGACATTGATGCGGAGGTGCGCGGCCAGGCCAGCCCGATACGGCTCGACCACAGTGTCGATGAGGCGGACCAGATCGGCCGGCTCCTCGTGTGCCGTTGGGGACGAGGCAAAGCTCGAGAACTCAGACGCGATTTCCCGCAGCAGGCGTACCTGCGACAGGATGGCACTCACACACTCATCGAGCACCGGTGACAGCGGTGAGCCGCGATCGAGATTGACCCGACGTGCGTGCTCCGCGGACAGTTGAATCGGCGTCAACGGATTCTTGATGTCGTGCGCGACCTGACGCGCCATGTCCGCCCAGGCCTCGAGCCGCTGGGCGCGCTCACGGTCCGCGCGCTGCCGTTTCAGGTCATCGGCCATCTGATTGAAATCTTCGACGAGCCGTCGCAGTTCGTCCGACGATGTGGTGGCGATGCGGGCATCGAGATCGCCCCGTGCAATGCGGCGCGTCGCACGGCTCAAGCGATTCACCGGATCGGCAATCCGCTCGGCCATCCAATACCCGATCGCCGAGGCAAAGAGCACGAACATCACCGAGGCCGAGAGAATGCGTCGATTGAGTTCGTCGCTCTGCTGCTCGACGTCACGGCTGCGCAGCGGTTGAGGCACGGTGACAATCCCTTCGCGTCCGCCGGTGCGCACTGGCGCCGCTGCGAGCAGGTAGGGAACGCCACCGATGTCCTCGACTTCGGCGCTGGTCGGCAGCCGGTCCAGCGCGATGGCGCGGTAGGCGCGGCCTGGGGTCCGGCCCGGCAGGAGATGCGACGCAAATAGCGGTCGCTCACTGGTCGCTTGCAAGCGGGACCGGTCGAACAGATTCACATCCTGATCGATCGCGCGGCGGACGAGCACCATGACCTGATCGTCGACCAGGTCCAACGCGTCGGCGCCACCCCGTTGTTGCAGTGCGGCGTAATCTTCGACAAGTCGCTGCGCGACGGCCGCGGTCTTGAGGGCCGCCTCTTCCACGTTGGCCCGGTACTGCGCGGTGAAGTAACGCTGCGCCGACAGCGCGAGCACGACAATCGGGACCACCGCCGAGGCGACGAACGCGAGAAACAGCTTCCGGTAGTAGCTCGACCGCACCTCGCGCAGCAGTGCCCGGCCCGACGCCGGCCCATGCGATGTCAGCGCATTGGCCAGCGTGGCCAGCACCAACAGTGCGACATACAGCACGCCGACCAGGAACACCAGTTCACCGAGGTTCACCAGGTGGCCAAGAGGCGACAGGGCGGGATAGCCAAGGGCATAGATCCCGTCGCGATCATTGAAGAAATAGACACGGAATCCAGCACCGTCACGCGTGACCGGGGCCCAGAAGGGTGTGCGCGATGCGACATTGCGTTGGAAGACATCCTCGGCTAACGGCCATACGCCCTCGCGCGACGAGTAGAGCGTGCTCCGGCTCCAGCCGTACACCGCAAACTCGATGTCCTGGCCAAACGCCGCCTCGGACACTGCCGGCCGGTCGGCACGTAGTGACTCGAGGTAGGGATTGTCAGCCGAGATGAATGGCAGTGAGCGATAGTCGAGCATGACGCGCACGACGACCGCGCCGACGCGACGATTGCCGTCGCAAATCGCGCGGCTGACCCGGAGCACGTTGCGGCGACGCGAGCCAAACGATGAAGTCTCTTCGTAGGGCGGTGCCCAGGCGTCGCAACTCCCGCCGAGGAACGGCGTCGTGCCATATTCGGGCAGGTTGAGCGCGAACCAGCTGACGAGCCCACCGTTGGGGCCATACAACTCGACTGCGGAGGTCGTGCCCGCCAATGCGAGATCGGTTTGTGACCACACCAGAAATGCCCGATCGGTGGTCGGCGCCGCGTCTTCAGACGAGCTGGTGACGAGCTCTGCGAGTGACGGCACCGCATCAATGGCGGCCAGGGCCCGGGGCAGATTCGCCTGAAGGCGCTCGCGTTGTCCGGCAGCCAGCGGCGCATACTCGGCCGCAACGCGCCGCTCCTTCGCCTGCGCCGCCCGCGCCGACACTGATGGATAGAGGGCAAGCGACGGCAGCAGGAGCCCCAGAAACAGCGCCCCAATCCGCGCCGACTGCGACGCGCGGCGTGAGATACCGCGGGGCCGAGACAAGGCCGCGGCGCAGAGGCCCGCAAGTGCAATCGCCACCAGAAGCGGCCACAGCGGCACGTCCTGTCCCGCCCGCAGGATCGCGGCGGTCGCGAGCGAGGCGAGCCCCGCGGCACTGACCGCAACGACTGGCGTCGCCAGGCTCCGCTCGGTTCGCCAGGCCACCGCCGGAAAGCGCAGCAGCGCCGCCGCCACCCACACGATCGCCGCGTGCATCACGATCAGGGTGCTCGCCACCAGCAGGCGCTGGGTTTCCACCGGATGAATTGAAAAGCGCAAAAGGTCAACCGACACGCCCTCGGCAATGGTGGCCAGGCTTCGCTCGTACCACCAAATCGCCGTCGTCGCAGCGCCCGCGGCCACGGCGTAGGCCCCAGCGGTCCGCACGAGTGTCGATGTCACAACTGCGGCGGCGGGTCGACGGCGCAGATGGAGGCGCCCTCGTTCCATTAGGTCGAGCAGCAGCCATGCCAAGGCGAGGATGGCGATGCCGGAGGGGAGCAGCGCTAGGGGCGCAAACGACGCGTCCGCCCGCAGAGGCGCAACGGCCACCAGTACGAGGCCGAGCGCTGTCGCACCCAAGGCCACCAGGGCGAGTGTGGCCATCAGGATCGGTCGGGCGGATCGCAGGGTGCGGCGCCACTCGAGGATTGGCGCGATGCACAGTAGCAGGATGATCACGAGGACGCCCAGCAAGGCCGCACGGCGCCCGTCAAGCCATCGTTGCCGTGCCTCGGCGACGGCGGCCGGCGACACCTCGCCCTCCGCCATCGGGTCAGTGCCGGCGCCGACGACCGCAAAGGCATGCGGCGATCGGGCCACCGGAAGCGCCTGACGCGGATGAAGCGCCACGTCAACGATCGACGTCGCGACCACATATCGGTCCGCCAGTCCCGATGGTGCGCTCGCGCCGCTGACGCCCTGCTCGACGACCACCGTCACAAATCGCGCGCTACTGGGCCGATCGCCACCCACCACCGGAGCGACCCTGACAAGTCGAGGGCCGCGCGCATCAAGCACCGCAAAGGTCGACGCCTCACCGTCCACACGCTCGCGCGGCAGGTCGGAAACGCGACCCGACCACGCGAGTGGGGCGCCCTTCGCATCGAACACGGTGATGCCGCCACCAGGTTCCGACTCCAGTATGCGGTCGAGGACGCGGAACAGCTCGCGGACAGCGGAGGTGTCGACCGTAGCGCCGCGCAACGGCTCGACGGCCGCGCGCGTCTGTACCACGTGCGCGTCCAGAGCCTGCGCGGTGTCGGCGAAGCGCGCGTTCACCTCGGCGGCAATGTGTGCGACGACCGCACGATCATTGGGCCCGCCAAAATGCCAACGATCGAGCACCGACCCAAGGGCCACCGTCGTCACAGCGGCGACCGCGCCAAGCGCGGTGACACGCGCCAGCGACCGAAGGAGAGGGGAAGGCGTTAGCACCCGCAACGACAGGATACACGCTATAGTGAATTTGATTGGACCTGAAGCATCTGCTCAAGCGCGGCGGTCTCCTCGCCGCTGCAAACTGGCCGGCGGTCGCCATCCAGTTTGTGGCCCAGACGACGTTTCAGGTCCTGCTCGCCGTGCCCATTGTCGGCGCGGCCGTACTCGTCGCCGTCCTCCTCGGTGCTGATCTGAACAACCTTTTGCAGGGCAGCACCCGCGACATATTCACGACAGTGGCGAGCACGCTCACCACCCACCCGGTGGCCCTCATCGCCTTTATCGCGGCCTTCGCCATCGTGCTCGTCGGCGGGACGATCCTGATGTTTCTCGCCAAAGGCGGAACGGTCGACATCATGCTGGCGGCAGACGCGACCGCCGGATCGATTGAAGACGAGCCGCTGACGCTGTCGGCGTTTCGTACGGCCGCGCGCTTCACAATGGCGCGTTATGTCGAGGGCTGTGGTCGCCTGTTCCGTCGCTACCTGTCCCTTGGCATGACGTTGATGCTGGTCTATGCGATCTCCGGCGTCAGCTACCTCGGATTCATCGTCTACGGCTATCGCTGGGTCGGCGACTCCGGATTCTTCGTCGGCTGGGCACTCATCGCTGCGCTCTCGGCCGTGGCACTCGTCTTCTGGATCACGACGGTGAACGTCACCTACCTGCTACTGCAGATCGCCATGGCCGCTCAAGACCTGCGTACCCTCGCCGCGGCGCGGATGGTATGGCGCTTCATCCGCGCCGAAGCGCGCGCGCTGAGTGGCGTGTTCTTCGTCGTCTTCGGGATGGTGCTGGCGGCCACCTTCGCCTCGGCTCTGGCCTGGTCCGGTGTCGGCCTCATCACGTTTGTACCGTTGGTCGGTCTCCTCGTCGCGCCGCTGCAAATTGTGGCACTGCTCGTGCGCGGCCTGGTGTTCGAATACATCGGCCTGACGGCCATGGGTGCGTACGTCACGCTCTATCGGCGCCACCTGATGGCGGCCGGGGCAGTCAGTGTGCCGACGAGTGGCGAGGCCGGCTCTTCGCTGAATCCGCTGGGAGCTCAGTCGACGGCGTCGGCGCTGGAGTAACTACTCCGACTGGCGGGGCAGCGCCCGCAGGAGCGGGCGGCAGTACCGGCTTCGGCAGTGGTGCGATCGCGGTAACGGGCGGTTCCCACGACCGCTTCATGGCGCGCACCATCGTGCCGTCGGTGAAGTCCTGTGTGACCAGAACAAGGGATGGCGTACCGGCGTCCTCAATGGAAAACGGCTGCGCCGCAAGCTCGCCCCCGGCGGCGATGTCGCCGACTGGGCTGCCATCTTTCAACGAGAAGGCCAACGCGCTTCGTGTCACGCCTGTGACAATGACCGCATCGCCGACGCGCACGACGCCGCGCGTTGGCCGTATCGGGAGCGGCCGCTTCCAGCGCTGCACGCCGCTGCCAAGGTCGAGTGCCCGCAGGACATTGTCGAACGAGACGAAGTAGACGTTCCGGTTGTCGGCCACTGGCGCGCCAACGACGTCGCCACCCGTCGCCCAGCGCCACACGATCTCACCCTTTGCGGCGTCAATGGCATAGAGGTACTTGTCCGTCGACCCGACGTAGAGCCGTCTGTCGAGCGCCAGGATGTCGTTTGGCAGGCCGCCGATGCGGCGTTCCCACCGCACCTCACCGGTGTCGACCTGCAGCGCCACGACGCGCCCCGCGGCGGTTGCGAGGTAGACCCGATCGGCGGCCAACGCGGGGCGGGCATGCAGACCTGCTCCGAGCTCCCGGCGCCAGATCACGCCGCCGTCTGCGGCGCGCAACGCGAGCACTGTTCCTGACATCGTGGACGCGATCAACCAGCCGTTGTCGAAGACGAGCGGCACATTGAGCGAATCCGGGAGGGGCACACGCCACGCCACCGTGCCCGTCTTCCGGCTGAGCGCCGCGACCGTGGTCGACTCCACAATGAAGACAAGGTCGTCACCGACGGCGGGTTGCAGTATGACCTTGGCATCGACCAGCCAAATGAGCGCACCGGATTCGACGTCGTAGGCGGCCAGATGATCGCCCGCGAGCGGGAAATAGCCGAACCTGCCGGCCATTGCCGGGGCAGCCGTCAAGTCATTGTTGAGCGGAAGCTTCCACGCCTGAACAGCGGGGAACAGGCTCGCCGGTGCGTGAGTCACCGGCTGCGCCACCGACCAAGATGCGAGCAGCAGGGCAAACGCGCTACAACATCTTGTGATTCGCGCAAAGCGCACACCGCTATAATAGCGTCTAACTTCTTCCTGAATCCGTTCCCTTCCGTGAATCACCAAACGATCATCGTTCTCGATTTTGGGTCGCAGTACACCCAGCTGATTGCCCGCCGGCTGCGCGAACTGTCGATCTACTCCGAAGTGCTACCACCGACGACCTCGGCCACCGCGATTGCCGCGAGACATCCGGCAGGCATCATCCTGTCCGGCGGTCCCAAAAGCGTTTCGGATCCGCATGCGCCGAAGTGCCAGCCCGAAGTCTTCGACCTTGGCATTCCGACGCTTGGCATCTGCTATGGCATGCAGCTCATGGCAGACACCCTCGGCGGGACGGTCGCGCCGGCCGCAGAACGCGAGTTCGGCCATGCCATCGTCCAGGTCCAGTCGAAGGGGTCGGGCGCCGCGTTGTTTGCTGGTGTGCCAGATGCCATCAAGGTGTGGGCGAGCCACGGCGACTTTGTCGCCGCCGCGCCTCCCGGGTTCGATGTCGTGGCCACCACGGCCAATGCGCCCGTGTCCGCGATGGTCAATGCCTCGCGCAGGCTCTACGCACTGCTGTTCCATCCTGAGGTCGTGCACTCCCAGAGCGGTCTCGAGATTCTTCGCAACTTCGCCTACGGCGTCTGCGGCTGCACCGGCGACTGGACGATGGCGTCGTTTATCGATGAGGCGACAGCGCGCATCCGTTCGCAGGTCGGCCAGGGCCATGTAGTCTGCGGACTGAGCGGCGGAGTGGACTCGACGGTTGCCGCGCTGTTGATCCACCGGGCCATCGGCGCCAAGCTCACGTGCATCTTCGTCGACAACGGTGTGCTCCGTCTCAACGAGGCGGCGCAGATTCAGGAACGGTTCAAGCGCCTCGGACTGCCGCTGGTCTTCGTTGACGCGTCCGATCTGTTTCTCGATCGCCTCGCCGGCGTCACCGATCCCGAGCAGAAACGCAAGATCATCGGCGGTACGTTCATTGACGTCTTTGAGGTCGAGGCGGCCAAGCTCGGACAGGTCGACTTTCTTGCCCAGGGCACGCTGTATCCAGACGTCATCGAGTCGGTCGCCATTGTCGGCCAGTCGTCGCTGATCAAGAGTCACCACAACGTCGGCGGACTGCCGGACCGGATGCGCATGAAGCTGGTGGAACCGTTGCGCCAGTTGTTCAAGGACGAAGTGCGCGCGGTTGGACGCCAACTGCAACTCGACGAGGAGTTCGTCATCCGGCAGCCGTTCCCTGGTCCAGGCTTGGCTGTGCGCCTGCTTGGGGATTTGACGAGACCCAAACTCGACCTGCTGCGCCGAGCCGACGCAATTGTCGCCGAGGAAGTGAAGCGAGCCGGCTGGTACACCAAGCTCTGGCAGAGTTTTGCCGTGTTGCTACCTGTTCAGAGTGTGGGGGTCATGGGGGATGAGCGAACGTACGAATACACCGTGGCGATCCGCGCCGTCGAGAGCCGGGACGGCATGACGGCAGACTGGGCGCGTCTGCCGCACGAGCTCCTCGCCACGATTTCGTCGCGCATCGTCAACGAAGTCCGTGGCATCAACCGCGTCGTCTACGACATCAGCTCCAAGCCGCCCTCGACCATCGAGTGGGAATAGTCGGTGGCTGAATTCGTTCACCTGCATCTTCACACCGAGTATTCGCTGCTCGATGGCGCCTGTCGCATCGACGAGGTGCTCGACGAGGCCGTGAAGCTGAAGATGCCGGCGATCGCGGTGACCGAACACGGGAACATGTTCTCGTCGGTCATCTTCCACGATCACGCCCGCGCTCGCGGTCTGAACCCGATCCTCGGTTGCGAGGTGTACGTCGCGCCAGGCGATCGTCGCACCAAGAGCGGCAATCCCGGAGAGACCCAGAATCACCTGGTGCTGCTCGCCGAAACCAACGAGGGTTACCACAACCTGATCAAGCTGGTCTCAGCCGGTTACACGGAGGGTTTCTACTACAAGCCTCGGATCGACAAGGAACTGCTCGCGCAGCATTCGAAGGGGCTCATCGGCCTGAGCAGTTGCCTCAAGGGCGAGGTCGCGGAAGGACTATGGAAGCAGCAGGACCGGAAGTCGATCGAGGCGGCGGCCGCGTATCGCGACATCCTGGGACCGAACAACTTCTTCCTCGAGATGCAGTGGCACGGCATCGACGAACAGAAGATGGTCAATGCGGGTCTGCCAGCCATTGCCAAGGACCTCGGCCTGCCAATGGTATGCACCAACGATGTGCACTACCTCCGCGAATCCGACGCGCACCCGCACGACGTGCTCCTGTGCATCGGTACCGGCAAGGCGTTCAGTGATCCGAAGCGGCTGCGCTATGACGCCAAGCAGTTCTTTCTGAAAACCCCCGAAGAGGTCGCTGCGACCTTCAGGGAGTTTCCTGATGCGGTGGCCAACACCGTCCGCATCGCCGAACGCTGCAACGTCAACATTCCGTCCGGCGAAAACTTCCTGCCGAACTTTGACGTTCCGGCCCCGTTTACCATCGACGAGTATTTTGACCATGTGGCGCGCGAGGGGTTTGCCCAGCGACTTCCTCGGCTCAAGCAGCTCGCCAATAGCGGGGCGTTGCGTCACACCATTGATGAGTACGAGCGGCGGCTGAAGTACGAGATCGAGATGATCCAGCAGATGAAGTACCCGGGGTACTTCCTCATCGTCTGGGATTTCATCCGCTATGCGCGAGAGCAGGGCATTCCGGTCGGCCCGGGGCGTGGGTCGGCCGCCGGCAGCCTCGTGGCCTACTGCATGCGGATCACCGACGTCGATCCCATCGACTTCGACCTCATCTTCGAGCGCTTCCTGAATCCGGAGCGTGTGTCGCTGCCTGATATCGACATTGACTTCTGCGAGCGGCGGCGCGGTGAAGTGATCGAGTACGTCACACGAAAGTACGGCCGCGAGAACGTCGCCCAGATCATCACCTTCGGCACGATGAAAGCCAAGGCCGTCATCAAGGATGTCGGCCGCGCCCTCGAGATGCCATTCTCGGATGTCGACAAGGTCGCCAAACAGATTCCACCGGCGCTCGACATGACGCTCGACAAGGCGCTCGAAGAGAATCCGGCCCTGAAGGAGATGGAGCAGAACGACCCCAAGGTCAAGGAGCTCATCGCCGTCGCACGCCGGCTCGAAGGCATGACCCGCCACGCCTCGGTGCACGCCGCCGGGGTGGTCATTGCGCCCAAGGCGATCACCGAGTACGCACCGCTCTATAAGGGGGCGCGCGACGAAATCGTGACGCAGTGGTCCATGAAGGAGATCGAACGCGTCGGCCTCCTGAAGATGGACTTCCTCGGGCTGAGCACACTGACCCTGATCTTTGACTGCATCGAGGAGATTCGGCGCACCACCGGTGAGTCGCTCGACATTGACGCCATCCCGCTCGATGACGCCAAGACCTACCAGGTGTTCCAGGAGGGTGCCACCTACGGCATCTTCCAGTTCGAAAGCAGCGGCATGCGCGAGATTCTTCGCAAGGCCAAGCCGCAACGCCTCGACGACCTGATCGCCATGAACGCTCTCTACCGTCCCGGGCCGCTCCGAAGCGGCATGGTCGACGATTACATTGCCCGGAAGCAGGGCCGCACCGAAGTCAAATACGAATTTGCGGAGCTCGAGCCGGTGCTGGCCGACACCTACGGTGTCATCGCCTATCAGGAACAGGTGATGCGCATCTCAAACGTGCTTGCCGGTTTTAGTCTTGGAGAAGCGGACCTCCTGCGCAAGGCCATGGGTAAGAAGAACCCAGAGGTCATGGCGAAGATGCGTGGCAAGTTCGTCGACGGCGCCAAGAAGCTCGGGCACAACGAAAAGAAGGCGGCGCACGTCTTCGAGCTGATGGAGCACTTTGCCGGCTACGGCTTCAACAAGTCGCATTCCACGGCCTATGCCTATCTGGCGTATCAGACCGCGTACCTCAAGGCGAACTATCCGTGGCACTTCGCCTCGGCTCTGCTGACCATCGAATCTCAAAACACCGACAAGCTGGCGCTGTACTTGAGCGAGTGCCGCGAGCGTGATATCCCGGTGCTGGCGCCGGACATCAACGATAGCCAGCTCCGATTTTCAGTCGAACCGGGCAAGGGCGTCCGCTTCGGACTGACGGCCATCAAGAACGTCGGTGAGGGTGCCATTGAGGCCCTCCTCTCCGTCCGTGCCAAGCACGGTCGGATCACCTCGTTGCATGCGCTTTGCGAGAGTCTGGATCTACGCCTGGTCAATAAGCGCGTCTTTGAGAGCCTGGTGAAAGCGGGCGCGTTCGACTCCCTGACGGGGCACGATCCATCATTGCGCGGCCAACCCACACTGGCGCTGCGGCCCCGCTTGATGTCGGCCATCGACGCGGCCTGCGAGAATGGCGCGCGCGTCCAGCGGGACAAGCTCGAGGGCCAGGCACAGCTCTTTGGCGGGCTCGAGGAGGAGACGTCGGGAGGGCCGAAGGGCAGTGTTCCCCTGCCGCAGGCACCGCCGTGGAGCGAGACGGAACAGTTGTCGTTCGAAAAGGAGACACTGGGACTGTACTGGAGTGGTCATCCGGTCGACCGGTTCCTCGCGGATCTTCGCGAGTTCGGCGCCAAGACCACGGGCGAGCTCGCCGACGCCCAACCGACCGCGGCGCCGGAGGGATGGGGACCGGGCGGACGCAAGCCCGTCGAGCCGGACACCAGCATTGGCGGTGTCGTCTCCACCTGTCGCCAACTCAAGACAAAGAAGGGCGATCGTATGGCGGTCTTCAGCCTCGAAGACGCTCAAGGCAGTGTTGAGGTCGTCGTCTTTCCAGAGGCGTATCTGCGCTGTGCCAGCCTGCTCGAACCCGGACAACTGATTCTGGTTCGAGGCAAGCTGCAGAAGGAAGACGAGTCGGTCAAGATTCAGGCGACTGAGATCACGACGCTCGAGTCCGTGCGTGAGAGAGTGGCGCGCGAGGTCGCCATCCGAGTCCGCCTGCCCATCAACCGAGACACGTTCCAAGCGCTGGGGGAAGTGTTTGCGCGGCATCGAGGCGACCGCCGGATCTCGTTCGAGCTCGAACTACCTTCCCAGGTTCGTCTTCGCGTCAAGGCTGACGTCTCCTCACAAATTCGCGTCCGTCCCTCGTCCTCGTTGATCGCAGAAGTCGAGCAGATCGTCGGGGCCGGGGCCGTGTCGCTGAGGTAATGCATGTCTCCTGAAACTCTCGACTTTGAAGAGCCGATCGCAGTACTGCTGCGAGAAATCGAGACACTGTCGGTGCTACCGCACACCGATGCACGGGAACGGGAGATCCACGCGCTGCAGCGCCGCATCAGCTCGATGCGCGCTGATCTGTACCGCACGCTCACACCCTGGCAGCGAGTGCTCGTGGCCCGTCACCCCAGTCGGCCCGGACTCGAGGTCTTCATCGAGCGGCTGTTCACGGGGTTCACCGAGATCCACGGGGATCGCCGGTTCGCGGACGATCACGCCATCATCACCGGCTTCGCCGCATTCCACGGACAGCCCGTGATGGTGGTGGGGCACGTCAAGGGGACTGACACCAAGCAGAAGATCTATCGAAACTTCGGCTACGCGAGACCCGAGGGCTATCGCAAGGCCTTGCGCGCGATGCGCCTGGCTGAGAAGTTTCATCGCCCGGTCATCATCTTCGTCGACACACCGGCGGCGTATCCGGGCATCGAGTCGGAAGAACGAGGTGTCGCTGAGGCGATCGCGGTGAACTTGCGCGACATGATGCTCCTCGACACGCCGGTGCTGGTCGTGGTGACTGGAGAGGGCGGTAGCGGAGGCGCGTTGGGCATCGCCGTTGGCGACCGCGTGCTCATGCTCGAGCATGCGATTTACAGCGTGATCCCGCCAGAAGGATGTGCGGCGCTGGTCTGGCGGGATTCCTCGAAAAAGGCCGAGGCCGCGGAAGCGCTCAAACTCACGGCCCCTGACCTTCTCGGCTTCGGCATCATCGATGAGATCATTCCCGAGCCGGCCGGCGGCGCGCACACCGACCATGCGCTCGCCACACAACTGCTCGATGGCGTCTTGACCCGGCTGCTCAGGGAGGTCAGCGCGCTCGACTCCGCGGCCCGCCTTGAGCAGCGCTATCAGAAGTTCCGAAACATGGGGCGCCTCGGCCTCGAGTTCCTCGACGAGGCTGAGGACTAGATCCTCCGCCCCGCACCATGGCTACCGCACCGCGCAAATGGGACGTCGTCCCGTGTGACGCCGAGGCAGCGGACCGGCTCGCGCAGGCGCTTGCTGTGCCGCCAGTCGTCGCCCGCGTGCTGTGCCAGCGCGGGCTCGGCGATCCAGAGGCGGCCCTCCGGTTCCTGAATCCGTCGCTCGATCAGATGCACGACCCCATGCTCCTCGCCGACATGGGACGGGCCGTCGATCGTATCTTTCGCGCCATCGCCGCCAAGGAAAAGGTCGCCATTCACGGCGATTACGACGTCGACGGCGTCACCTCCACGGTCATTCTCCGTCGAACGCTCGAGCTCCTTGGCGGTAACGTCACCCACTTCATTCCCGAGCGGCTCAAGGATGGCTACGGATTGCAGCCGGCATCGATCGAGCGACTGCACGCGGATGGAGTCGGCCTGATCGTCTCGGTTGATTGCGGCATTCGCGGTGCCGATGCCGCGCGACGCGCCTTGCAGCTGGGCGTCGACCTCATCATCACGGATCACCACGAGCCAGACACCGAACTGCCGCAGGCCTACGCCGTCATCAACCCGAAGCGTCACGACTGTTCGTATCCGGACAAGCATCTGGCCGGTGTCGGCGTCGCGCTCAAGCTTGTGCAGGCGCTCTGCCGGCGCGCCGGTCGGGAGGCCTGGCTACCCGGCTTTATCAAGGTCGCCGCCATTGGCACACTGGCTGACGTCGTGCCGCTGGTCGGTGAAAACCGCGTAATCGCAAGGCTTGGCCTCGATCTGCTGTCGCGCGGACCGCACAAGGTGGGCCTCCGCGCATTGCTCGAGGTCGCCGGTCTCACGGGCAAGAC
This sequence comes from Vicinamibacterales bacterium, assembly GCA_040081555.1. Classification (GTDB taxonomy): domain Bacteria; phylum Acidobacteriota; class Vicinamibacteria; order Vicinamibacterales; family CAVVIG01; genus CADEEX01. The sequence goes on from JBEBGG010000039.1 coordinate 27,192, forward strand.
CATCGACAGCTATCATGTCGGCTTCATGCTCGCCCCCCGCATCAACGCGGCCGGTCGCATGAGCACGCCGGATATCGCCACACGCCTGTTGCTGGCCGGGGACGAAGGCCTGGCCGGCGAGGCACAGGCGGGCGGCGTCGATGACCTCCGGTGGGGCCACGCGGTCGCTCGCGGCGGCGATGAAGGCGCCAATCGCCTGTCCG
>JBEBGG010000160.1:0-7828 GCA_040081555.1 Vicinamibacterales bacterium
GCGGTGGAGCGCGCGGTGGCGGGCCAGCCGCACAGCGAGGCGACGGCGGTGCGGGCGGGCGAGGTGGCCATCACCGGCGCGACGGCCCTGCGCTACAACGCCTACAAGATTCCCCTGATGCGCAACCTCGTGAAGCGGGCCATCCGCGGGACGGCCACGCCGGCAACGACATAGATAGGCAGACGCCCGGCTCAAGGGCGTCTTCTCTTTCGAAGTCGCGATCTGACAGCTGCAGGGCGGCGCGCCGCGGTTGGCTGCGCCCTCTGCATCGCGTTGCCACTACAATTAGGCCGCTCATGCGACGCCCGAGGGTCTTGGTTCTGTGTGCTGCCCTGCTCGTCGGGGCAGCGTGCAAAGCTGACCCACCCAAGACAGAACAGGTTCTCGTCTGGCAGCCGGTCGCGACGTGGACAGGCGAGGGGGGAACCCAAACCGAGTCCTTCCCCAGTCAGACCGGCACCTTCAAGTTCACCTGGGAATCGAAGAGCGTTGGCACGACGCCGGGCCACCTTCGGATTACGCTGCATAGTGCGGTGAGCGGGCGGCCACTGATAGAGGCCGTCGATCACACCGGCGATGGGAAGGACGCGATCTTTGTCAGCGAAGATCCCCGTGAGTTCTACGTCGTCGTGGCCGCCGAACATACGAAATGGCGGCTCACGGTCGATGAAGGCATCAGCCTCCTGCTGACACCGACAAGGCGTTGATCTCACCCGCGATCGGGCGTCCCGGACGAGCGATACCTGTCTGCGCTCTCAGCGCCTCAAGTCCCTACTGTTCGAGCCCAAGCGCCCAGCGGATGCCGCCAGTGACGTGCGCACGGAAGACGGCGTCGTTGGTCCAGATATCGTCGCGGTGGCCGAGCGCGGTGTAGAAGGTACGGCCGCGACCGAACGTCCGCGTCCACGACTGCGGGTAGTCTCCCTTGGGGACGTTCGGCAGGTCCGAGAGGTCAGTCAGCTGAGTGTCGAGGCTCAGGAGCACATGGACGCGGTCCCGCGAGAACGGCATGAGGATAGGCAGCCGGCCCACGGCGGAAATATTCTCGGTGGGCTTGCTCCCGTTCCACACGGCGTGGCCGAACTCGTAGAACTCCTCGTTGAGGGGCCAACTGCCGCCGAGCATCTTCGTTGCTGGATGGCTGGTGTCTTCCACCTTCAACACGCCGACTTTCCCCTTGGCGATCATGCCGGTCGGCACCAGAGACCGCAGGTAGTAGCCGCCGAGCACCTCGCCAAACTCCGGATAGTCGTACATGGTCAGCGTGGCGCAGTGCACGCCGATGAGCGCCTTGCCCCCGCGCACGAACTCGACGATCGATTTCTTCTGGGCGTCGGTGAACGGCAGGTTCCCGTTGGTGAACAGCATGAGGCCATCGAATGTGGCCAGGTACTCGGGCGTCAGAGTGGACAGGTCGAGGTTGCTGGCGTCCTGACGGAACCCCTGCACCGTGGTGACGTCAAACCCAGCGGAGGCACCCCAGCTGACCACGGCGTTCTCCGCAGGTTCGAGGCTCGTGTGCTTGTAGAGTCCGGCGTGGGTCAAGAAGAGGATCTGTTTTCGCGCCGGTGCTTGCGTGTGCGCGGGCGTCTGAATCGCCAGAACACAGAGGGACACCAGGGCAACAGAGGTGCGAAACAGGTGGCGCATGGCGCCGGAGTTTACAGCAGTACGCCCGTGAGACTCCGTCCGTTATTCCCGATTCCCTCCTGGCGCCAGCGCCCAGTGCAAGGTTCCTCTCGCGCGGCGCCAGGATTGGGAGCATATTGAAGGTGAGGAGCAACCGCCGATGTGCCGCAATATCAAGACGCTCGCCAATTTTTCGCCTCCGGCGACCAACGATGAGGTCCGCGCGTCGGCCCTGCAGTTTGTTCGCAAACTGAGTGGCGCCAACAAGCCGTCAAAAGCGAATGAAGCGGCCTTCAATCAGGCCGTAGACGATGTGTCGGCGATTGCCAGGCGTCTCATTGCGTCACTGGTCACCAGCGCGCCGCCGCGCAATCGTGATGAGGAAGCGCGCAAGGCCAAGGAGCGCGCGCGCGAGCGCTTCGCCTAGAATCACTAGATGCTCAGAGCCGGAATCGTCGGACTGCCGAACGTGGGCAAGTCCACTCTCTTCAACGCCGTCACCCGTACCAGAAAGGCCGAAGCGGCCAACTATCCTTTCTGCACCATCGATCCCAACCTTGGCATTGTGACGGTGCCGGATGCGCGCCTCGAGAAGTTGCAGCGCATCGCCAAGACCTCGGTCGTCATCCCGGCCGCCATTGAGTTTGTCGACATCGCGGGTCTCGTGAAGGGCGCCAGCCAGGGCGAAGGACTCGGCAACAAGTTCCTCACGCACATTCGCGAAGTCGACGCCATCGTGCAGGTCGTCCGCTGCTTCGAGGACGAAGACGTGCATCACGTGTCAGGGTCCGTGGACCCGGTGCGTGATATCGAGGTGATCAACACGGAACTCGTGTTGTCGGACCTCGATGCCGTTTCCAAGCGGCGTGAGCGGCTGGCGAAGGACGTGAAGCGTGGCGACAAGGCGGCCGCCGCCGAAGAGGCGGTGCTCGCGCGTCTGGAGGCTGCGCTCAATGAGGGCAAGCCGGCCCTGACCGTGAAGCTCACGCCGGAGGAGCGCGCGCTCTCGACGCAGCAGCTGCTGACGGACAAGCCGACCATCTTTGCCTGCAACGTCAAGGAAGACGACCTGGCGTCGGCCGACAGTAACGCCTACGTGCTCAAGGTACGCGACTACGTGAAGACGCACCTAGCGTGCGAGGCCGTGGTCATCAGCGCGCAAATCGAAAGCGACCTCGTGGACTTGGCGCCGGAAGAGGCCGTAGCGTTTCTCGAGGAGCTCGGGGTCAAGGAAAGTGGCCTAGGCGCGCTCATTCGGGCCACCTATCACCTCCTGGGCCTGCGGACGTACTTCACCGCGGGGGAGAAGGAAGTGCGCGCCTGGACGATTCATGCGGGAGACACCGCGCCCAAGGCGGCGGGTGTCATCCATTCCGATTTCGAGCGAGGCTTCATCAAGGCGGAAACCGTCAGCTATGACGACCTGGTCGCCTGTGGCTCAGTGGCCGTCGCCCGCGAGAGGGGCCTCTACCGCATGGAGGGCAAGGAGTATGTAGTTGCCGACGGCGACGTACTGCTGTTCAAGTTCAACGTGTAGGTTCGAGGTCGCGGTCTGTTCCTTCGTTTCTACTTCGTTTCTTCCCAAACCACCGTCGCATTGGCCTTGACGCGCGCCGGCGTCGGGTTGGCATAGCCGGAGTACCTCGCCGGTGTCTTCCACGTCGAGACGACATCATCGACCGTCTTGCCGCTCTTCTTGGCGTCCTGGACGAACTTGACGAAATCGGCGATGAACTCCGACTGCGTCTTGAGGTCGGCCATCGTTGTCGTCGTGGCGTTGTGGCCGTTGATGACAATGTCCACGTTCTTGACCGTGGCATGCGCCTTGGCGAGGGTAGCCGGGAAGTCGACGCCGCTGCCATTGTTGTTCTTGTCCATGATGGGCAGGTCGCGCGTCGGGAAGGCGTCACCGGCGTGCATGACACGGAGTCCAGGAAACACGACCCAGGCGTCGCCGCCGGTGTGGGCGCGGCCGAAGTAGTAGAGGTCGATCTCGTCGGCGCCTGCCCCAATCTTCATGGTGTCCTTGAACGTCCGTTTGGCGAGTCCGCGCCCGTTATTCCGTTCAAAGATGCTCGGTCCTGACGCCGGAGCGGGAAATCCGGACGGACCGCGCATCGATTGCATCGCGGTCTTGGTGTACTCCTGGACGACCACATCGACGGTGGCGGGGAAGTCGACGTTGCCGCTGACGTGATCGCCGTGGGTGTGGGTGTTGATGATCCGAATCACCGGCTTGCTGGTGAGGCTCTTGATCTTCTCGAGGAGTGGTGCACCCCAGCCCGGGTTCTTCGTGTCGACGACCGTGACGCCATCGCTACCGATGAACACGGCGCTGTTGCCGCCGCCGCCCTTCATCACGTAGAGGTTGTCCTTGACCTTCTCGACTTCGACGACCATCGGGGCCGCCGGTTGCTGATAGGCCGCCACGCCCATCGTGAGGGCACCGGCCAGGAGAATTGCGGCTGAGACAATGTGCCTGTTCATAGGGCATATCCTAACGCGAGATTCGGGACAAATGTATCGGTCGGCTCAATACTTTATGCGCACGCTCCTGCAACGTGGCGTGACGGACGGCGAAGCGAATAAGAAGGTCGAGAATGGCCTCAACGCCGCATGCGGACGTCGGACACGATCGGCACGCGGAAATCCATCGACCGGCCGTTGCGCAAGATGCGTAGAGTGGCCGTCGAGCCGATGCGCGCATCGGCGACCAAGCGGAACAGCTGCGACGGGTCGTTGACGTCCATCTTGTTGAACTGGACGATGACGTCGCCGGGCCGAACGCCGGCATCGTAGGCCTCTGAGTCACGCCGCATCCGCATCACGATGGCGCCGCTTGTGCTGGGCGCGTTGATTTCCTTGGCGTACTGCGGTGTCAGCGCGTCGATGGTGAGAATGCCGCCAATTGTGCCGCGGCGCACCTCGCCGTACTTCATCAGGTCATCGACGACATGCCTCGCCAGATTGCTCGGCACGGCGAAGCCGATGCCTTGGTAGCCGCCGCTCTGGCTGAAGATGCCGGTGTTAATGCCCACCAGTTCACCGCGCGTGTTCACGAGCGCACCGCCCGAGTTGCCGGGATTGATGGCGGCATCGGTCTGGATGAAATCTTCGTAGTCGGCAAAGCCGACATTCGCGCGTCCCGTCGCCGACACGATTCCTGCCGTCACTGTCTGACTGAGCTGGAACGGACTGCCAATCGCCAGCACCCACTCGCCCACCTGCAACTTCGACGAGTCCGCCCACGGCAATGCCGGCAGGCCCGTCACGTCGATCTTCAGGAGCGCGATATCTGTGGCGGAATCTGTCCCGATGATGCGCCCTGGCACTTCGCGTTTGTCTGGCATCGCCACCGTGATCTCGCGCACGTTGTCGCCGACCACATGGTTGTTGGTCACGATGTAGCCATCTGCCGAGACCATGACGCCGGAGCCGAGGCTCAGCGAGCGGCGATCGCGCGCCCCAGGATCTGGGTCGCCGAAGAAGTACTGGAAGAACGGGTCGTTGCCAAACGGTGAGGTCTGGCGGCGCTGCACCTGTACGGACGAGATGTTGGCGACGCCCTTCACCCCAAGGGCGGCCACTCGCGTGAAGTCCACGGCGACCGCCGACGACAGCAAGGCCGCCGGGGGGGCTGGTGTGGCCCGCGGTGACGTGGCCGGCGTCTGTGCGAGTGAGGCCGCCGAGGGTGCCGGACTAGGAGGCGAGTCGGCGGCGGCGCGCATCCGGCCGGTGACTACCAGGCCGCCAACAAAGCCAGCCAGCAGCAGCACGAGCGGGAGCAGGAATCGGCGAATCATGTCGCGCCGATCGTAGCACGCGGCCTTGGGAGACACACACTATGTGCTACGATTGCAAGGACATACGGACACACTATGGGCCAATCTGTTCAAGCCAAGCGGCTGCGTAAAGGGCAGCTGATTAAGGTCGGCAACGACCTGTTTCGCATCCTCGAACTTCATCATCTGACGCCGGGCAACCTGCGCGCGCACGTCCAGTGCAAGATGCGCAACATCCGAAACCAGGCGCTTGCTGACACCAAGTGGCGCTCGGAAGAAGACATCGAGCGTGCCACCCTCGATGAGCGTGAGATGCAGTATCTCTACAACGACATCGATACGTTCTACTTCATGGACACGGCGACCTACGAGCAGATCCAGATCACCCGCGAAGCGATGGGCGATGCGAAGGACTACATCATTCCTGACTCCGTCATACGGGTGGAGTTCTACGAAGAGGAGCCGGTCGGTATCGAGTTGCCCCCCACGGTGGACCTGCTCGTCAAGGAAACGTCTCCTGGAATCAATCGGGCCACCGCCAGCTCACAGGTGAAACCGGCGACGCTCGAGACCGGCCTCGTGGTCAACGTACCCTCGTTCATCAACGAAGGCGACCGCATCAAGGTCAACACCGAGACCGGCGACTACCATTCGCGAGTCTGACGAGCGCCGAGAGCCGTTCCAGAGTCCTGCCATGGAAGTTGCCCGCAAGCAGCCTGATCGCGGTTGGATCGAAGTCATCGTCGGCAGCATGTACAGCGGCAAGAGCGAAGAGCTGATCCGGCGCTTACGCCGCGCGCAGATCGCCAGGCAGAAGGTTCAGATCTTCAAGCCGCTCATCGACAATCGCTTTAGCCCCGACCACATCGTTTCTCACAGCGACATGCGTATTGCGTCGCAGAATGTGCGGACGTCTGACGAGCTGGTGGCGGCGGTGACTCCTGACACGGAAGTCGTGGGGATCGACGAAGGGCAGTTTTTCGACGCGAACCTTCCGGCGGCCTGCAATTCGCTTGCGGACCGTGGTAAACGCGTGATCGTCGCCGGCTTGGACCAGGATTATCTTGGCCGACCATTTGAGCCGATGCCGCAGCTGCTGGCCATTGCCGAGTACATCACAAAGACGCTGGCGATCTGTGTCATCTGTGGCGACCCAGCCAATCACACGCAGCGTCTGGTGGTGAGCAAGGACCGTGTCCTCGTCGGCGGGTCAGGCTTGTATGAGGCACGCTGCCGGCACTGCTTCGACCCCACCCTGTCGGCTGAAAAATCCTAACGCGATCTCGTAGAATCGCCCCGTGGACGTCGTCGCGGGCACGCTGGCGCTTCTGGGCGCCGGTTTTCTCATTGCCAACGTGCGCCTCTTGCTGGAGTTGGTGCGGTTCCGCCGACGCAAGCGCGGTGCGCTGCTCGTGTGGCAGGGGCCGCCGCCCCCGTACTACGGCCTGACGCTCGCTCTGGGCTTGGCCACGGGTCTCTTGGTTGTCTTCAAGATTCTCATCGTCCATCGCCAGGCGTTTGGCGAGGCCATGATGTTTGCCTACTTCGGCTATCTAGTGCCCATCAGCAGGCGCATCTCGCGCGGATTCTACGCCGATGGTATCTGGGCCGACAACGGGTTCATTCCTTACAACGAGGTGGGCGGTTTGAGTTGGCGCGAAGGGCCGCACACAGCGACGCTCATCGTCATCTCGCGCCTGCGGCATCTCGCGCGCGCGCTGGTCGTGCCAGCGGGGCACTACGCCGAGGCCCGGCGACTGCTCAGAGACAAGATTGGCGACCACGAAATCCACTTCGGCACCGGCCTCGACCTAGGTGTTCACGATGAGCGCGATGAGGCATAGTTCGATAGTCGGTAGTCGGTGAACGCGGAGGGCTCGAAGTAGAATGCCCCGAGCACCGTGGTACCTGCAGCACCCGTAGTCCCCTTGGCACCTTTGGTCCCCCCTGGCCCCCTGGCGCTCTCCCTCTCGTTCGTGATCCCGATGTACAACTCGGCCGCGACGATTGCGGCCGTGGTGCGCGATATCGAGGGCCTCACGGTTCCTGGTGGGCACGAGATTGTGCTCGTGAACGACTGCGGCGGCGACAACACGATGGCGGTTTGTCAGGAGCTGATGCGGACGGCTCGTGTTCCCATCACGCTCGTCGAGCACGCGCGGAATTTTGGCGAGCACAACGCGGTGCTCACGGGTTGGCGCCATGCTCAAGGCACGCACATCGTCAATCTGGACGATGATGGGCAGAATCCGCCGAGGGAAGCGGTGAAGCTGTGGGAGCACGCGGTCAGCAGTGGCAAGGACGTTGTGTTCGGTCACTACGACGTGAAGCAGCACGATGCCTGGCGTAACGTCGGCAGCTGGTTTACGAACAAGATGACCGACTGGGCGCTCGATAAACCTTCCGGGTTCTACCTG
>JBEBGG010000325.1:0-1963 GCA_040081555.1 Vicinamibacterales bacterium
GTGATGGTGCGCGCCTCCGCCGCTATTGTTGGGCGACGTGTGACTGGACGCGCGACAGCGAGTTCTGGTACTTGCGCACGGCGCTAAACAGTGCCTCGGCAATCTTCTGGCGGTAGGCGGCCTGTTTCACCAGTTTCGCTTCCTGCGTATTCGAGAGAAACGCCACCTCAGTGAGGATGCTGGGCATCGCCGCACCGATCAGCACTTGAAATGGAGCCTGCTTCACTCCCAGGTTTCGCGGGTTCTTGCCCGAGGTCCCGAGGCGCGCGACCATCTCTCGTTGCACGTAGATGGCGAAGTCTCTCGACTCCTGCAGTTTGCTGTTCAAGGCGATGGCCTTGACCACGTCCGGCAACTCGCCCATGGCCCGGCCCGCGGCGGCGTTTTCTCTCGCGGCGGTGGCCGCCGTGCCGGGGCTGTTGGCGAAGTTGAGGAAGTACGTCTCGACGCCGCGAGCGCTGGCGACGTCGTTGGCGTTGGCGTGAATCGAGAGAAACAGGTCGGCGTTCTCGCGGTTTGCGATCGAGGTGCGCTCCTGCAGCGTCACGTACGCATCCGTGCGGCGGGTGAGGATGACCTCGATGCCCGGGCTGCTCTGGAACAGTTTCTCGAGTCTCAGCGCGACGTCTAGCACGAGATCGGCTTCACTCGCCCCAATGCCCTTGGCGCCAGGATCGTGCCCCCCGTGGCCCGGGTCAATGACGATACGCGACACGCCCATGCCCAATTGACGGGCCAGAGAAAAGCCACCCGACAACATGCGCGATGGCGTTTCGATGGATGTCCCGATAGCGGCCACGGCCAGCGGTGCAGGCACCGGTACCGGTACCGACGGCAACATCGAGACGGTGGCCGCCGTGACGGGCGCGGCCGGGGGAGGCTCAGGGAGCGGCTCGATCGACGCCTCCCTGATGGCCGTGGCGTTGGTGGCCGTGACGGCCGGTGTGGTCAGTGTCCATGGCTCGACGCGTCGGGCCGACAAAGCGGCGGGGCCGCGCGGGGGCAAGGCGCGAGGAAAGGGCGATAACGCTGGCGTCCGACCGGGCGTGATGGTGGGTATCGCCGGCGTCGAGGCGCTTGTCTTCTCGACCCGAGTCCCCCTCATGCAATCGACCACAAGACGGAAGGGATTGTAGAGCGCGTAGACGCTGTAGCTCGATACCGCCTCGGCCTCGAGCACCACTCGCGTGGTGTTGTTGGGATGGCGGCCGAGGCGGATCTGGTGCACCGGATCCGTGTCACCGTCAAAGCGCAGCGTCTGATCGAGCAACGTCTTTGCCGCGACGGTCGAGGGCAGATCGAGAAACACTCGATCCGGATTGGTCAGGCGATTGTCGCGAAACGACACCTCGCGGTCCAGCTCGATGATGACTCGGACGACGTCCGGCAGCGTGACACGTCGGATACCGTTGATTATCGCCAACTGCTTGTCGGCCTGCCTCGACGTCTTGGCCGAGAGAGGAGCTGGTGCCGCCGACGTCGCGGGGGGCGATGCCGGCGCGGCAGCCGCTGGAGGAGCTGATCCCACAGACGTCGGCGAGGATACAGGCGGCCGGGGAGTCTCGGCGGCCGCCGGGGGCGCCACTGTCACGTTCACACGTGGCGAAAGGACACTCAGTTCGGCAATGAGGGCTGGACTCTGGCGCGCCAGTGGGCTGGATGGATACTGCGCAATCAGGGTCTGCAGGAGCTTGGTGCCAGACTGTTGTTCACGCGCGTCGAGAAACACGCGGAACGCATCGCTTGACAGCAGCGCTGCCCGCCACAAGGCATCGTCGCCCAAGTCGCTGGCGGGATAGCGCCGGACGACGGACTCAAAGTCGAGAACTACCGTGCGAACGGCTCGCAACACGGTGGGCGGTGGGTTCGGCAAGGCGAGTGCCTTGCGGACCGCGGTTTCCTTGGCGGCCGCGTCGGCGTATAGCGCCTCTGCCGTGGGCGTGAGCCCTTGGGCGCGTAGAGA
>JBEBGG010000326.1:0-1948 GCA_040081555.1 Vicinamibacterales bacterium
GCCTTGGCGACGACGCGGTTGCGGCCGAGGCGCTTGGCCTCGTAGAGGGCGTTGTCGGCGCGTTCGAGAAGGCCTTCCGCGGTGTCGCCGGCGGAGTACTCGGTGACGCCGATGCTCAGCGTGATACGCAGCGGGGCTCCGTTGGTCTCGAAGCTCACGAGGCTGAGGCTCGAATTGAGCATTCGCATCCGGCTCTCGGTCTGACGCAGGTTCAGATCCGAGACCAACACGGCAAATTCGTCGCCGCCGATACGGGCAACGACATCTGACTTCGAGCGGACCGAGTTCTTGAGCGCCTGCGCGACGGCGACCAGCGCCCGGTCGCCGATCTGATGACCGTGGGTGTCGTTGACGGTCTTGAAGTGGTCGAAGTCGATGAGCGCAATGACGAACTGGCTTCTGTCACCGGACATCCATTCGCGGACAGCGCGGTCGAAGGCCCCGCGATTGGCGATCCGCGTGAGCGGGTCGATCGAGGCTTCCTGCTTGGAGGAGTTCAGCTGGCTCTCGAGCGTGTCGACGCGCTGGCTGAAGGCCTTACAGGTTTCTTCCCAGGTCTTCTGGCGTTCTTCGGCCATGTGGCGCAGTTCTCTGACCGCCAGCAGTAGCTTGATCTTCAGCTGTTCGACGTCATCGATCTTCACCAGCTCCTCGATGCGTCCCATTGAAGAACCGAGGCTGGTGTTGAAGGTCTCGCCGTCGCCGGCCACAATGGCGAGCGCTTCGCGCACCATCTCTACGAGGGTGGCAATCTCCTCTTTGTGCTCGAGTCGCTGGCGCTGAATCTGACCCAGCACCTGTCGGCAGGCGTCGTGGCAGGCGTCGATCGAGGTGAGAATCGTCGTCGGGTCCGTGTTGGCCGCGACGAACTTGCGTGTGTTCTCGATCGTGTCGCACAACGTGCCGTCGTCAGACAGCTCCACCGCCGCGATGAAGTCGCGCAGCAGGGTCAGCAGTTTCTCAATCGGCATCCGCATCAAGTCGTATTGCGTGCCCGGTGTGGCGGTTGTTGCCGAGGCGCTCCGGATTCCGAGCGCAATGATGTCGTCGTTCACTAGGCCCCCTGGGAAGCTCCCGCTTCAGGCATGGCCCGGGCGGGGGAGTATGGTCGCCTCAGGAATCGGCAGATGTCTAACGCTCTTGAGCCATAAAGTCTTCCCAGCCTAGCTCGTCAGTTCTACGGTGAAATCCGCCAGGCGACCTGACGCGGGCCCGGGCGAGGCTGCCGTGAGAGCAGACATGTCGCCCTCTGTGCGTGGGGTATGATCCGCTCGCGTGATGACGTTTGACAACCTTGTGCTCGAACGCGACGAGCGCGTCGCCGTTCTCACCATCAACCGGCCGCACGTTCTCAACGCTCTGAACGCCGCCACGCTCGACGAACTCCGTGGCGCTGTCCTCGATTTGCAGCGCGACGACAGCGTCCGGGCAATCATCATTACCGGCGCGGGCGAGAAGTCATTTGTTGCCGGCGCAGACATCAACGAGCTGGCGGCCCAGACTCCAATCTCAGGCCGCGAGCATGGGCTCGCCGGTCAGCACGTCTTCGATCTCATCGAAAATCTGGGCAAACCCGTAATTGCGGCGATCAACGGCTTTGCGCTGGGCGGCGGATGTGAGCTGGCGATGGCCTGCACGTTGAGGATTGCAGCCGACACTGCCCGGCTCGGGCAGCCGGAGATCAATCTTGGCGTGTTGCCCGGCTACGGCGGGACGCAGCGCCTGCCAAGACTGGTCGGCAAGGGGAGGGCGCTCGAGATTCTTCTCACCGGTACGATGATCACAGCCGCAGATGCCGAGCGGATCGGCCTGGTGAATCGGGTCGTTCCAGCCGCTGAGCTCCTCACCGCGGCTCGGCAGCTGGCGCATCAACTGGCGGCGCAGGGGCCCACCGCTGTGCGTTACGTGCTGTCGGCGGTCAACAAGGGGCTCGAAATGCCCCTTGCTG
>JBEBGG010000327.1:0-1945 GCA_040081555.1 Vicinamibacterales bacterium
TCCTTGCCGGAGGGGCGCGAGTTGACGGCCGGCACGGGCAAGTCCGTGCGTGAGGCCAGCAGGGTGTTGGCCTCACGCGGAACCATCAGCTTCTGTCCCGGCGATACGGCTGCTGTGGCCTTGAGATAGTTCGCCTCGGCAAGGTCGGCGCGGCTCACTCGCAGGCGGCGCGCAATCAGCGTCAGCGTGTCGCCCTTCTTCACGACGTACCAGTTGAGCGAGGCGAGCTCCGTTGAGGCCGACTCTTCGAGCCGAGCGAGCACAACATCGGCGCTGCCGGTCGGCACCTTGAGCTTGTACCCGCCGTCTCGCACCGGAGTGGTCCAGCGACGCAGCTCAGGATTGAGCGATTGGATTTCGTCGATCGTCGTGTTCGTCCACTCGGCGATACGTCGCAGGTCAACCGGTCTCGGCAGCCCGACGACCTCATAGGCCGGGGGGCCGTCGGCCTCGAACTCAAAGCCATACTGGGCCGGGTTCTTGGCGATGATGATCGCTGCGAGGATCATTGGCACGTAGTTGCGGGTTTCCCTCGGGAGCAGACGCGGCTTCGCGGCGAGCGACCAGAAGTCGCCGGCCTTCCCCCGTGTCGCGGCCTTCTGCAACCTTCCAGGACCGCCGTTGTATGACGCCAGGGCCATGTGCCAATCGCCATCAAACATCTTGCCGAGCGTCGTCAGATACCTTGCCGCCGCCACCGTCGATTTCTCGGGATCCGAGCGCTCGTCGATGTACCAGTCGCTGCGCAATCCGTTTTCGCGGCCGGTGCCTCGCATGAATTGCCAGACGCCTCTCGCGTTTGCACGAGACAGCGCGTTGGTTTTGAAGGCACTCTCTACCAGCGGCACATAGGCGAGGTCCAGCGGCAAGCCTTCGGCCCGAAATACGTCCTGAATCATCGGCAGGTAGCGGCTGCCACGCTTCATGCCTTCTTCAAGGAAGTCGTGCAGACGGCCCTGGAAGAGATTGACGAATGAGAGCACCTGCTGATTCAGGGGTATGGGAATGTCGTAGTCGCTGGCGGCGACATCTGCGCTGACGGTCTCCTTGAGTGCTGCAGTGGCGGGGACCAGCGTCGCGGACGCGGCGAGCAATTCGTCAATCGACGCGGGTTCCGACGGCTTTTCCGCGAAGCCATCGCCTTGCGCCAGCGCTTTGGCTTCATAGGTGCTAATACGATCGACCAGGCGGTCGAATTGCTCGCGCATTCTCGGCTCGGTTCGTCCGCCATACGTCGACTCGGCGAGTACACCGATGGCGCGATCGAACTCCCGACGTGCCGATTCAAAATGACCCGCGGCCAAAGCGCTCTGGCCAGCCTTAAAGTGATGGTCGGATTCGGCGAGGAGCGAGAGGACGGGGTCTTCCGCCGGGGGTGTCTCTGGCGGCGGCGCCGGCGGCGCGTGTAAGGGCTGATGCGCGAGGGGGGCAGTTTGTGGGTTGGCGGCGGTCTTGATGCTCTTGGGTCCGCACGCCGCCACAAGTGACAGCGCGACACACGCCAAGATTCGAGCTGGCAGTCGGCCCAACATCAGCACGTGCCCGAAATCCTAGCATCAGGCCGTGGGAGGGTCAACGAATAAGTCCAATTGATGCAGCAGTAAGCGCGATCAACCGCGTGACGGTGGCGTGGCAAAGACGCGGTGCTGTTCGCCCAAGTCCCGAGCCGCCGGCGTGATGATGGCGCGTTCGGCGACGATCAGGGTCCGCCCGTCGCGAATCGCTCTTCGCACATCGTCCTCACAGACGAAGTCGAGGGCGACGGTGGCGGGGGCTGCGCCCGCCACCGGGGTGGCCGGGGCGGCCGTTGTCACCCTTGTAGCCGTTGAAGCCGCCATCACCGGGGGCGCCTGTGCCGCCGGGCTGGCGAGCCCCACGAGGTGTGTGAGCATGCCCCCGCCGTGGTCGCCGAGCGGGCCGAGGAGCGCGGGCCCAGACAAAGGCG
>JBEBGG010000040.1:0-26953 GCA_040081555.1 Vicinamibacterales bacterium
TGTATAAGAGACAGGTACTCACGGGCCCGGCGCGCGGTCCCGACCGGCACCAAGCAGCACCGATGCACGGCCGACGAGCTCTGCGTCCAGCCTGGCGAGATAGCCGCCGCGCGGTGCCGCAATGAGGTGGCGGCCGGGGGCAGACGGCAACCGCGTGTAGTCGTCGATCACACGTGGATCACCGCCTTGATGCTCAATGACCTTCCTAAGAGAATCGAGTCCTGCGCCAGACGTAATGGCGGCGCGGGCCTGCTTTTCCGCGCTGTCTCGATCGGCGGCCACACCGCCCAACATCAGCATGCGAATGGTCAGTTCCAGGGAGACCTCGAGAATGTCGGCCGGCCCTTTGCCCTTGAGCACCTCGATGCACTCAATTACTTCGAGGGCGTTGCCGACGGCTCGTCCAAGGGGCGCATCCATCGCCGTAATGACAGCTTCAGTGCGCACCCCTGACGCGTTGCCGATCGACACGAGGGAGCGCGCCAGGGCCAATGAGTCAGCCTCGGTCTTCATGAAGGCGCCGCTGCCGGTCTTGACGTCGAGCACGAGGGCATCGATCCCTTCGGCGATCTTCTTGCTCATGATCGACGCCGAGATCAGGGGAATGCTCTCCACCGTGCCGGTGACGTCGCGCAACGCATAGAGCTTCTTGTCGGCTGGGGCGATCTGCGATGTCTGGCCGATCATGGCGCATCCGACCACGGCGAGCGCGCGGCGCATCTCGTCCAGCGACAGGTTGACGCGAAAGCCGGGAATCGATTCCAGCTTGTCGAGAGTACCGCCGGTGTGGCCAAGTCCACGACCCGACATCATCGGCACGGGCACGCCACAGGCCGCTGCAAGCGGCGCGAGAATCAGCGACGCCTTGTCGCCAACCCCCCCGGTACTGTGCTTGTCGACCTTGATGCCTGGGATGTCATCAAGCGTGACCCTGATGCCGGAGTGGACCATGGCATCGGTCAGCCCGAGCGTCTCCTCGGCCGTCATGCCGCGGAGCACGATCGCCATCAGCAGCGCCGACACCTGATAGTCGGGCAACGACCCATCGGTCACGCCGTTGACGAAGAAGTCGATCTCGGCGCGTTCGAGCGCGCGCCCCTCGCGCTTTCCGACGATGATATCGACCGCGCGCATCTGGGCCGGCAGTATAGCGGAAGATTCGTGGTACTCTCCCCCCCACATGGCGGGGATCGCGGCCGCGCGCCAGCGTTACGACACAGCCGTCGACACGGCGTTCACTCTGTGGAACAGTGCCCTTGCGGGCGACGTCCCCAGCGCGGTCGATGCCGAACGCGTGATCGACGCGCTCTCTGGGGGGCTCGCCAAGGACGCGCCTGCCCTCCTCGCCCTGACGACCTTTCCTGGTAGGGTCAGCGGCGACCCTACCTTCACCCATATGGTGAATGTGGCAGTGCTGACACTGGCCCAGGCCATGACGTTGGGGCTCGATGGCCCGTTGCTGCGAGCCTTCGGCGTTGCCGCGCTGCTGCACGACATCGGCAAGGTGCAGACGCCCCCCGAGGTCCTGCACAAACCGGAACGCCTCACGGCGGAAGAATTCGACATCATGAAACGCCACGTCGTCGACGGCGCGGCGATTCTTCGACGGACACCAGGCATGTCACCGCTGGCGGCCGTCGTCGCATTCGAACACCACCTCAAACAGGACCTGAGCGGCTATCCCGAGAATGTCGGCCCACGCCGCCTGAACGTCTGCACGATGATGGTCACGATTGCAGACGTGTTCGACGCGCTGCGCAGCCATCGACCCTATCGACAAGGGCTGGCCACTTCGCGCATCCGCTCGATCATGAGCGAGCGGGACAGTGCCCAATTTGACCGCCCGCTGCTGATGCGGTTTGTGTCGATGATGGGCCTGTTCCCGGTCGGCAGCGTCGTCAGACTGCAGTCTGGAGAGGTCGCCGTCGTCACCGCAGAACGAGCGCAAGACCCGCTCCGCCCCGAGGTGCGGCTCGTGTCCAACCAACAGGGCGCCGTCGTGGCTGAACCTATTCGCGTGCGCACATGGGAGCCGGACCGCGACGGGCGGTATCCGCACGAGATTCGCGACGCGGTCGATCCTGGCGAGATCGGGATCGACCCCCTCAACTACCTGTAGCATCGGCTGGTCGACATCGCGGCCCTACCAGCGGCAAGGGCTGAGCTACACTGGGCGCATGCGCTGCCGCCTGTGGACCGTTGCCGTGGCATTGGCCGGGTTCGCCGCCGTGCCCCATGCCGCCGATGCTCCGAAACTTGCCGTCATCATCGTGGTCGACCAGATGCGTGCCGACTATGTCGATCGCTTTCAACGCGACTGGACCGGAGGCCTGAGGCGCCTCATTGATGAAGGCGCGTGGTTCCGGCGCGCCGCCTATCCCTATCTCAACACAGTCACCTGCTCAGGACACGCGACGATTTCGACCGGCGCGTATCCGATGGCACACGGCGTCTTTCAGAATCAGTGGTTTAGCCGTGAGCGCGCCGCGCTGGTCACCTGCACCGACGATCCGGCGGTCACGGCAATCCCCTACGGACGCGGGCGTGCCGGCCATGAAAGCGCCGTCAACCTCAAGATTCCCTCGTTTGCCGACGAGATGCGCCGCCAGCGCCAGTCGCACACCGTATCGCTGTCGTTCAAGGCACGGAGCGCGATCATGCTCGCCGGCCACGAGGGCGATGCGGTGACCTGGCTGTCCGAGTCGCTTGACGGCTGGGAGTCATCGTCAGCCTTCGCGACTGCGCCAGTCCCGGCCGTGAAGGCGTTTGTCGAGGCCAACCCGATCGAGGCCGACTTCGGGAAGACATGGGCGCTGTCGATGCCCGCCAACCGCTATCAGTCATCCGACGCAGGCTTGGGCGAAGCGGCGCCCGCTGGTTGGACATCGACGTTTCCGCATCTCCTCGGCGGTCAGGGTCAGGACCGGCCCGACGCTGGCTACTACGCACAGTGGGAGCGGAGTCCGTATGCGGACGCCTATCTGGGACGCATGGCCGCCAACCTCGTCGAATCAATGCAGCTCGGACGGCACGATGGCACCGACCTGCTGGCGGTCAGCTTCTCCACGCCCGACCTGGTCGGCCATGCCTTCGGCCCGAACAGCGTCGAGGTCCAAGACCTCTATTTCAACCTCGATCGCACGCTCGGCCAACTCTTCGGGGCGCTGGATCGCGCTGTTGGACGCGACCAGTGGGTCGTGGCCTTGAGCTCCGACCACGGCGTCGCCGAGATTCCTGAACAGCGCGTGGCTGGCGGACGTGACGGTGGACGACTCTACTCCCAGGCAATCGCGCTGGCCGTCAACGGCCAGATATTGAAGGAACTGGGCGGCGACCCGCCGGTGATCCGGATGGTCGGCAACGACATCTACCTGAGGCCCGGTCTGATAGAGCAGCTCGCCGCCAAGCCCGCTGCGCTCACCCGAGTGCTGAAAGCCGCGCAGTCCCAACCCGGAATCCAGCGCGCATTCGGCGCCAATCAGCTCACGGCCGAGGCCGCGGCGTCGAAAGATGTCATGCTTCGCGCCGCCGCACTCAGCTACGCGCCAGGACGCTCTGGAGACATCATCGTCGCGCCCAGGCCTGGTTGGATGATCGGTACAACCGGTACCACGCACGGCAGCGCCACCAATGACGACCAGCGAGTGCCGTTGATGTTCTACGGAGCCGGGATCAGGCGAGGCCGCTACAACGACACCGCCAGCCCCGCCGACATTGTCCCCACCCTCGCGTCAATCGTCGGCATCACACTACCCCAGGCCCAGGGCACACCGCTCTCATCGGCACTCACGGTAGCGACCACGGCGCGCCCACGGCAGCGGTGAAACGACCCGCCACGGAGTTCACGGCGCGAGTCCTCTCAGCCGTCCGCAAGATCCCTCGCGGCCGCGTGTCCACCTATGGCGATATCGCGGCCATCGCGGGACGCCCTAACGCGGCACGGGCGGTCGGCAACATCATGCGCGACTGCGGACGCCCGGATGTGCCGTGTCATCGCGTGGTCGCCGCGGGCGGCCGACTCGGCGGCTATGGCGGTGACGAACCGAGAAAGCGGCAACGGCTCACCGCTGAAGGCATTGAGTTTTCTGGCAGCAGAATCAAGCTCCCGACGCAGCGGTGGCGGAGCTGAGGCCGTGCGGTTTTGCGCTGGACACGGTCGACGTGAGAACATCGTCGGCAGAGGAGGCGGGATGAGGAAACACGTTCTGACGGCAGTGATGGTGGCCGCACTCGCGGCTCCCGCGTTTGGCCAGGCAACGGCGACCCAGTCGCTCGGGTCGGTGACGCTGACAAGAAAGGTGATGGCGGACGGTCAGCCCTTGGCCGCCGGCACCTACCAGGTGCGCCTGACTGGCGCACACGCAACGCCCGCGATCGGCCAGTCGCCAGACGCGGAAGCCTATGTGGAATTCGTGAAGGCGGGCAAGGTCGTCGCCAGAGAAGTGGCCTCCGTAGTGCGCGGCGACGATATCGCCGCCGTCATCAAGCTGCAAAGGCCAATGGCCAACGGTGTGCGTGTGGAAACGCTCAAAGGCAACGACTACTTGCGTGTCTGGATTGCCAAGGCGGGCACGCACTACATCATCAATCTACCAGCCGGCGCGTAGTACTCGACCGTCCTTAGACCGCCATCACGTCAAACTGCTCGTGATGGAGCTGAAAGTCGCTCTTGATCGTCACTTCCTTGCCAATTGACGTCTTCAGGTCGACCAGAACCGCGGATTCTTCTTCCTTGAAGGCGCGCGCGATCTCGGGATTCACGCGCAGCACCAACCGAGAGCCGTTTAGGTCCGGACTCACTTTCTTCACCTCGCTTAGAATCTCGTAGCAAATCGTGGACGTGGACTTGATCGTGCCAGTGCCCGCGCAATACGGGCACGGCTCGGTCATGGCCCGTTCGAGACTCTGCTTGACTCGTTTGCGCGTGATGATCACGAGGCCAAAGTCTGCGACCTGTAGCGCCTTCGACGGTGAGCGGTCCTTCTTCAGTTCGAGTTCCACCGCCTGAAGCACCTTCTGCCGGTTCTTCTTCTCCTCCATATCAATGAAGTCGAGGACGATGATGCCGCCCAGGTCACGCAGCCGCACCTGGCGAACGATCTCTTTCACCGCTTCGAGGTTGGTCTTGACGATGGTGTCTTCGAGGCGCCCGGAGGACTTCTTCCCGACATAGCGCCCGGTGTTGACATCGATCGCGACCAGCGCCTCGGTCTGGTTGATGACGATGGACCCGCCCGACTTCAACCACACCTTGCTCTTGAGCGCCTTATCGATTTCAGCCTGAACACCATACTCGTCAAAGATCGGGAATGGATTGTTGTACAGGGTGACCTTGGAAGACAGACCCGGCAGGATCCGCTCCACCGTCTCGACGACCCGCTGGTACTCTTGCGGGTTGTCGATGCGAATCGCCTGAAAATCCTCGGTTAACAGATCGCGCAACAGTTTGCCGACGACGCTTTGCTCGCGGTAGACCACGGCGGGTGCGCGTGACGACTCCATTTTTCGACGGATATCGGTCCAGATGGCGTGGAAGGCCTCAAGATCCGAGAGGATGTCTTCCTTCGGGCGACTCGCTGCGGCGGTGCGAATGATGACGCCACCGGTGAAACCGTGCGTGTCTCGAAACTCGCGCACAATGCCACGCAGCCGCGCGCGCTCCTCACGCGACTCGATCTTGCGCGAGACGCCGACGTGGTCGACAGTCGGCATGAACACCAGGAAGCGGCCAGGCATCGTGACATGTGAGGTCAAGCGCGCGCCCTTGGTGCCAAGCGGCTCCTTGATCACTTGCACCAGCACCTCCTGCCCTTCCTTCAGCAGGTCTTCGATTTTGGCCTGGTGTCGCTCGCGCTCGGCCTCGCGGTCGCGCTTCTCGCCCGACTTGTCACCGCCCTCGTCGTCGCCTGACTCCAGTTTCTCGAACTCGAGCAAGGTGTCGAGCACCTCAGCCACATAGAGAAACCCGTCGCGCTCGAGACCGACGTCAATGAACGAGGACTGCATGCCGGGCAGCACCTTCGAGACCCGCCCCTTATAGACGTTGCCGACCACGCCCCGATGGCGTTCTCGCTCAACGAACACTTCCGCGACCAGATCGTCCTCGAGGATCGCCACCATCGTCTCGTGGCTATTCGAGGAGATGATCATCTCCTTATTCATCACAAACTCCTTGGGCAGACCGTGGGCCGTGGACCGTGGACCTCAGGTACGAGCGGTACCCAAAGCCCAAGGCCTGCAGCCCAAGGCCGCGAAGCTAGTTCGTGAACCTGCGCATCCGTACGTTGAGCACCAGCCCGAATGCGGCGAGCGTGGCGATCATCGACGAGCCCCCATAACTCATAAGCGGGAGCGTGAGCCCTTTGACTGGAGCCAGACCTGCCGACATGGTGATGTTGTAGACCACTTGGAAGGTAAAGCTGGCCAGTACGCCGAGCACAAGATAGGAGCCGAGGCGATCCTTGGCCAGCCGGGCCGCCTCGAGCGTGCGCACGATCACGAACAAATACAAACCGAGCGCCACGAGGACGCCCAAAAATCCCTGCTCCTCGGCCAGCACCGAGAAGATGAAGTCATTGTGGGCCACGGGGAGAAACCGCAACTGGCCTTGCGTCCCCTGCTTGAAGCCCTTCCCTGTCAGCCCGCCCGATCCGACTGTGATGCGCGCTTGAATCTGCTGATACCCAGCGCCCTTCGCGTCTTGCGTCGGATCGATAAATGTTGAAATGCGACTCTTCTGATAGTCCTTGAGCGCGAACTTCCACGCGATTGGCGCCGCCACGACAAGGCATAGCGCCATGATGCCGAGGATGCGCATGCGCATGCCGGCGAGATACGCCACGGCCAGGAACACCGGAAGCAGTGTCACGGCCGTGCCGAGGTCAGGTTCCCGAGCAATCAGGAGGATGGGGATCGCGGTCAAGGCCCCGCCGATGGCCAGCGTCGGCCAGCCAAGGGCACCGCGACTCTCTCCGAACAACTTGGCAAGCACCAGCGCCACGCCGGCCTTGGCGAATTCCGACGGCTGCAGATTAAATCCTCGGAGTGAAATCCAGCGCCGTGCGCCCATCTGCACGTCGCCGAAAAAGATCACGTAGACGAGTGCCAGACACAGACCGAGATAGATCAGGTGCGACTTGTCAGTGAAGGTCCGATAGTCAAACGAGAGCGTGAAGACGAGCGCGCCGAGGCCCAGGAGAATGGCGTAGATCTGCGTCACGAAGAGTCTCGAGCTGCCACGCGTCGGATCGGCCGTCGTGCTGTTGATCATCACGACGCCGAGCGCACACAGGGCGGCAATGGCGATGACCAGCCACCAGTCGATATGAAAGTACAGCCGGCGCTCGAACATGTTCAGTTCGTCAGTCCTGCAGCGGGCAGCTCAGAGGGACCCTCGAGGCCACTCGGTGGTCCGATCGGCTCGTCATTGTCCGCAGGCAGGGCAGGCAATCCCTTGATCACAGGCAGCGGACGACCTTCACGCTTCGAAAAGAACGTTTCGAGCGCATGCTTCGCAATCGGCGCCGCCGTCGTGCCGCCGTGGCCACCGTGCTCCACGAAGACTACGCCGGCGATCTGCGGATTGTCACGTGGCGCAAAGAAGACAAACCAGCCGTTGTCGCGAAGATCCCGGTTCGATTTACCTTTGGCGGCCCTGCCACCCTCAAGAGAGATGACCTGTGCCGTGCCGGTTTTGCCGGACACGTCGTAGCCGGCCAGGCGTGCGTTCCGGCCGGTGCCGGCGGCATTCACCACTCGCCACATGCCATCGCGCAGCGCCTGCAACGTTTCCGGCTTCAGCTGCACCACCGAACGGGGCGGTGGCGGCGGCGCCGCCCTCCATCCTGACCCTTCGTCCACGGCCTTCAGCAAGTGCGGTGTGACCCGAGTACCACCGTTGGCCATGGTCGAAATGTAGACCGCTTCGGAGATCGGCGTCAGCGAGACCGCACCCTGACCGATCGAGACCGAGATCGTTTCGCCGGCGTACCACTTTTCATGGAAACGCTCGCGCTTCCACCCCGGCGACGGAACCAGTCCCTGGACTTCGTTGGGCAGGTCGATCCCGGTCTTTTCGCCCAGCCCCAGTAATGTCGCCCACTTGTGGATCTTGTCGATCCCGACCATGTTGCCGACGGTGTAGAAGTACACGTTGCAAGAGTGCTCGATTGCCTCGCGCATGTCGATCAAGCCATGGCCGCGGCCGTTGGGCAACGAACATTGGAATGAACGACCGAAGAAGGTCGCGTGCCCAGGGCAGTACACCTTGAAGTCGGACGTCACGGTCCCTTCTTCGAGCGCGGCCGTGGCAACCGCCATCTTGAATGTCGACCCCGCCGGGTACCGGCCCTGGATCACTCGATCCTGCAAGGGGCGGCTCTCATCGGTATTGAGCGATGCCCAAGTCGCGCGATCAATACCGGCCGCAAACGCATTGGGATCGTAGGCCGGCACGCTGGCAAAGGCCAGCACCTCACCGCTGTTGGGATCCATCAGGACCGCTGCCCCGTTGTAGCCGCCTGAGGCCCTGAATCCGTCCTCGATTGCCTTCTGCAGGTCGTAGTCGATTGTCAGTTGCAAGCGACGGCCTTCAGTGGGAGGAATCTCGTCGATCGTGCGAATCTCGCGTCCCACGCTGTTGACGACCACGCGCCGCGCGCCGTCTTCGCCCATCAACAGGTTGTTGTAGACGCGCTCGATCCCAGACTGCCCGACGATGTCGCCGCTCTTCAGGTCGGTGTCGCCGGCGACCTGCGCATCACTTACTTCCCCGACGTAGCCGAAGAGATGCGCCGCCAGCGCGTCCACCGGGTACCGGCGCGTCGGCACCTCCTCAACGACGACATCCGGCAACTCGAAGTCGAGCCGGCGCGCCGTAACCGCGGCGACCTGCGCCAGTGTCGCGTCCGGCACGATCACAATCGGTCGGTAGGACGGCTCTCGTCGGTGGCGGTCCACGATATCGCGGACACGCGCTTCGGGAATCTCAAGGACAGACGCCATCAGCCGGACCGTGCGGCCGAGGTCCTTGGTGTGCTCACGCACAATCGAGATGCTGTAGGAATGGCGGTTTTCAACCAACACCCGACCGTCGCGGTCAAACAACACGCCCCGCGGCGCGCGCAACGCCAGCGTCCGCTGGTGGTTGTTTGCAGCCATTTCCTCGAACTTGTCGTGCTGCACGACCTGCAGAATCCAGAAGCTCACGGCGAGCACCGAGAACGCAACGGTCAGCAGGTACTGCAGGACGCTCAGCCGGAAACCGGCCTGACGCCTATCCTGGGGCGACGCCATCGGCAGATGATGACACGTAAGGAAGGCGGAATGCAGGTGTTTTCAGGAGATCCTACGGCCGCCTGGGTCGGCGGCTATTGAGGCGACGACGTTCGACGGCGCCTGGCGCGAACTCGGCCAACTGAAACGCAATCACGCCCACGAGCGCATTCCCGACCGCCTGCTCAAGGACGGCGGTATAGGGCCTGCCCAGATCACGCAGGCCCAACAGGACCGACACGCCGATGAACATGGCGGCGTGCAGCAGCGTACCGATAAAGAACGTGACAAATCGTGAGGGCCCTTGCGCCACGATGAATTGGGTCCCGACAAGGCCCGTAAGAAAGCCCACGATGGTCTTGGCCAGGCCGCCGATGCCGATCACACCGCTACCGGCAGACAACGTGTCCTGCACAAACCCTGCAAACGTACCCGCAAAGAGCCCGGTAACCGGACCGGACGCCAGCGCGGCGTAAATGACCACGACGAGGACGAAGTCGACGATGATGGCGCCGCCGGCCAGAAAACGCGCCGCCGTCGTCTGCAGCGCCAGCGCGAGTGCCGTGCCAGCCACCACCCACAGCACCTTCACTTCGCCGCTCCGGTAGAACCAACGGTCGCGGCCAGGGCCGCCTGCGTGGGCGTGAGAACCACCAGCACGTCCTCCAGGCTGCCAAAACCAACCGCCGGCTGCACACTAATTCGGCGATAGGCGCCGCCGCTTTTCTGCACGTCGCTCACCCGGCCGATGGCGAAGCCCTTCGGGAAGATGCCGTCGATCCCCGATGTCACCACCTGATCGCCAACTACCACATCAGACACTTCAGAGACGAAATCGAGGCGGAGGGTATCCTCACCGGCACCGACCACAACACCCTGAGCGCGAGATCGCTCGATCAGTGCACCCGCGGCCGCGTTGCGGTCAATGAGCAACTGCACCTTCGACGCTCGCGCACTCGCAAGCACGACACGCCCGACCACTCCCGACGGGACGATGACGGCCATATCCTTGGAAAGCCCATGCACCGACCCTTTGTCGAGAGTGACGGTCCTGAAATCGGAGGTGGCGCCCGACGCAATGATCGCCGCAGCCGTCGTCGACAAGCTGGTGTGCCCCTTCAAGTCGAGCAGTCGTGCCAGTCCTTCCGCCCGACCAAGAAGCGCCGCCTGTTCCTGCAATTTGACGCGGGCGGACGCCAGTTCGCGCTGCAGTGTGTCGTTCTCGTCGCGAACGGCGCGCAACGCGAGGTAGCGGTTCCAGACGTCGCGAATCGCGCCGACCACCGACGATGTGCCCCGCTGCGCTTCCGAGAAGGCACCAAACGTGACGGCCTCGAGGACCGGCACTCCGCCGCGCGAATTCACCTGCGCGGAGATGAGGATAACGTGTCCGACGATGACGGCCAGAAACAGATATCCGGAGCGCTGACGGAAGTCGAGGAGCGACACCTCAGTCGATCGAGATCTTTCGGAGCAGGTTGAAGTCAGACAGCATCTTTCCGGCACCGAGGACCACCGACGACAGGGGGTCCTCGGCCATAGCCACCGGCAGGCCGGTTTCTTCGCGGAGCCTCCGGTCGAGCCCCTTCAGCAGCGACCCTCCGCCGGTCAGCACGATACCGCGGTCAACAATGTCGGCCGACAGCTCTGGCGGCGTCCGCTCAAGGGCAACACGCACCGCATCGACAATGACGTTGACCGTTTCCGTGAGCGCCTTCCGAATCTCTTCATCGCTGATACTGATCGTCTTCGGCACGCCCTCAATCAGGTGCCGCCCCTTGATCTCCATCGTGATCGGCTCATCGAGCGGGAATGCGGAGCCGACCTCCATCTTGATCGCTTCAGCGGTGCGCTCGCCGATCAGGAGGTTGTACGCCTTCTTGATGTACTGGATGATCGCCTCATCCATCTCGTTGCCGGCCACGCGCACGGCCTTGCTGTAGACGATGCCAGCGAGCGAAATGACCGCAATGTCTGTCGTCCCGCCCCCGATGTCGACGATCATGTTTCCGGACGGTTCGGTGATGGGCATGCCGGCACCAATGGCGGCCGCCATCGCCTCTTCCACCAAATGCACTTCGCTCGCCTTGGCGCGATACGCGCTGTCTTTGACGGCGCGCTTTTCGACCTGAGTAATTTCCGACGGTACGCCAATGACAATGCGTGGGCGAACCCAGACATTTCTGTTGTGCGCCTTCTTGATGAAGTACGTCAGCATCTTTTCGGTGCTATCGAAGTCGGCGATCACGCCGTCCTTCATCGGCTTAATCGCGACGATGTTGCCAGGGGTGCGGCCGAGCATTTCCTTGGCCTCGCGCCCGACGGCCTCAACGCGTCCGTTCAGCTTGTTCATCGCCACGATCGATGGTTCGTTGACGACAATGCCCTTGCCGCGCGCGTAGACACACGTATTGGCAGTGCCCAGGTCAATGGCTAGGTCACTGGAGAACACAGACAGCATTGAGCGAAGATTCAAAGCAGCACACTCCTAGCGGGAGCCGCCTGACGGCCGTTCTTCCCGCGATCCTTCACGGTATACATGGCGGAATCCGCCGCCTTGAACAATTCGTCGGCCGACGCCGCCGACTCTGGTAGTGTCGCGACACCGACAGAGGCAGTCAGACGCACGCTCAATCCTCGGTCGACGAGAAACACATGCGCCGCGAGCCGTTGACACACACGGTCTGCTACTAACATCGCGCCGGCGCATCCGGTGTCTGGTAGGACGAGCGCGAACTCGTCGCCGCCGTAACGCGCCGCCACGTCCGTTTCCCGCGCGCTGCCACGAATAACCAAGGCCGCCTCCGCCAGCGCCTGGCTCCCCGACACGTGACCATACGTATCGTTGATCAATTTGAAGCCATCCAGATCGATGAACAGCAAGGAAAGTGGACGGTTGTTGCGCGCGGCCCGCTTGGTTTCGCGGTGGATCGCCTGTCGCAAGTATCGCGAGTTGTACAAACCCGTAAGGTCATCCGTGACCGCGAGCGCCTCGACCCGCTTGAGAAGCAGGGTCTTGTCGAGCGCCGACGCGACCGGGGCAATGAGGCGGCTTAGAGCGCTCAACGGAGAGGCGGCAAGCATCGGCGCACGCGACGACGAGGCGTGATCGAAGCCGATGAGCGCACCGAAACAGCGGCCTCGGCAGCTCAGCGGCATCGCAAACACCGAACCGGAGAAGACGCTACCGACGATTCGTCCATCAGAAGAAAGCTCTGCACTTGAAACGACCTGCCCGGCCGTGACCACAAGGTCCGCAATGCCCCTGAGCGCACCGGCCATCGCCGGGACAACACCTTCCTCAGCCAGAACAGTGCACTCTCCAGCCGGATCGATCACGACCACGGCCCATGACGTCACTGGAAGCCAGGTACTTGCCCGCGAGACCGCCACAGCGGCGACCTGTGCCGGGTCAACGCAGTCGTGCAGCTGGTCGAGCAGGTGGTGAAGCGCCGATGGCTTGGACAACCGGGATCGAAGCCTGGCGTCGCCGGTGGCGAGCCGAAGCGACAGATCGGCGGTGGTCGTTCGCATGGCGGAGTTGGCAGGATGGCTGGAGACGGCGCTGGGGCGCCGCGACCGTCGGGACCGAGCCTGGCGACCTGGTGAGGACATCCGCTCCGTTGGAGATAGCCGCTAAGTTCTTCTCTGCGCGGCAAATATACCACAGCGATCGCTGTGCCTCCCTTGCCTCACTTGAACCTCCTGGCATACCATCGTGGTTTCGAGGATCCCCGATGACAATGCTCGATCGGATGCGCCGGCATCGCAACTGGCTCAAGTGGAGTCTTGCAATCGTTTGCTTGGCGTTTGTCGCGTTCTACATCCCCGCCTTTCTTCCGACCGGCGTCGGCGCAGTGCCGTCCGGCGCAGTGGCCGTTGTCGATGGCCAAGAGATTGGCACTGGTGAGTTCCAACGCATGTACCAGGCCCAGCTGGCGCAGTATCAGCAGTCTTCAGGTGGTCAGGTCACTCCGCAGCTGCTGAAACAGCTCGGCGTCGACCGACAAATTCTTCAGGGACTGGTCGACGAACGGGCCGCAATGTCCGAAGCCGAGCGGGTCGGCATCACAGTCAGCGACGAAGAGCTGGCGCAGCGAATCTTCGCGATCCCAGCCTTCCAGGACAAGGGTGTCTTCATCGGCACCCAGCGCTATCGGCAATTACTTGCAGCCCAGCGGCCACCACTGAGCACCACTGAATTTGAGGCCGGCGTACGCCGGTCACTCGCGGCAGACAAGCTCCGGCAGACGGTCACGGCGTGGCTGTCGGTCTCCGACAAGGAACTGGTGGATGAGTATCGTCGCCGAAATGACAAGGTCAAGCTCGCCGTGGTCGCGTTCCGCGCTGACAGCTACCGCCTCGACGTGAACGCGACGGACGCTGAGGTGGCCGCCCATTTCGATGGCCACACGGCAGATTTCAGGATTCCAGAAAAGCGCAAAGTGAAATACGTGCTGGTCGATGTTGACGCCCTGCGCGCCAAGATCACGGTGTCGCAGGCCGACATCGAACGTGCCTACAACGAAACCATTGCGCCGACGGCGAGCCCAGAGCAAGTGCGAGCCAGCCACATCCTGCTCAAGACCGAAGGCAAGGACGCGGCGGCGGTGAAAGCGACAGCGGAGGACGTCCTCAAGCAGGCCAAGGTGCCTGGTGCGGACTTCGGCGCGCTGGCGAAAAAGTATTCCGACGATGCGTCGAATGCGAGCAAGGGTGGCGACCTCGATTTCTTCGCGCGGGGCCAGATGGTGCCGGAGTTCGACAATGCCGCGTTCGCGCTGCAGCCAGGACAGATCAGCGAACTTGTGAAGACCGACTTCGGATACCACATCATCAAGCTCGTCGACCGAAGGGCGCCGGCGGTCAAGAAGCTCGAGGAAGTGAAAGACCAGCTGACCGAACAGGTCGGGTTCGAACGCGCCCAAGCTCAGGCCACCACGATGTCTCAGGCACTGGTCTCCCAGATCAAGAAGCCCGCTGACCTGGACGCGGCCGCACGGGCACAAGGACTGACGGTCCAGGAAACAGGATTCTTTGCGCGCGACGAACCGGTTCTAGGCGCCGGATCATCGCCGGAAATGACGGCCCAGGCCTTCACACTGGCTGTCGGCGAGGTCTCCGGAGCCATTCGCACCGGCCGCGGTTACGTCGTCGAAGCGGTCACGGAAAAGAAAGATGCGTATGTGCCGAAGCTGGACGAAGTGAAAGACCGGGTGCGCAATGTCGTCATCAACCAGAAGGCCCTGGCGATGTCGAAGCAGAAGGCGGCGGACGTGGTTGCCAAGCTAAAAGCGGCGCCAGACTTTGACAAGGCCGCCAAGGCCGCCAACCTGACGTCCACCACCACTGACCTTCTGACACAGGATGGCCAGATCGTCGACATTGGAGCGGCCGGCGACGTCGTAGCGCAGGCCTTGGCCCTGCCGGTGGGCGCCGTGAGCGACCCGATCCAAACGGGGAACGGCACCGCCATTGTGAAGGTGCTCGAGAAACAGCAGACCAGCGAGGCGGACCTTGCCAACGCCAAGGACGGATTCCGCGAACAGATGCTGGCCGACCGCCGTAGCCGCCTGTTTGCCGCCTACATGCTGAAGGCGAAACAGAAGATGAAGATTCAGATCAACCAGGAAACGCTTCAGCGCGTGATTGGTTAGCGAACGTTCCCGCGGTTGCTGAGGGAACCTTGAACCCTCTATCGCGTGAATGTGTACGGCATCAGCGCGAGCGCTTCACCACGACGGAACATCGTGGCGGGCCCTCGCACTGCCCGTAGCAGTTCCACTTCCCCGCCCGTGAGATTCGCCCGCAGCCAGCGATCCATCGAGACCGCCGCCTGGCTTTCTCCGGACATGGTCTCGGCCAGCAATTCGTAGAATGTCTTCGGCGTCGGGTACGTCACCAGTTCCACATCGCTCTGGGGCGCCAGACCGGCACTTTCCTTGGCGACCGCGATCGCACGGTCGAGACCACCCAGTTCGTCGACCAGCCCGTTGGCCCTGGCCTGCTGCCCCGTCCAAACGCGGCCGCGCGCGAGCTGGTCAATCTTTGCGGGGGTGCTGCCCCTTGAGTCGGCCACTTTCAGCAGGAAACCGTCGTAGAACGCTCGTAACTGCTCGTCGACTTTGAGTCCCTCGGCTTTGTTGAATGGACGCGCCGGCGAGTTCAGTTCGGCGTGCGTACCAATGCTCGACGACTCCACGTTGGCGCCGAGTTTTTCGAAGAGGCCGCCGGTCACGAACTTGCCACCGAAGATGCCGATCGATCCGGTCAGCGTGGAAGGCTGCGCGACGATCGCCTTCGCGGGCAAAGCGATGTAGTACCCGCCTGACGCCGCGAGGTCACCCATCGAGGCAATCAACGGCTTCTCGGGATGGTCGCGCTTGACGAGCATCAGTTCCCGCCATATAGCGTCAGATGCAGCCGCCGACCCGCCGGGGCTGTCGATCCTGAGGATAATCGCGCGCAGGCTCGCATCTCTCGCCGCATCACGGATCGCGTCAATCAACGTATCCGATCCGAGGCTCACGCCATTGAGCGGATCAAATCCGCCCTTGCCACTGACAATGGCCCCGGTCGCATAGACCACGCCAATCCGTGGGCCACGATTCAACCCGAGCGAAGCCAGGGAAATCTGGGCGTAGCGCTCGCCGTCGATGGTGTTGGGCGCGCTGCCCGCCTTGACGGCGCGGAGGCGCAGGAGCGCCTCGTCCTCATAGCCGATTTCGTCGATGAGCCCCGCCTTGAGGGCTTGCTCTGGGAGAAACGGCCCCTGATCGACCAGCGCGCGCACCTCCACAGTCGACCGCTTCCGCCCCTCGGCGACGCCCCTGACAACTTGCCCCAAAAGGTCGGCGTTGAGAGACTCGTCCATCTCGCGGTGCGCCGCGGTAAACGTTTTCTCGGTGTAGGTGTTCGGCGCGGTCTTGTAGTCGCCAATGTGATGCAGGTCGGGATACACGCCAGCCTTGTCGAGGGCCCCTCGAAGAAACACTTCGTAGGTAGCGATGCCGGCAAGATCCAGCGGGCTGGACGGCATGAGGAAGACACGATCCGCTGCGGTCGCGAGGTAATAGTCCCGGTCCCCTCCATATTCGAGGTACGCGTAGATCGGCTTGCCCGACGTGCGGAAATCGATCATCGCGTCGCGGATTTCCTGCACCTTGCCCCAGTATGGAGTTGATAAACCAGTGAGCTTCAGGAACACACCGTTCACCCGGGCGTCGACCTTCGCCTTCCTCAGGTTGTCGACCACAGTACGTACGGTGGGCACGCGCGACTCCCGCACGAAACTCACGAGATTGGCCGGCGCCACTTCCACCAAGTCGCCACCCAACTGCATCGACAGGATGGCGTTGCCCTCCACCGCCGGCGCACGGCCGATCAGGAAGTAGAGGAAGAAGAAGAGCGCGATCGGCACGACGAGTGTGACACTGAGGAGTGCAAAAGCGATCTTGACGCCGCGGCTGGCCATAACGTCGAGTATAGCCCTGCCACACCGGCGGAACTCGACCACGCGGGCGGAGGCGGGTTATACTGTGCGTTCGTTCAGGCAGACCTCTTCACCCGTCTACGCTCTCAGGGCTTCGACGCGGTAGACCACTTGCGGAAGTGGCGGAACGGCAGACGCGCTAGCCTCAGGAGCTAGTTGGAGAAATCCAGTGGAGGTTCAAATCCTCTCTTCCGCACCATCAATCACTCTCCTTTAGTCTGGCGCGTCAGAGCGTCTTTAGGCACTCGGCCGGGGCGCACAGCGCGAGGCTTCGGGCGCGCATTTTCTCTTCCGCACGAGACTTTCCCCGCTCTTGAGCGGTCGCTATCGAGCGGCAGGCTAAGCGAACCGCTACGCCCCGAGGCCGCACACTCCACGTGCAGGAAGGCGAAATAGATGTCAGTTCGTGCCTTCGAGCGCTCCAGGCCAGTCTCCCGCGATCAACCCGGCTGAGGGGACTTGTCCTGCGGCGGTCATGGCGCGCCGGCAGAAGCCCGACCCAGGCGCCGAGATGTAATAGAGTACCCCGCGAATGTCGGCCCGGGACGGCGCTACCTAGACATCGATCGTGAATTTCGTCTCGCTCGAATACATCCTCTTCTTCAGCGTCGCGACGTCGCTCTTCTTCTGGCTACCCGCACGGAACCGACTCGCCCTTCTTCTGGGCGCGGGAATCCTCTTCTACGGGTCGTGGCGCTTCGCGTACCTCCTCATCCTGGCTGCCACGGCGCTCACCGACTATCTCGTTGCGCTCGGACTACAGCGCACCACGAGCCCTGCGAAGAAGAAGGCCCTCCTTGCGGCTAGCCTGGCGGGAAATCTCGGCACTCTCTTCACGTTCAAGTATTCGGCGTTCTTCGCTCACACGGCGACGGCGATCACCGGAGTCCCGCTGCCAACGTTCGAGCTCGTGTTGCCGGTGGGAATCTCGTTCTACACGTTTCAGTCGATGGCCTACACCATCGACGTGTACCGCGGTCTCATCCAGGCCGAGCGAAGCCTGGTGCGATTTCTGGCGTTCGTCGTCTTCTTCCCGCAGCTCGTCGCAGGGCCGATCGAACGGTGGAAGCACATGCAGCCACAATTCCTGGCGGTCGGCTCGTACGACTTCGACTACCAGCGCGTCGTGCTCGGCCTGCGCCGAATCTTGTGGGGCGCGTTCAAGAAGGTCGTCATCTCCGGCATGTTGGCGATCTACGTCGATGAGGTCTACAACCACACCCAACGCTATCGGGGCCCAGCTCTCTTCGTCGCGACGCTGTTCTTCACGTTCCAAATCTACTGCGATTTCTCTGGCTACACGGACATCGCTCTGGGATCGGCAAAGATTCTTGGCTTCGAGCTAACCGAAAACTTCAGGCAGCCCTACTTCTCCACCAGCATTCGCGAGTTCTGGAGGCGATGGCACATTTCGCTCTCCTTCTGGTTCCGTGACTACGTGTACATTCCACTCGGCGGTGCGCGTGCTGGCTTTGGTCGACAGCTTGGCAATCTCATCGCGGTGTTCGCCGTGAGCGGGTTGTGGCACGGCGCGAGCTGGACGTTCATCGTATGGGGTCTCGTCCACGGACTCGTGGCAGCGGTCGAGACCGTCGTCGATCGCGTTCGCGGGCGACCCGCCGAGCGGACGAAGGCTGGATGGGCGTACACGTTTCTTGTGGCTTCGATCGCTTGGATCTTCTTTCGCGCGAAGACGGTCGCGGATGCGCTCTGGGTCTTGGCGCACATGTTCGACAGTGGACCAGCCTCGGTTGGGGTCTTTGATCCGTATCGCACCGCCCCGTCGTTCGGCCTCTTTCAGAAGCTGCCGGGTTTCGCGACCGCCGTGGCTGCCGTGTTCATCGGAAGTCTGATCCTCGTCGATCGAATCGAGTCGCGCGGTGGCTTCGGTCAGTCGCTGGACCGACTCTCGCGTCCCCGTCGTTGGGTGGTCTACTACGCGCTGAGCATTCTCTTGCTGTTCTTCGCTGGTGCGAGAATTGGCGTGCAAGACTTCATTTACTTCCAGTTCTGAGTCATGACGCGCCAGTTTCTTGCCAGACTTCTTCTCTTCGCGCTGCCGTTTGTGGCCTACGCGACCATGATCCTCGTCTTGCCGATCGACATCATGACGTTTCGATCGTGGGAGGCGTTGTCGGCGTACTCACCCAACCGGTTCAACGGGCCTTTTTACCCGAACGTCCACTTGGATCGGATGGAGGTCGGCGACCTCGGGCCGCACTCGAAGTTCGCACAGTCCAAGCACGTCACCTTCGACACGGATGATTTTGGCAATCGCAGTTACTTACCGCGCGATGTCTTTCCGGAGGTCGTGATCGCTGGAGACTCGATGGGACATGGCTCTGGAATAGATCAGCGGGACATGCTCGCGGAGCAGCTCGCCGAGCGACTTCCTGGTCACACGTTCTATACCGTCGATCTCAAGGCGTTTCTTCACGATCCGCGCCTGAAGACGCATCCACCGCGCGTGCTCGTTGTCGAGCAGGTCGAGCGTAGTCTGAGGCGAGGGACGTTCGCGCTCGAGGCTCCGCCCAGGGAGTGGCTCGACGACGTGCGCGACACATGGGGAGCTGCGCGCAGCGCATTCGTGGCACTTGACCGCGTGCAGCGAACGCACGTGTATGCCACGCTTTCGTTGGGTGCACGGCTTGCGAATCGCAGGCTCGTCGTCGAGCGTGATGAGCCGCCGGCGATGCTCTTTTCTGGGCCCGAGGTGGATGGTGCGTGGACGGAGGCAGGGCTCACGGACACGTTACGTGTGCTGGAGCGCTTGCGTGCGGAGGCTGACGGCCGGGCGGTGGGCAGGGAGCGAACACGGCTGATCGTCTTGCCTGTCCCGGACAAGGAGAACATCTACGCGGCGCGTGTTCCAGAGCCCGTCCGCGTGAAAGACCCCGACAAGCGAGGCGACTTTCTGCGGCGTTTCCGGGCCGACGCTTCAGCTCGCGGCCTCACCGTGTGCGACCTCCAGGACGCATTCGAGAAGAATCGCGGGCTCGGCCTCTATCAGCCCGATGACACCCATTGGGGACCGGTGGGTGTCCGCATCGCCGCTGACTTGCTCGCCGAGCATCTTCGGCCCATGCTGCAGATGAGTTCAAAGTCAGCGCCTCTTGGGACTCTACCGCCCACGGGAGGTGTTGACGTACTCGCGCGAGCGTTATCCGCCAGACGATAGGAAATACCAGCGAGGTCTGGGGGGAGCGGAAGCGGAGGAGATTCCGAATTCCAACATCGCCGGCATGATCCGCGGGTACGTGCGCGCGGCCCGCACGTAAGTTCGCGGACGATCTGCGCAAGGCCAGGCCACGGAACCACATGGCCCCGCACGCTAGCACCCAAAACATCACCAGAACCCGTGGTTTCCTCATACGGTCATCACGACGTCGGGACCATCCACGGCGCACAGTGCCGCCATGCCACGGCACACCAGGCCTTTCAATGTCCTTGTCGCACTCGGCATCGCACTCGGCATCGCGTTCGGCGTCGTTCACGTGGCCGTCCGAGCCGCCGACCGTGGCCCATCAGAATCCGCGCGTTCGGTCGAGCTCCGGCGGGGCCGACACGGCGAAATGATCGTCAGCGCGTTTGCCAACGGCCAACGGGTTTCGATGATGATCGACACGGGGTCGACCCACACGTCGGTCACCGAGGAGCTCGCGGCGGTCCTCAGCCTGCCGCTGGTCGCCAAGGCGCCGGTGCGGACTTCGGTCGGGGAAGTGATGCAACCGATCGCGCGGCTCTCGCGGCTGACCCTCGCTGGCGAGACGTCTCGTGACCTGCTGGTCTCCGTGATTCCCGCGGCGGCGCTTGGCGCTGACTCCGCGGCGCAAGGGGTGATCGGCCAGGACGTATTGTCGTCGTCTACCTACACGTTCGACCTCGCGGCCGGGCGCCTGCTGTGGCAATCGGGCGCCGTTCCATCGCACCGCGGCGTCGGGCTCGCGCTCGAGCTCGAGCACGGTCGCTTCGTGACCACGGTGCCCCAAGCGACAGGGGCGTTGCGGCTCGTGCCCGATAGCGGAGCCGAGGCGCTAATCCTCTGTGGTTCGGCCGGTCGACTGCCGCATCGGCGCACGACGCTGGACGACGTCTGGGTTGAAACGGTGAGTGGGCGTCAACTCGCGCGCCGGGTGGTCGTGCCGCGACTGCAGATCGGCGACACCACGCTGCGGAACGTTCACGCCGCTCTGCTTCCCGCGCGCTGCGGCAGCCTGTCGGCCGTCGACGGGTTGCTGCCGTTGGCGCTCTTCAGCCGTGTCACCGTCGATGGTCCTGGTCGTCGTCTCTGGCTCGAGCACTGAATGGTGCGACCCATCTTGATCGAGCTCGCGCGCCAGCGTAGCGTTAGGGACCGCCGTGTTGCCGGTGTCATTCCCCGCATGTCATTGCCTTCGAACGACGATCTGACGCCGCCCCTGCGCTTTGGCCGGTTCGAGTTCGACGCCGTCGCATTTCGCCTGCGTCGCGAGGGCACGGTCGTGCCCGTTGAGCCCAAAGCCATCGCCCTCCTCCAGTTGCTGCTCGCGCGCGCGCCGCGGGTCGTGGACAAGGCGGACATCTTCGCCGAGGTGTGGAAAGACGTTGCCGTGACCGACAATGCGCTCACTCGGGTCGTCACCCAGCTGCGCAAAGCGCTCGAAGACGACCCCAGGAGCCCGACGTTCATCGAGACCGTCGCGACGCGCGGCTATCGCTGGATTGCCGCGGTTGAAACGGGCAGCCTCGAGTCGTGGACGCCGCAGGCCGCGGCGGTGCCAGTGATGAATGCGCCGGCTCCTCCGCAAGCCGCCGTCGTCGCGCCCTGGCCGCTGCGTCCGACATTCGTCGTGGCGGGAATCGCCGCACTGGTGCTCAGCGTGGTGCTGACATCGTCGCTATGGCGCGGCCGCCGGGACTTTCCAGCGGCGACCACGCTGGCGGCCTTGCGTCCGCTGCAGATGAGCAGCGGCACTGGCTACGACGGCTACCTCGCGTTCTCGCCTGACGGGAACAGCGCCGCATTCAGCTCGGACCGTAGCGGCGCACTCGAGATCTACGTGCAGGGAACGACGCCAGGATCGGCGGTTGTCGCGCTGACGACGAACGGCCGGCAGAATGTGCAGCCCGCGTGGTCGCCAGATGGTCAGTTCATCGCGTACCACGAGATGGCGGGCAACGGGATCTGGGTGATGCCGTCGCGCGGCGGCGCCGCGCGCAAGGTGTCAGACGTCGGGTCACGCCCGTCGTGGTCGCCCGATGGGCGGCGCATCGCGTTTCAGGCGCTGCCAGTCACACACCTCAACACCCTCGGCGTGCCTGGCGTCCTTGGCACGATCTCGGTGGTTGATGCGAGCGGCGCTTCGCCACCGGTTCCTCTGACGAATGCGGGCGTTCCCGAGGGACCGCATCTCAGTCCGGCGTGGCTGGACGACCGGCACGTCGTGTTTGCGGCCGGGCAGGAAATCGATGGCCGCATCACGCTCTGGTCGACAGACGTACCAGCCACTGCGCCTCCGCGGCTGGTGGCCACTCACGACCGCCTGGGATTTGATTTCGTGCTCTCGCCAGACCGCCAGCGCGTGCTGTTTGTCGGTCGAATGACGAACGCGATCTGGACGATGCGATTGCCCGGATCAGGAGACGTCGGCCGCATCGCCGAGCCCACGGGGTTGCCGAGCGTTGGCGCCTTCATTGGCGGATTGACAATGACTGGCGATGGGCGCCGCATCGGCTGGACCTCGATGGAGATGACCGGTCACGTCTGGGCGCGTGACGGTGATGCGCCGTCGCAGACGCCAGCGATCCGGGCACTGACAGAGGGGCCTGGCATTCGCTACACGAACCCGCTGCCTGCGTCCGATGGCCGGTTGCTGTTGAATGGCGCTCGCCCCGGAGCCGGCTTCTCGATGTACATGCTCGAGGGCGCTGCCGACCCGCGGCCGTTGACGCCGCACCCACCGGGACATGGCGGCTCGCAGTGGCTGCCGGGTGAACGCGAAGTGATCGCCATGACCGATCACGGCGACGGTCGCGGTGTCTTCGCGCTCGACCCGGCCACAGGTCGCGAGCGGCGCCTGTTTGGCATGGCGGATCTGCCACGACCACCAGGCGACTCACAGCCCTCGACGGCGGCGGCGCCGGCGAACCTCGTGTTCTCGCGTGATTTCGATCGCGTCGCCATGTCGTTTGTGCAGGACGGACGACCGAACCTCTGGATCGCCGGTCTGCGCGACATGAAGCCTGACGGCACACTGGTGCGGTTGACCTCGGAGCCCGAAGGTGCGAGCTATCCCACGTGGTCGCCCGACGACAGGTGGCTCGCCTACCAGTGTGGCGCCGGCACTGACACGCACGTCTGCGTCGCTGACGTGGCCACCGGTGCGCGCACCCAACTGACGAATGAACCGGGACAGAGCTGGGTCGGCGGCTGGGGCGCCGACAGCGACGCGATCTTCTTCGCGGCGCGCCGGAACGCCGTCTGGAACATTGCGGTCGTCTCGCGCAGCACGGGCGCGGTCCGTCAGTTGACGAGCTTTGCAGACGCCACGAGCTACGTGCGCTATCCGAAGTGGGACGACAGGAATCACCGGGTCCTGTTTGAACGGTCGCAGGCCGTTGCGCGGACCTGGTCGGTCTCCCTGCCTGAACCCTGATCCCTGAGCCTGGCGAGGGATGGGTTGAACGACATTGGCTCGATCAGTTGATCGCGCCGGCGTGTCTGCCGAATGTTGACGCCGCTGAGGCGCAAGTGCGTGGCGAAGCTGTGCCGCAACGTATGGACCGAGACCTGGAGTCCGCGCACATGCGGTGTTTGCCTAGACGTCACACGGGGTTGTCCGTAAAGCCACAGGCAGTGAGTACAAGTTGTTCGTCCGGGTCGCTAACGAGCGGCGCGTCACGCGGCCGGTACGTCCGCTGCTGACAGGGCCGACTGCGAAGCGGACGCCACACACACTCCGCCTTTCCAAGAACTGGAGACAGCTACGATGAGCTTGTCAATCAACCGTGCGAGGCTGGTCACCGTCGGTGGTCTAATCCTCGCGGGAACCGTCGCTTTCGCGGACGGCATCCGTTTCTCCGATTTCACGCCGTTGGCGAGTTCGGCTGGCCCGACCACCACCGAGAGCTCGCCGATCACCTTCGGCAATGCTGAATTTCGTCAGTGGTCGATCGCGGACCGAGAATTTCAGTTGGGAAGCCCAAAGCCAAACTCTGGAAGTTGGGACATGAACACCCTGAATGAGACCGGCCGTCACAAGGGTCGGTACCTGTTCACCGTGTTCGAAACGGGACAGGCAGGCGTGCAGCGTCATGACCTGCGGACGGGCGAGACCCACACGATATGGCAAAGTCCGTCCCCGCTGGCGCACGTCGCCTTCGATGCCTCGTTCTGGACCCCGTGGGGAACGCTCATTACGGCGGAGGAAAGTTGGACGACGGAGGCTCTGGGTTCCACCAGTCCCTACGGCCGCCTGTTCGAGCTGAAAAACCCGACGAAGGCACCGGGCATCTTCGACCCGTTGACACTCTCGAGCAACGACGGCGCTGACTTCGTGCATCAAAACGTGATTCCGCGCACGTCTCACGAGGGCATTCAGTTCGACAGGGCTGGGAACATGTACTTCATCGATGAGCTGAACGGCGGGAATATCTACAAGTACACGCCGGCGGCCCCGTTCGCCCGCGTGATGGCCGGGAAGGCCGACTACTTCGCCGCTGGTCAGACCTTCGTGTTGCGAGTCGGTGACGGCAACACCCCGAACGCCGTTGGCGGGTACGCCTGGGTCCCGTTCACGAACCGCAGGGGCGCCGCGCTGACAGGGGCGATCACCATTACCGACTCGAACGGAGTCACCTCAGTCGACGCGCGAAACACCACCAACCTGACGGCGTTCAAGGGCACGGATTACCAGCGGCCGGAGGACCTGCAGATTCAGACGGTGCGGGGCCGCGAGTATCTCTACGTCGCGACGACCACCACGAACGAGGTCTACAGGCTCGATCTGAGAAGCAACGTGATCTCGATCTTCGCCAACAGGAGTTCCCTCGACCTGGCCACGGGCCTTCCTGTGGACACGGCGTTGACGAGTCCGGACAATCTCGCAATCGATCATGAGGGGAACATCTATATCGTCGAGGATCGAAACGGTGGCGTCGATGACGACATCTGGTTCGCCGCGGATCTGAACAAGGACGGCGACCTTCTGGATGCGGGCGAGGGGCTGGGGCGCTGGGCCACCAACGGCACGCTGGGCTCGGAGTTCAGTGGACTGTATTTCGACCCCTTCAGCAAGCGCCGGGCCTGGGTCAATATTCAGCACCCAAGCAGTGGGAATGACCGGACAATCGAAATCACGATTCCGCGCGGTCATGATGACGACGACGACCACGACCACGAGCACGGGGGACGCGGCGACGACGACCGCGACGACCGGTAGTTAGCGGCCGGTCCACGCTGAATCACAACCGGTGACCGGAGGGCGGCGCCAGTGATTCAGCGTAGACAGGCCACAAGTCCTCCTCGATTTCGTCGGAGGAGAACGGCCGGGTTCGCGCATCTACTGGTCGACGATCCGACCATCGGTCACAAATCGCCGGTAGTTCGTGAACGTTGTCGTCTCCCGTTGACGGGTGTTGGTCTGGACGGTCAGAGAGACGATTGACGCCGGCAGCATGACCGTTTCATCTGGGTCGGCGAATGCGACGGCCCGGTAGACGGTGGACGAATCGTCCCGATCAAAAGTGGCCTCAAGATCCGACCGAGACTTCAGCGCTTTCGCCGAGCGGCGTACGCTCACCGGCGCCGTAAGTCGACTGTCGATTCTCAGCACCTCAAACGTGTCAGCCGCGAGCCAGATTCGCCCTCGATGCGCCCCAGGCATGTCGACAAAGTAGCAATCATCCACATGCTCCTTCTTCCGAAACGTGATCGGCCCCGCCTTCTTTTCCCGGTAGTCGAGCATCAACGCTTGCCGGTCGTCGGTGCGGCCAACGCCGGCGATCGCAAACGTGTAGTCGGCGCGATTAGCGGGCAGCAACATCTGCATGGCGTCGGGCTCAGTCGGCGCCGGGTCGAAACATCGCGGCTTGTCCTTGGGACGAGGCGCGCGATCGTTCATCCGCAGGAGGTCCCTCCGAACGTGTGCCTCCGGCGCGGCACCATCGGTGGCGGCCTCCCAGGCAATCCGCCGCTCATAGACGAGACGACGGGCAAAGCTGTCATCGGGCGTCAAATCGAACCTGAGCGGCTGCTGCACCACGGTCTCGATGGCCATGATGCTTTGCGCACGGGCGTAATAGCGCTCGACGGTCTCGCCGGCGCGGCTCAGCACGTCCGCCAGCGGCGGGAGGGTGCCTGGCACGTTCTGGGCGGCGACGGTCGCCATTGCAACCGCCAAAGCCAGAAGCACGGTCAGCGCGCGGACCATGGATTACAGCCTACACCGGCCGGCGCGCTGGTGGCCATGGGGCGGAGCAAAGTCGCCGCTTGATTGAGGTGCTGGGGATGCCCATACTGGCGGCATGCGGCCGCGTTCACGCCTCCGCCGGGCAATCGCCGTGGCCAGCCTCGTGGCCGGGATCGCGTCGGCCTCGTATGCGCAGCGGCTGTGGACTGGCGGCCCGCGCTACGGCGGCTACAACCGCATGCCCCCAAAGCTGGCCACGATGGCCGACTTTCGAGGCAATTGGATCTACTGCCGCGGCTTCTACAACAGCCGCTACCGCGAACCCGGCGGCAGCGGCTGGAACACCGACTACCCAGGCGCGGACAACAACTTCTCGGTGCGCCTGATGGAACTGACGACGATGCATGTGCCGGTGGACCAAAACCGCCAGCCCAACTACGTGGTCGTCTCACTGTCCGATCCCACGCTCTTTAGATGCCCGGTGTTGATGATGGAAGACGTCGGCACGGCCGACTTCTCCGACGACGAAGTTCGTAACCTGCGGCAGTTCTTCTTGAAGGGTGGGTTCCTCTGGGTGGACGACTACTGGGGCTCATACGCCTGGGAGAATTGGGTCGAGCAGATCTCAAGGGTCCTGCCGGCGGGTGAATTCCCGATCATCGACATCCCGCTTAGCCATCCAGTGATGCACACGCTGTACGACGTGAAGGATTACCTGCAGGTCCCGTCACTGAACTTCTGGTACAGCAACAGCCAAAGCACGTCGGAACGGGGACGAGACAGCGAGCAGGTACACTTC
>JBEBGG010000328.1:0-1934 GCA_040081555.1 Vicinamibacterales bacterium
CCTGACGTCGTCTGGGGACCCTTGTTGTGCCGCCGCGAAGCCCGGGGCGACGAACAGATCCGCACCGACGAGGACGATGAGCGCCAGCAGTGGCGTGCACCATGACCTGACCGGTCTTCCGACCGGCGTTCTGATGAGCGTCATCGGAGGATTCCCAACGCTCGCCCGACGCGGCCGAAGGCGTCGAGCGCAAATTGCAGCTCGTCACGCGTGTGAGTGGCGGTCACAATGGTGCGCACCCGGGCCCGGTCGAGGGCGACGGTTGGGAAGCCAATGGCTTGCGCGAAGACACCGGCATCGAACAGCCGATCGGAGAGCGTCATGGCGAGCGACGCATCTCCGACAATTACCGGGGTAATGGGACTCTCGCTGAGGCCGGTGTCGAAGCCGAGCGCCTGCAGACCGGCCTTGAAGAAACGCGCGTTGTCCCACAGCCGATCGATGCGCTCGGGTTCCTCCATGAGCACGTCGATCGCCGCCAGACAGGCCGCCGCGACTGCCGGCGGATGCGAGGTGGAGAACAGATAAGGCCTGGCGCGCTGTTGCAGGAAGTCAATGAGTGCGTGCGTGCCGGCCACGTAGCCGCCGAGCGCACCGAATGCCTTGGACAGCGTGCCGACCTGCACGTCTACCCGGCCGTGAAGGTCGAAGTGATCGACGGTGCCGCGCCCGTTCTTGCCGAACACTCCACTGGCGTGGGCATCGTCCACCATCATGATTGCGCCGAACTCTTCGGCGAGTGCGCAGAGCGCAGGCAGGGGGCCGAGGTCGCCGTCCATGCTGAAGACGCCGTCGGTAATCAGCAGCGTGCGCTGGGTTGGGGGCAGTGTCTCGAAGATCCGGCGCGCGGCGTCGACGTCTTTGTGCGGAAAGACCTTGATCGTCGCGCGGCTCAGGCGGGCCCCGTCGATGATGCTCGCGTGATTCAGTTGGTCTGAGACCACGACGTCATCTTTGGTGAGGATCGATGACACCGTGCCGGCGTTGGCCGTGAACCCGCTCTGAAAGACGACGACGGCCTCGGTTCTCTTGAACTCGGCGAGTCGGCGTTCAAGCTCTACGTGCAGCGCCATCGTGCCGGCGATGGTGCGCACCGATCCGGTGCCAACGCCGAGTCGTGCCACCGCCTCGAGCGCGCGCTCGCGCAACCGCGGATGGGTGGTGAGTCCAAGATAGTTGTTCGACGATAGATTGACGACAGAACGGTGGTCGATTGAGGCGTGTGCTGCCTGCTCGCCGTCGAGCACGCGCGGATGGCGGTAGAGTCCCTGGTCCTTCAGGGACTGAAGCTCGGCGCCAAGGAAGGCCAGCGGATCGGAGCGCATGACATTGCCGCGCTGCTGCGCGCGGTGGCCTAGTCTACCGCCTGAAGGCGACGCTTAGAGCGACAGAAACAGCACCGTCCATGGGACGATGGCCACTGCGATGTAGAAGGCGGTGAGGAGGGCGACGACCAGATGCACTTTGCGGAGGTGCAGTGCCATGCCAAGGCCGATCGCCGAGAGCTTGGCGAGCGCGAGCCCCCCGCCGAGGCCGGCAAATGCGATGGCTGAGCCGACCAGGGGATTGGCTTCGATGGAAGGTCCCCAGGTGTGAAAGCCGAAGAAGGTCAGCGCGCCGTCGAGGTATTGCACGACGACGAAACAGACAACGGCGACGTTGCCGAACCTCGACTCAGAAAGCGCCGTGGGCCGCGGAGTGACCAGCTCCATCAGAAGGTCCGTAAGATACGCCTACTGTTCCACCTAGTCAAAACGCGGTGGGAGGGATCACGCCAATCAGCGACGTCCCGCGCAAAAGTGCGACGAGGCCCCGGTCTTCACCGACAAAAGTCGGCTGTGAAGTCCGCCATCAAGTCGTAGACCTCGCGCAGTTCCGACGGTGACGGAAGGAACACGATGCGGAAGTAGCCGTCGTCAGCCGGCAGGCCGAAG
>JBEBGG010000161.1:0-7615 GCA_040081555.1 Vicinamibacterales bacterium
CTTCCAGAAGGTGTCGGGCAGCGGTGCAAAACCGAGCGAGGTGTAGAAGCCCTCGCCGTACTTCACCATGCCGAGAGCGTCGGTCTTCTTGGTCTTGAGAATGTCGGTTAGAGAGTAGCCGGC
Organism: Vicinamibacterales bacterium; assembly: GCA_040081555.1. Lineage (GTDB taxonomy): Bacteria > Acidobacteriota > Vicinamibacteria > Vicinamibacterales > CAVVIG01 > CADEEX01. The sequence continues at coordinate 124 of JBEBGG010000161.1, forward strand.
GTCGGCCCTCGCTGGCGCGACCAGCGAGTACACGTTGGACCAGTCTTGCGCCCAGATATTGCCCAGGAGGTGAGCGGGAATGGGCCCCTTCTCCGGTACGACGGCGCCGTACTGCTGGCGCAGCTTCATGCGCACGTAGGCGTGCAGCTCGAGATAGAGCGGCCGCACTTGGTTCCAGAGACGCTCGAGTTCCTGGGCGAAGGCGTCTGGCGGCATGTCGTATTTCGCGCGCCACATTGCACCGGTGTCAGCGAAGCCGAGCTCGCGAGCCCCCTTGTTGGAGAGCCCGACAAACGTCGTGTAGTCGCTCTTCATCGGTGGCGAGATCGTCTGCCACCCTTCCCATTCGCGCTTGAGCTCGGCCTCGTTGCGCGAGCGAGCCAGCACGCGCGTCACCTCGTCGATGTTGTGGCAGGCGTCCGGCCTGGCCGGCTCCGGACACCACGTGCCTTTGCCGTACACGCCGCGCATCCGGGAGACGGCCTTCGTGACAGCCTCGGCATCTTCGGGGCTGGCAGGCGTCGCGAGCACGAGAGACACCTTCAGGAGGTCCAACTGCCGACGCTGCGCAGGAGGCAATGTGACCGAGTCGAACCGCACAGCCTCTTTGGCAAACTTGGCGATCGTGTCAGACACCGCCTGGGACGCCCGTGCATCAAGCGCCTCGGTGTCGTCGGTAATGAAGTTCTGAGCGACCCACCCCGCTTGGGCGCCGGCGATACCCAGCTTCAGCGTCGTGCTGTTGACGTTGTCGAGGAACGCCTGCGCCTCGGCGACGGTTGGCGTCGGCGGGGTGCCTCCAGGGGCGAGCACCGAGCAGGCAGCCAGCACGGTGGACATCAGCCCAAGAGACGTCAGGCGGCGCAATGAGGATCTGGCCATGGGGCGAGTCTATGACAACTCGTTTTGCATCCGCTTGATGTCTACGACTTCGCCCATGACGATGAGCGTGTCTTCGCCTTCGATCACCAAGTCGCCAGATGGGTTGAATTGCATCCGCGCCGACGGCTTCTGCACGGCGAGCACGATCACCTTGAAACGGTCCCGAAGCTGCGCATCCTTCAGCGTGTGGCCCACCGCGTGACAGGACGCGCCGATTGTGACCTGGCCGATTTCGAGATCGTGCCCAGACGTCTTGTTGAATGCCGACGCAACGTCGAGAAAACTGAGCACGTGAGGGCGCAGCAGCGACTGCGCCAGACGATGGCCGATAAAGGGATAGGGCGTGAGTACCGTGGTGGCCCCTGCCGTCCTCAGCTTGTCTTCCGCCTGCTCGAAAGACGACCGCGCCGAGATGACGACCTTCGGGTTCAGCGACCGCGCCGCCAGCGTCACATAGACGTTCTCTGCGTCGCTGGCGATTGCCGCGACGAGGCCGCGTGCCCGATCAATGCGCGCCTCGCGAAGGACCTCATCTCGGGTGGCGTCGCCAACGATGGTCGGGATGCCCCGACTCTGTGCCCACGCGGCCCGCTTGGCGTCGCTATCGACGACAACGACCGCGGCGCCGTTTCGCAACATTTCCTCGGCGACGACCCGGCCGACGCGGCCTGCACCGCAGACAATGTAATGGTCGGATAGCGTGTTCAGCATGCGCATTCTCCGGCGGACCCCAAAGTAGTCAGTCAACTCCAGCTTGACGACCAGGTCGGCGAGCAACCCAATTGACACGAACATCACGGTGACGCCGCTCACGATGAGCACCGAGTTGAAGACACGGCCGGCGGTCGTCAGCGGAATCAACTCGCCATAACCGACGGTCGTCAGCGTGGTCAGTGCCATGTAGAAGCCGTCGAACCAGGGGGCCGCGGCAACAACGTGGAATCCGACCGTGCCCGCCCCGAGCAGGGCCGTCATCAAGAGAAAGATCAGTAAGATCTTGAAGCGTGGCGTCGACATGACGCTTAAGCTTAGGCCAACCGAGCCGAGCGAACACCCCGGACACCGGGTGCGCGCCTCACCGGGGAGGAGTCGGGCGTGCATAGCCTGAACTGGACATGGATCGTCGCGCTGGGTATCAGGGTCGAATCGCGCATCCGCAATCGCGGCCACGCGCCGAATTGGCGCTAGGCGAACGGCGTGGCTGAGACCAGGGGCAAGCCATCAGGACGCGGTGTGGTGCTCTTTGACGGCACGTGCGCCTTCTGCGAGCGCGCCGTGGCCTTCATCGCCCTCCGGGATCCGACCGGCTACTTCCGATTCGGCGCATCGCAGAACGACGCAGCCCGAGCCGTGCTGGCCGCGTATGACGTCAATCGCGAGAGCGCCCGATCGCTGATCCTCATCGAGGATGGGCAGGTGTATTTCCGATCCACGGCCTCGCTGCGCATCGCGCGGCGCCTGACCTGGCCGTGGCGCTTGGCGGGCATGCTCCTGAACATTCCTGCGCCGCTGCGGGATCCGTGCTATCAGGTGATCGCCCGGCTACGCCATCGCATCGCCGGCCGCTCGAACGCGTGCGAGATCCCGCCAGCAGCGATCAGGCAACGCATGATCGACTGACACCTGGACATCCTCCGCCGACGAACCGACGCCAATCTGGCCTCGGAGAGCGGGACAAGTGACGACTTTTCGACACCTTGCAGCAACAAGGATCGAGATTTGCCGCGGTTTTCTCCCACATCAGCCAGCCAACGTGGTGGCCGGCAGATTGCAGATCCGAGCGGACATGAGCGCACGGAGGACTCTCGACCGTTGCCCAGGTTCGACGCCTGAGATTCGCACGCTCGGCGACGACCTCACGTTCCAGTTCGACATCGCGGGCCTGCCGGAGCGCATCAAGCTCTTCCTGCGCTGTGATGCGGCAGGCGATGTCCTGGTCTCGCTCGCCACCGGGTTCGAACAACGCCAACGCCACCACCGGGCGGCGTAGCCCGGGCCGCCCTTTCGGCTATGCTTCTCTTCTGATACTGCGTCAGGACTTGAAGGAGTCGCACAGATGAAGAAGACGTTTTGTGGGTTGATGCTCGGAGCGGGTCTGGCGTGCGTGGCTGCGATGAATCTCTCAGCGCAGAGCATGCTCCACGTGTACATCACGGACGCCCAAGGTAAGGCGCTCGGCATGGCGATGCTGAGCAAGGCGCCAAACGGCGTCAGCATTGCGCTCGATCTGAAGGGTCTGACACCTGGCGAGCACGCCCTCCACGTGCACACGAACCCCAAGTGCGATGGCCCAGCATTCGCCACCGCCGGTGGCCACCTCAATCCCGCAATGAAGAAGCACGGGCTGAAGAATCCCGAGGGGCCGCATGCCGGCGACATGAACAATTTCATGGTCGGGGCCGACGGCACTGCCAAAGTCACCATCGTCGCCACCGGCGTTACCATGGGCACTGAGGCACACTCGATCTTCGCCAACGAGGGCACGGCGCTTGTCGTTCACGCGAAGGGCGACGACATGATGACCGATCCGGCGGGTGCAGCCGGCGACCGCATCGCGTGCGGCGTCATCATGAAGATGTAATCAGCCGATCGTCGACGGTTTCTCGGGGGCGGCCCACTGGGCCGCCCCCGACCTCCTGCCCCACTCCTACGCCTTCGGCGCTTGCGGCCTCCAGGCATTCGTGATTCCATTCAAAGTCATGTCCGCTCACGGTTTCCCAACCGCGCGTGTTGCCGCCCCGACGATCCAGGCGCATTTTGCCAAGCATCTGGCGGCAATCGACGGCGAGACCGCACCGCCCCCCGCGGTAGAAGATATCGAAACGGTGATCGACGCCGGCTTCTGGGCCAGCCTGAAGCGCGAAGAAGGCTACACTCCAAGAATTTCGCTCGCGCTCGTGTCACCGCAGGCCGTGAGCGGACCGATGTTCTTCGGTACGCCCCTGGCACTCGACCCGGCCACTCTTTCGCGCCTCGCGCCAGCAGTCGAACGACCCGGCATCCATCTGGGCGTCTGGCGCCGTGGGACGGCGCTCGAGGTGTGGGGAGCGACCCGATCCGTTCCGCGTTCATCGTTCGTGCTCGAAGTGGCGGCACCGGGGCTGCTGGTCGTCAAGCATCATCGAGGGGACGGCGGCAAGTTCATCAATGTCGCGGTTCTTGAAGGCGATCAGATCAAGATCATCAGCGAGCGAGCTTCAACGCTGCCGGATTGCCCGGCCATGCTGTCATCGCTGCTCGGCTTTACTGGGCGTGGGGTCTGGAACGCATCGGTGGACCTCCTGATCGATCTCGCCGTCTCGATGCGCGCGCACGGCCGCGGCGGCATCATCCTGATGGTGCCAGTCGGCAAGCACAGCTGGGCCGAGTCGATCGTCCACCCGACGCCTTATGCGGTGCTGCCGTCATACACCGGCATGACCGAACTCCTGCGGCGTGCCGATGCCGAGCGTGGCGAGCCAGCCTGGGAAGAAGAACTGAAAGACACTGTCAACGCGGTGGCGGGACTGACGGCGGTCGACGGCGCGACGATTCTGAATGACCGCTGTGAACTGCTCGCGTTTGGCGCGAAGATCACGCGCCGAAAAGGCTCGCCGGTCGTCGAACAGGTCACCTTGACCGAGCCCATCGAAGGGAATCTTCCGGAGGTCCTGACGACCTCACAACTGGGAGGCACCCGTCACCTGTCGTCCGCGCAGTTCGTGCACGATCAGCGGGACGCACTGGCGCTGGTAGCATCGCAGGACGGACGCTTCACGATATTCGCCTGGTCTGACCGCGAAGAACGCGTGCACGCGCACCGCGTCGAAACCCTGCTCCTCTAACCTCAATGCCATCGAATGAACCGAACACCGTGAACGATCTGGAGCGGGCCCTCAGCCCCGCTGAGGGTGGTTTTGCGTTCGTCCGGGGCGCGATCATGGAGGACCTGCTCGCGGCAGCCGAACCGCTCGCCGATTGGACAACGTTCTCGGACAGTTGGAACCGCCTTGAAGTTGACGCCTACATGGCCGACGGCGGCCGCTATCGCCGGCGCCGCTACGCCACCTACGACGCCCGCCCTGGCGAGCCCATCGTCCGATCCGAGCACCAGCCCCACTATCAAGGGCTCGACTACAACCCGCTGAATGGCGGGATCGCCCGCTGGTTCGAACCGGTGGAAAGCGCCATCGGTGCCGGCGTCAGCATGCGCAGGATCCTCGCGTTTTGCCGCGAGCTCTTCGGGCGCTTCGACCGGGCCGCCTCGTGGCACATCGAAGTGCACCAGTTCCGCATTGAGGCACGCACCGGTGAGCAGGGACGGCCGACGCCGGAAGGACTCCATCGCGACGGCGTCGACTATGTCCTGGTGCTGCTCGTTGCGAGACAGAACATCGCGAGCGGCGTGACAACCATCCACGCGCTCGACGGCCGCCACCTCGGGCACTTCACCCTGACCCACCCGTTCGACGCGGCGCTAATCGACGACGCGCGCGTTGCCCATGGCGTCACACCGGTCGAACCTCTTAACCCGAATGCACCGGCCTATCGCGACGTGCTCGTCGTCACATTCCGCCGCCAACCGGCCCCTTAGCTCGACAACACAGCAGCTCGACAACACAACACCGCTGCTGCCTGCAGTTCCGACCGGTGGTGTGTAATTGCGGCTGCGACAGTTACACCCGATTCGTGATTTCGAACACCTGACCAGAGAAAACCCGATACAAATCGGCCACCAAAAAACGGCCCGAGATCTGCACCTGGGTGAACGACTCGTCATGCGGACCCAGCGCCTCGCCAAGACGCCACTCCTGCCGCACACGCGTGCTGAGCTTCAGCATTGGATGCGCGAGGCCATTCGCCTGTCTCCGGGCGACGAGACGGCGCTGCTCGAGGCCTTCGACGCCGTCTTCACCCACCAGGAGCAAATCTGGCTGGAATCGAAGCACGATGCCATTGAAGCCCTGAGCGCCGGTTACGCCGAAAGGCTTGCACGCATCACTTCGGAACTGCAAGCCAAAGACGCCACGGCGAGCCAGATCTCGTCCTACTTCGAGCACTTGGTCGCTGACCTCAGGGACAAGTCGAACCGGGACCCGAAGACCCAGTTGATGAATTTCGCTCGCTTCACCGATCAATTGGAGTCATTCCTCGGGCTCGAGCGACGCGGACGATGGTGCGCCGTGGGGCTGGTCGATATCACACAGTTCAAGTGGTACAACGACGCATTGGGCCACGCGGTCGGCGACCGCATCATCCTGCGCGTGGCGCACCTGCTGCGTGAACAGGTGCGCTCGGAGGACCTGCTGGCGCAGGAGCGCCCGTCGCGCGACGTTCGTGAGTTGCACGCCCGTTTCGGGGGCGACGAGTTCTGCTTTCTCATTCCCGATCTGGCAGAAGACCAGATGGCCTACGCCATCGGCGAGCGTTTCCGCGAGGCCGTCAGCCGCTACGACTGGTCGATTGAGGACCCGAGGCTCGCGCTCAAACCCGTGGGCGTAGACGTCGGCGTTGTCTGCCTCAGGCTCGGCGCAGCGGCTGACCGCCGCTTTGCCGCCCGCCAGATTGCGGACGCCCTGATTCGGCGGGCCGACGAGCTGATGTACGACGCCAAAGGGCAGGCCTCTGGGCGCATCCACTTCGTGCGCGCGCGCCTCGACAACGGCGCCCTGGTCGACGACTCCCAGTAGACCAGCCGCCCTCCGCTACGATAAACTGCGTGGCTTGCGCGGTGAAGAACGCGCGCACGGTGCCTAAAGGCGCCTCGCCTCATGGCGGATGTAGCTCAATGGTTAGAGCGCCGGTCTGTGGCACCGGAGGCTGCGGGTTCAATTCCCGTCATCCGCCCCACCTAAGTACAACAATAGATAAGAGATAGCGGCTCTCAGGTTCGCCGTCCCCAGAATGTCGCCATGCGATCAGTCAGCCCGGCGGCCAAGCCTTCGGTTGGAGCCGCTCGTCAACGACCACGGCCTTGGTGCCGGGTGGCAACATCTGAAGCGACTTCAGGAACTCGATCAGCGCGTCCTGCTCTGCCCTCGTCGCACGTTCGAACGCCTGGCGCTCAGGGAGCGCCTCCCCGGCGTGAGCCAACACAGCCTGCCTCAAAGTCGTGAACAAGCCGTGATGAAAATGCGTGGGCTGGCTGGCCACGCCCCACAGGCGGCGAGTGAGGAACTTGCGATTTCCTGCGAAGCTCTTCGACGACCCGAGCGGCTGATTCGCGTCGAGCGGCTCTTTTGCCGTCTCGTCGGCCGGGTCGGTGATGTCGTGGAGTTTGAAGTCGGAATACGCGGGAACGAGAACGAGGGAAGGATCGCTCGGTGACGGCGCCTGGCCGCAGCCGCGGCTGGCGCCGTCGGCCAGGTCAACCTCCAGCACGCGAGCCCCACCTCGCCGCAGATTCCCCGGGGGGTTGTACGGGTTGGGCTCCGAATAGATCCAGGCGCGTCGATTGAGCGGCAAGGTCGCCACGTGGCACCTCGTGCACTTGATATCCGCAAATAGCTGCTCGCCAGCATGAACCGCGCGCTCGACCTCTGGAATGCCGGGAATCACGCGGCCGGGCACGGGCAACGTGGCCAGGAACAGCGCCACGGCCGTGACGTCCGCACGCGTCAGCTCGTCGACG
>JBEBGG010000041.1:0-26684 GCA_040081555.1 Vicinamibacterales bacterium
GTATCTGCTCAGGGGCGGATTCGTGATCTTCGATGACTTCAAGGTGGCCGGGCAGTACGGGGCGGGCGGTGGGGGGTGGGAGCGCTTCGAGACCAACGTCCTGCGAATGTTCCCAGGCGCGCGGTTCGTCGATCTGGATGTGGCGCACCCAGTCTTCCATTCGTTCTTTGAAATTCATTCGCTTCGCGATTTTCCGCAGGCCTACAACTCGGGCCCGGCGGTGTTTCGCGGCTTGTTCGAGGACAACGATCCGAAGAAACGGCTGATGATGGTGGCCAACTACAACACCGACATCTCGCAGTACTGGGAGTGGTCGGGCCGCGGACTGCGGCCTTTCGACGAGACGAATGAGGCCTACAAGCTCGGCGTCAACTACATCGTCTACGGACTCACGCACTGATTCCGGCGGCCAGGCTCGGGCCCTAGACGTGTTCGTAGTCATGCAGTCGACTGATGTCGACCGTGAGTGGCGTCGGCCCGTTCGGTGTGACGAACATCGAACTGAATCGTGCATTCCAGCGAATCTCATCAGCTCGATACGACGAGCGGCTGTGCACCGTCTGCGAGTAGGTGTCATCAGTGCCAGACAGCAACACCAGGATCTCGGCCTCGGCGTCGATCAGCGCCTGGAGTGTGCGCTTGGCGAACGGGCTGCTGTCATCGATTGGATGGACGATTGTCCACGAGAGCGGGAAGAACGTGACACGGTTGCGCTCGAGCGGCAGCGCCGCGTAACGACGCACGGTGCCGCCGCGCCCGTCAGGTTCCATCGCACTGAAGAGTACCTGCGCTTCGAGTTGTAGCAGCTCGCTTCGGCGCCGGTTGGCGATGCGAAATTGAAAACTGAGACCGTCGCGGTAGGGCGCAATGACGGCGTGGCGGCTGAAGATAATCGAGGCGGTGGGCCTCGAAAAACGTGCGAACAGCAGTCCCGTTGCCAGCGCCTGAAAAATCAAGCCGACCAGCGCTTCGAGCGTGACCAGCAGGTTGGCCGGTAGTCCGTGCGGACCGATCTGTCCGTAGCCAATTGTGGCGAAGGTCTGGACGCTGAAGAAGAAGGCGCGGGCGAAGGGGCCGCCGGCCATCGCCGTGTCGCCACCGACGAGCGACTCCGGGCCTGCGGCCAGATACGCCAGCGCGAACAACAGATTGACGATGAAGTAGATGCCGACGGCGACGCCGAGATAGCCGGGCCAGGAAATCGTCAGCAACTGCTGGTAGGGCGCCAGCATCTCGAGCCAGCCGAGACCAGAGCGCGACACGTTGAACGACCCGTTGGGATTCAGCAGCCGTTGCTTGCGCTGTCGGCTGACGACTGCGCCGAAGCCAAGGTCGCGATCGATCGTCTCCTCGTCCGCCGTGCGGCGTGGCGCCAACGGGCTGACGGTGAAATCCACATCTGCCATGACTGGCAATTGTAGTGATTCGTGCGCCCCAGAGAGAGGCGCCGACACCATGCGTGGACACACCAGCGTGAGGGCGTCCGCTCGCCAGGGAAGAGTGGAGCGGTCCAGCGTCTAGAAGAAGAGCACCGTCAACAGCGCAAGTACCGGCAGCACGATAGCCCCGCTGTAAAGCATGAATCCGAAGAACGACGGCATGGGCATGCCACGGTGTTCGGCGATGGCCCGGACCATGAAATTGGGGCCGTTGCCGAGGTACGTGACCGCCCCCATCATGACGGCGCCGATGCTGATCGACTCGAGCATTGCATGAGGGACGCCGACGACCTCGTTTGGCAGTCCCTGGCTCTGCGCCAATGTCAGAAACGTCAAATACGTGGGAGTGTTGTCGAGGAACGCCGAGAGCAGACCGGTCGCCCACAAGTATTGCCAGGGCCGCGTCAGCTGCAGCTCGCCGCCGTGCAGCCGCAGCAGGTCCAGCGCAGGCAGCATCGTCAGAAAGATGCCGACAAACACTGCGGCCACTTCGCCAACCGGGCGAAGTGAGAATCGATTGGCGTGATAGATGTGATGTGAGGTGTTCCACCACGAGAGCAGGGCGGTGGCCAGCGTTGCGGTTTCGCGCCAGGGTGATGGCAGCAGTATGGTGACGAGCACGACGATGACCAGGAGCCCGAGGTTGTGTGCGCCACCGACGTGCAGCGGTTTGATGCGCGTCTTGTCGAGGCGAATACGTTCCGGTGGCTCCTGGGCGTGGACGCGTGTGTCCCAGACAAAATAGACCACGAGGAGTAGTAGCACCGCCGTGAGCCACATCGGCAGCAGGCGCAGGGTCCAGGTGAACGGAACACCTCGCAGATAGCCGATAAACAGCGGCGGATCGCCGATGGGCAGCAGGCAACCGCCGATGTTGGCCACCAGGAAGATGAAGAACACGAGCGTATGGGTCTTGAAGCGCCGTTCCTTGTTGGTGCTGAGAAGCGGGCGAATGAGCAGCATCGAGGCGCCCGTGGTGCCAATCACGGAGGCAAGTAGGGCGCCGACCGCTAGGAAGGCGGTATTGGTGGCAGGTGTGGCCTCGAGGTCGCCCTCGAAGAGGACGCCGCCGGCGACAAAGTAGAGCCCGCCGAGCAGCACCAGGAACGAGACGTATTCCCAGACCGCGTGGTAAACCACCTCCGGACTATGCGCGGCGTAGAGCGCCAGCACAGGGCCGCCGAGCAGCACCGAAAGTCCAAGCTTGCGCCAGTTCGACTCCCAGGCTTCAGCGGCCACGAGCGGGAGGATCGCGAGAGCCGCCAGCAGCAGGGCGAAGGGGATTACCCAGAGCGCTGATGGCACAAATTCATGCATCCGGCAATTAACTCACGGTCCGTCGGCTGGCGTCTAAGGTTCTCTGAGTCGGCGGCCTCACCGGTAGGCCGTGTCGCCTTGTGCCGCAAATACCTTGTGTGTCGCACACAAAAAAAGCCGTGCACAGGGCACGGCTTTGGGAGAACGCACGGGGGAAGGCCGCCGGAGACAGCCGATGAGAGGCCTAACCGTAGGTGCCCCAGCTACGAGTCATGTAGTCGCCAAGCGTGACTCCCAGCAGCAGGAGCAACCAGAAGATGCTGCCGATGACGACGAGCCACGTCAGCTTCGGGCTGTACTTGACGTGCATGAAGAACAGGACCACCAACGCGGCCTTGGTGATCGCGATCGCAAGGGCGACGACGGTATTGAGTGAGCCGAGGTCGACAAACGCGGCGCCCACTGTCGCGGCGGTGCCCACCATCAGCGCCAGGAAGATCGCGTAGTAGGTGCTTTTCGGAACGATGTGCTCAGACATGACGACCCTATGCCCCGCCGTGCAGATGCCTGCCGAGCAGATACAGCAGCGGGAACAGGAAGATCCAGACGATATCGACGAAATGCCAGTAGAGGCCACTGATTTCGATCGGGCTGGCGTATTCCTTACTGATGGTGCCGTTGATCGACCACACCAGCATCCACGTCATGATGCCGAGCCCGACGACCATGTGGATCGCGTGCAGGCCGGTCATCACGAAGTAGAGCGAGAAGAAGATCTGCGCGTGCCGGGCCTCGGCAATCGGTTCGAAATGGAAGAACGGACCGGGCACGTGGTGATGCTCGAACTTGTCGGCGTACTCGAAGCCCTTCACGCCGAGAAACACCGCGCCAAGAATCATCGTGAGGATGAGGAACGCGATGAGCTTGTTGCGTTCTCCGCTCTGCGCCGCATGGACCGCCAGGGCCATCGTCAAGCTGCTGGCGATGAGCACTGCGGTGTTGGCGGCTCCCATGGTGATGTCGAGCTCGTTGCTCGAGAGCGCGAATGCCAATGGGTACCACGACCGGTAGATCGCGTAGGCCAGAAATAGCCCGCCGAAGAACAGCACTTCGGTAACGAGAAACAGCCACATGCCAAGGACGCTGGCATGCTGCTGCTCCTCGAGGCTGTCGAAGTGGTGCGCGAGCGCTGGATGGTGCTGATGTTCTGTGTGTGCGACGGCGTCAGCCAACATGACCCTCCACCGCAGTCGGATACTCGTAGGCTTCCCAGGTCACGACCGGCGTCTCCTCGAAATTCGTGGTCGGCGGCGGTGAGGTCGTGTTCCATTCGAGGCCGACCGCCCCCCATGGATTGGAGCTCGCAATCTTGCCGTACTTGAGCGACCAGGTCAGATAGATGATCGGCAGCAGGTATCCCACGGCCAGGATCGACGCACCGGCCGACGAGAGCACGTTCAGCATCTGAAGTTCAGCCGGGTAGGCGTGATAGCGACGCGGCATGCCCAGGTAGCCGGCGACAAACTGCGGGAAGAACGTCAAGTTGAAGCCCACGAACACCAGCGCGCAGGCCACCTTGGCGAGCCACTCAGAATAGTGGCGGCCACTGATCTTCGGCCACCAGAAGTGCAGGCCACCGAGATACGCCATGATCGTGCCGCCAACCATCACGTAGTGGAAGTGGGCCACGACGAAGTAGGTGTCGGTCACGTGGATGTCGAGGCCGATGGCGGCGAGGAACAAACCAGTCAGCCCACCGATGGAGAACAGGCCGATGAAGCCAAAAGCGTAGAGCATGGGCGTTTCCCAGCTCACCGCGCCCTTGTACATCGTGGCCGTCCAGTTGAAGACCTTGACCGCCGACGGGATGGCCACAAGGTAGCTGATGAAGGAGAAGACCAGCGCCGCGTAGACAGACATCCCTGCGACAAACAGATGGTGGCCCCACACCAGGAAGCCGAGCACCGCGATGGCCAGACTCGAGAAGGCCACAAAGGTGTAGCCGAACACCTGCTTACGACAGCCGGCAGCCACGAGCTCGGAAATGATGCCCATGGCCGGCAGGATCATGATGTAGACCGCCGGGTGCGAGTAGAACCAGAACAGGTGCTGGAAGAGCACCGGGTCACCACCGACCGAAGGGTCGAAGATGCCGAAGTGGAACGCGCGCTCAGCAACCAGCATCACCAGCGTGATGGCGACCACCGGCGTGCCGAGCACCATGATCAGGGCCGTGGCGTAGTGCGCCCAGACAAACAGTGGCAGGCGGAACCAGGTCATGCCCGGCGCGCGCATCCGGTGTACGGTGGCGATGAAGTTCAGGCCGGTGAGAATCGACGAGAACCCGTTGATGAAGACACCGAGTCCGGCGGGAATGACCGCCGAAGTCGAGGCGACGGTGCTGAACGGCGTGTAGAAGGTCCACCCGGTGTCGAGACCGCCGGAAATGATGGCGTAGAGCGTGAACAGCGAACCGACGATGTAGATGTACCAGCTGGCGAGATTGATCTTCGGAAAGGCGAGATCCTTGGCGCCGATCATGATCGGCAGCAGGAAGTTGCCAAGCACCGCGGGTATGGCCGGAATGAGGAAAAAGAACACCATCATCACGCCGTGCATGGTGAACAGCTTGTTGTAGCTCTCGTCGCTCACCAGGTCGCCGGCCGGCGTCGCCAGTTCGAGGCGGATGGCCACAGCGAATGCGCCGCCAATCAGAAAGAAGAACGTGACCGCGACCAGATACAACAGCGCGATCCGCTTGTGATCACGTGTCAGTAACCACGACTTGATCCCGTACCCGTCGTTTAGATAGTGGCGGGTCGGCATGACTTCGGTATTGCTCGTCGACATGGTCTAGTTCCTGGCCTCCGGCGAATGGGCGGGTGCCGCGCTCGGAACCGCCGCGCCGTGTTCGGGCGTAACGGCCTCAGTCTGTGCGGGTGCGTTGAGAGATTTGACGTACTCGATGAGCTGCAGCAGCTGTTCTTCGCTGACCAGCCCCTGGAAGGTCGGCATCACCGGCTGGAAGCCGTGGACGATCTTTGCCGCGGGAGTCAGGACGGATTCGCGGACATATGCTTCGTCCACGGTCGCCGATTCGCCCGTCATCAACTGCACTTTGGTGCCGAAGAGGCCCTTCAACGACGGCCCGCGCCCCTGTGTCTCTGACTTGTGACACGTGATGCAGGCGAGATCCGTGAAGAGCTTCTCGCCCGCCGAGGCGAGAGAACCTTCCTGGGCGCCAGCGCTCAGCCACGCCTGGAACTGGTCCGGTTCCATCACGATGATCTGGCCAATCATTCCCGAGTGCTTGGTGCCGCAGTATTCGGCGCAGTACAGGGGATAGGTGCCAGCCTTGGTCGCCTCGAACCAGATGTGCGTGTAGCGCCCCGGGATCACGTCGGCCTTGACGCGGAACGCGGGCACGAAGAAATCGTGAATGACGTCTTCCGACGTCATGATCAACTTGACCGGGCGCCCGACCGGGACATGCAGCTGGTTGATTTCTCGCTGGCCGTCAAGATGCTGCAGCTTCCACATCCACTGCTTGCCGACGACGTAGATATTCAGCGTTTCATCTGGTGGCTTCGACAACGCGAAGAACACCTGCGCACCCCAGGCGAAGATCACCATGGAAATGAGCAGCGGAATCACCGTCCAGGCGATTTCGAGCGCCAGCCCGCCGTGGATCCGCGCGCCGACCTGGTCGGGCGAGGTCCGCTTGTACTTCACCGCGTAGACGACGATCAGTCCCGCGATGAGGATGCTGAAGAAGGCGGTCAGCGCGACCAGGAAGAAGTACAGGGCGTCGACTTGCCCTGCGATGGTCGAGGCTGCGTCAGGAAATAGAGGCGTTCCGGTCCACATATTTATCGAGTACGAACTGCGAGGGGAGGCGTCTGCAGCTTCAGCCGCTCGCGCCGCACCATGAGAAGGATGCTCCAGCCGATGAGCAGCACCGTTGCCACAGCGGCCAGACGGAGCATGCGCATGATCACGAAGCCGTACCGCCCGGTCATCGGGTCGTAGTGATAGCAGAAGAGCAGGAGGTTATCGGCAATTGAGCCGATCTTTCCCTGCGACGCCTCCACCAGCGCGAGACGTACGTCGCGCGGGCCGTACTCAATGCCGAACAAATAGCGCGCCGGGCGGCCATCGGGGGTGACCACGATGATGCCTGCCGGATGCGCGTATTGCTTGCTCTCTTCATCCCATGCGTAGCGGAAGCCGGCAGCCTTTGTCAGCCGCGCGATTTCAGGTTGCTGCCCGGTGAGAAAGTGCCAGCTTTGCTCCGCCTCGGGCTTGTGGAGGCGGTGCATGTATTCGATCTTTCGCGTCGCCGCCTGCGCCGGTGTCTCGCGCGGGTCAAAGCTGACGAGGACCACGTCGTAATCCCTGCCCGCTTCGAGCGACATGATCCCGAGCGTGCTCGTCATGGCACCCAGGACCTGCGTGCACAGCATTGGACAGTCGTAGTACACGAACGCCAGCACCACCGGCCGCGCACCGAAATACTGTCCGAGACGAACGGCCTGGCCATGCTCATCGACGAACTGGGTATCGAGTGGTAGCGACTGGTCGAGATTCTGATCGAAGCCAATCTGGCGTAGCGCCGTTGGCATCGTCGAGGAAGGTGCGCCGGGAGCGGCACGATAGCCGGCCAGCGGTGCACCGGTCATCTGCGCGGAGGCAGCAGTGGTCGCCCACAGCACGAGGGCTGCGGCCCATCCCATCGCCGACGACATCTTCGAGCAAACGATCACTTCGGTTCCTGACGTGACGCCGCCACCGCCGGCGCGTCCACAGTGGCGCCGGCGCGAGACGGCATGCCGCGCTTGAGTGCCAGCGCCATCGCGTTCTCAATTGGAATGCGCACGATTCCGGCGTTCTTGTCCACCCAGCCGAAGTGCTCGAGCGTGTCGGCTTCGGCCGCACGCAGATCCTTCAGGTCCTGCTTCGGATCAGTCTGCAACCGTGGTTCCGGCGGCAGCCGACTCTCCTGACCGGCGGCCAGCGGATAGCGACGATCGGCGGTCGACTGATTGACGCGGCCCAACAGGGCGTAAATGCCGAGCACGGCAACATAGGTTGCCACCGTGACGACCGTCAAGCCGACGCCAGCCTTGATGACGGCGCCAAAATCGAGCGCGTCATCCTGATGATTGCCTCGCTCGAGGTCCGCCCTCGAGACGCCGTGACCGTGCGAAGTGGAATGCGTGGACATGGCTAGTGCGCCGCCTTCGGTTCGTCGAGATGTCCGTGCGTGAGGTAGCCCGCAATGCGGTCCTCGAACTGCGGATCGTGGACCGGCAGGAGCGCACGACCACGCAGTTGCTGGAAGTAGCAGCCAAGCCAGATGAGAAAGAGGGCCGCCGGAATCACGACGTCCATCCAGCTCACCGAAAACCCATCCTTGTGAAAGTCCGGGGCGATGAGCCAGAACATGTCGAGCACACGGACCAGCATCACGATGACGGCGATGCGGACGATGATGTGCGGGCTGCGCTTAAAGGCACGCTGCAGCAGCAAGGTAAACGGCGCCGCGAAGTGGAACACCACGAGACCCAGGGCCAGGAACTTCCAACCCGTGAACAGTCGGTGCATGAACCAGACGATCTCTTCAGGCAGGTTGCCGGCCCAGATGATCAGGTACTGGGAAAACGAAAAGTACGCCCACACCATCGTGAAGGCGAGCATCAGGTTCCCGAGGTCGTGCAGCTGTACCGGCTGCATCACCAGGCTCATCGGCCGCCGTTTCGAGAGCCACACCAGCATGATGATCTGGAAGGCCACCGACGCGAGCAGCTGACCGATGATGACCAGCAAGCCGTAGATGGTCGAGAACCAGTGCGGTTCAATTGACATCATCCAGTCGAACGAGGCGAACGTGGTGCAAAGCCCGCCAATCAAGATGCCGCCAGCGCTGAGCGCCTGCATCTTACGCGTGGCCTGACGGTCACCTTGATCCTGCGCCACCGACCACTTGCTGAGCAGAAACGCGAGGCTGTTCCAGACGATGAAATAGAACGCCGCGCGCGCCAGGAAGAAGTTCTGATTGAGGTACTTGTCCTTGATCGCCAGAACTTCCGGTTCTGCCCAGCCAGGATGCGTCCACTCGTAGAGGTGGTGCATACCGAAGACGATCGGGAGGAAGAGAATTGTCAGTACCGGCAGGACTCGCGCAGCCGCACCAGATGACCGGCGAATCACGATTCCCCACTCGCCGCCAGACAGCTGGTGGATCATCGCCAGCCCGAGCGAGCCGAGCGACAGTCCGAGGACGAGCATGTAGCCCATCAAGTACGACTGAAAGAACTGAGCGGGATTGGTGACATAGCCAATCGCCGCCAGCACCCCGCCGGCACCACCTGCGAGCAGGAAGGTACGCTGCTTCTGAGCGAGCTCAGGAATATGTTGTTCCGCTGTGTCTGTCAGGCGCATCAGTGTGTCTCGGCCTGCGCCCCTTCGGGGCGCCGCACTTCATCCAGCTTGGGACGATCGGCAACAGGAACATCGTCAATCGCAGCATGGCCGCTCAACTGCAACGCGCGCACGTACGCCACGACGGCCCAACGATCCGCCGCCTTGATCTGCACCGCGTAGTCAGGCATCGCGCCGAAACCATTCGAGATGACGTCGAAGAAATGACCGGGGGCCGCATCGAGCAGGCGCTGCTCCGTGAACGCGGGCGGACGCCGATACCCGCGGCGCACCACCATGCCGTCGCCCATGCCGGTCTGACCGTGGCAGGGGGAGCAGTAAATATTGAAGCGCTCCTGGCCTCGCGCCATCACTTCTTCATTCACCGTGAACGGGAAGAGCAGCGCTTCGTTACCGTCAATCATGCCGGTGTGCAGCAACGCGTCCTCATTCAAGTGTCCGCGGGCCACCGTGCCTTCGACGATTGGCCGAGACGCCTGCGCGTCGCCAAAGAATGCGGAGGCCTCAAGGGGCTGGTAACTCGGTTGGTCGTGCATGTCCTGCCGACACCCGGACGCCGTGGCGACGACCAGCGTGACGCCGACAAGGCGCCAGAAGATATGCCTAGTCATCAACGGTCGTTACCTCTTTCGCGCCGATCCCTTCGAGGAATTCACGCGTCTTGTGCAGATCGAATTTCTTGTCGACAGCTTCGATGCAGAGGAAGAAGCGATCGCTGCTGGCCATCGCAAAGCGCTTGGCGTTGAACACCGGGTGATACGGCTGCGGCAGCCCATTGAGGGCGAGCATGCCGATCACCGCTGTCAGCGCCGCCCCAAGAATCGTGCACTCGTAGGTCACCGGAATGAACGCGGGCCAGCTATAGAGTGGCTTTCCGCCGACGTTGAGCGGATAGGCGAAGATCGAGACCCAGTTCTCGAGGAGAAATCCGGACAAGCCACCAATGAAGGCACCGGCAAACACCATCGCCGGCAGCTTGGTGTTTGGCAACCCCATCGCGTGGTGCAGCTCTTCGATCGGCACCGGCGAATAGGCGTCCATCCGCTTGTAGCCTTCGTGGTGGGCCGCTTCGGCGGCCTTGACGAGCGCGGAGGCGGTGGAGAATTCGCCCATCATGCCGTGCATCGTCCCGGAGGATGCGTAGGACATCAGTGGCCTCCCTTGCCGTCGCCGGCCTTGGCTTCAGGCAGCAGCGTCCGCATTTCGAAAATTGAGATCATCGGCATGAACCGGATGAAGAGGAAGAACAGCGTAAAAAACAGCCCCAGAGTGCCGAGATATGTCGACCAATCCCAGAACGTCGGCTGGAACATGCCCCACGACGATGGCAGAAAGTCGCGGTGCAGGCTGAGCACGATGATCACGAAGCGTTCGAGCCACATGCCGACGTTGACGACGATTGAGATGATGAACAAGGCCAGCACGCTGGTGCGGACGCTCTTGAGCCACAACACCTGCGGGATGATCACGTTGCAGGTGAGTAGCAGCCAGTACTGCGGCCAATAAGGGCCGGTCAGCCGGTTGAGCATCATGAAGCCTTCGTACTTGTTGGCGCTGTACCAGGCTGTGAACGCTTCAATGGTGTAGCCGTAGGCGACAATGAGGCCGGTGACCAGCATCACCTTGGCCATGTTCTGCAGATGGCGCAGCGTGATCAAGTCCTGCAGGCCATAAAGCGCGCGCAACGGAATCGCCAGCGTCAGCACCATGGCGAAGCCGGAGTAGATGGCACCGGCGACAAAATACGGCGGGAAAATCGTGGTGTGCCAGCCAGGGAGCACGCCCACCGCGAAGTCGAAACTGACGACCGTGTGTACTGAAATGACGAGCGGTGTCGAAATACCCGCGAGCAGAAGGTAGGCCGTCTCGTAGCGATGCCAGTGCATCGCGGAGCCTCGCCAGCCGAGCGCCAGCGTGCCGTAGATGATCCGGCCGATCTTCGATTCAGATCGATCCCGCAGCGTCGCCAAGTCGGGAATCAGCCCAACGAACCAGAACAAGGCCGACACGGTCGCGTAGGTCGACACCGCGAACACGTCCCAGACGAGCGGGCTTCTGAACTGCGGCCACACACCCATCGAGTTCGGCACCGGGAACAGCCAGTAGGCGAGCCAGGGACGCCCGGTGTGGAACAGCGGGAAAATGCCCGCGCAAGCGACGGCGAACAACGTCATCGCTTCCGCAAAGCGGTTGATCGACGTGCGCCACTGCTGCTTGAAGAGGAGAAGGATCGCCGAAATCAGCGTGCCGGCGTGGCCGATACCGATCCACCACACGAAGTTTGTGATGTCGAAGGCCCAGCCGACCGGGACGTTGTTACCCCAGATGCCGATGCCTTCAATGACCAGGTAGCCGATAGAGATCGCCAGCATGCCGGCGCCACCCAGGGCCAGTAGGAACCCGAGGTACCACCAGAGGGGCGTCTTCTGCGTGAGGACGACCGCGCTGATCTTGTCGGTAATCGAGCCGAACGTGTGACCCGGCTTGAGGACGACCGACGAGCCGACCAATGGTGTGATCGGGTCTTCGTTTGGAAACGCGTGTTCCGCCATTACTCACCCAACTCCGGGTTCACATTCCTGATCGCGCCGAGATATGTCGTACGTGGTCGCGTGTTGAGCTCCGCGAGCAGCGAGTAGTTGCGTTTCTCCGCCGCCAGTTGTGCCACTCGGCTCGTCTTGTCGTTCAGGTCGCCGAAGATGATGGCGTCGGTCGGGCACGTCTGCTGACAGGCGGTCTTGATTTCGCCATCGGCAATCCGGCGTCCGGCCTTTTCGGAATCGATCTTCGCGCTGTTGATGCGCTGCACGCAGTATGTGCACTTTTCCATGACACCGCGGCTACGCACTGTCACGTCAGGGTTACGTGCCAGCTTCAGGCTGGGCGTTTCAAAATCCTGATAGAGCAGGTAGTTGAAGCGACGCACCTTGTACGGGCAGTTGTTCGAGCAGTAGCGCGTGCCGACGCAACGGTTGTAGACCATGTCGTTCAGGCCTTCGTCGCTGTGCACAGTGGCGCCCACCGGACAGACCACTTCGCAGGGCGCATTCTCGCACTGCATGCACGGTACCGGCTGGAAGTAGGTCTCGAGCGGGTTAGCGCTGTCGCCCGTGTAGTAGGTGTCGACGCGCAGCCAGTGCATTTCACGGCCGCGCATCACCTGGTCCTTGCCGATGACCGGAATGTTGTTCTCAGCCGTGCAGCCGACCACGCACGCGTTGCAACCGATGCAGGCGTTGACGTCAATCGACATGCCCCACTTGTAGCCCTCGTACTTGAATTCGGGGTACAGGGTCAGTGTCCGCGGTGGCGCCTCGAACCCTTCGTGCATCTTCTCGGGTTCATGCAGGAACTCCTCTGACGTAATCGCGCGGATCATGCCGCGCCCTTCCATCAGATGGTGGTACTGCGTGCAGGCCAACGAGTAGGTGTCGCCTGTCGGCGTGGCCGTGGCGCCAGCGGCCGACCACAAGGCGTCGCTGGTGCGCAGGGCGTAGGCGTTGAAGCCGGTGCCGGTGCCGACGTGTCCTGCCCGGCTCCGGCCGTAGCCGAGATGCACCGTCAGGCAATCGTCCGCGTGCCCGGGGACTTGAAAGATCGCGCCGACGATGGTGCGAGCCCCGATCGTGAGCTTCACAAGCTCGCTGACGATCTGCCCGTGCTCACCGCCGCGCGACGAAATGGTGCCTTCGGCCTTCAGCTTGGCGATTGTTGCCGGGCTCGCCAGGACCGCGTTATCCCAGGTGAGGCGAGTGATCGGCTTCGGAGTCTCTTGTAACCAGCCGTTGTTCGAGTAGCGACCGTCGTATACCGACGGGTCGACTTTAAAGACGACCTCGAAGCCTGAGGCTTCCGCCGAGGGCAGGGACGGCAGGGACCCAACCTCCACGCGGCGCTCTTCGTAGGCCGTGTTGGCCAGAACGCCGTCGTGCAGGGCCCGGCGCCAGGCGCGATCGAACTCGATCGAGTTCACCGAGGTGTTCCACTGTGCGGCCCAGTACTCACGCACCAAGTCATGCGCCGTCTTTTCCGGATGCTCGCTGAACGCGGACAACACGTCGTGTGCCGAGCGGCCGTCGTAGAGGGGGGAGATCAGCGGTTGGACGATGGATGCTGTGCCGTCGAACGCGCGGGCGTCGCTCCACTGCTCGAGAAAATGCGTCTCGGGAATCTGCCAGTGACAAAGTTCCGCGGTTTCGTCTTCGTGCTGGCCCAGACGCACACGCGTCTGCACCTTGTCGAGCGCGCGCGCGAAGTTCAGATCTGAGGGCGCGGTATAGACCGGGTTGCCGCCGAGAATCAGCAGCAGGTCGACCTTGCCGGCCTCCATGTCTGCGGTGAGCTCTCGGATCGACGCCACCTGATCGACTGGTGCCGCGTCAACCGGATTGGTGTAGATCACGGTCTGGCCGGCGTTGCCGATTGCCTGGTTGATGGCGTGTACCAGTGCGTGCACGGCTGGGGGCTGCGATTCGCCGGCCATGACCACGCTCTTGCCGCGATGCGCCTTCAGGTCCTTGACGATGGCCGCGACCCACTTGGCGGACTCGCCACCGGCCGCGGCGGCCGTGCCGACACCGACGCCCGCCGCGAGCTGGGCGGCGAAGGCCGGAATCTCGCTCGGCTTGAGAGCCAGGCGGTGATCGGCGCGCGAGCCGGTAAGGCTCGGCATCGATTCAATGGCATACAGACGGTTCATCCGTTCGGCTTCGGCCGGACGGCGGCGCGCGGTGAACTCGCGCGCATAACGCAGCGAGCCGGGACCGCCGCCGAGGAAATCGGCGTCGAGCGAGACGATGATGTCCGCGCCCTCGAGTTTGTAGTGGGCGTCGACGAACTCGCCGAAGGCCAGATGGGCGCCGAGGCGCGTGTTATTGCGGCCCGCCGGGTCCCACTGATGCCACTTGGCTGCGGGGAAACGACGTAGGAGATCCGCCAGCTGCCACGCCAGGGTCGGCGAGCTCACCGTTTCGGTGAGGATCCGGATGCCGGCGCCCTGGAGAGCCGCCTGGGCGGCGACGGTGGCGCGAGCCGTGGCCAAAAACGCCGACCACGGGAGGATTTCGCCGGTGTTGGTCAGGGTCCGTAGTCGGTCCGGATCGTAGAGTCCGAGAATTTCCGCCTGCGCGAAGACGTCGGCCGCACCGAGGCTGCCAGGGTGCTGGGGATTGCCCTCGATCTTTGTCGGCCGCCCTTCGTGGCTTTCGACCACCAGGCCTGTGGCGACTCCGCCAAGGGTCATGGCTGTCGCGAAGTAGAGCGGCTTGCCCGGGACGAGCTCCTCGGGCTGGCGCACGTACGGGACGATCATTTCGACCGGCTGTTTGGTACAGGCCGTCACACCGGCCAGCGCCAGCGACGCACCCATGAGCTTCAAGAAGGTGCGTCTGGTTGACGGGTCGGTGATCGTCTCGACTTCAGTGGGAAATTCTTTGTACAGGCGCTCGCGGAATGACGGTTCGTCCGCCAGTTCGTCGAGCGTCCGCCAGAATGCCTTGCCGGTCGTCGTCATCGATGACACGTGGAGCAGCTCGTCAGTTTCTGAATCTGGTACTCGGCCACGAGCCGCTTACCGAGTTCGGCTTGATCGGACGGCGGGACGTAATCGACGCGGAACACTGCGTCTTTCGGCCGCACGTACTGTTCGGGATTGCGATGGCAGTTAATGCACCACTCCATCTGGAGTGAGTTTTCCTGATACATCAGCGGCATCTTGTCGACCTGACCGTGGCACGTCGTGCAGCCGACCCCCTTGTTCACGTGAATGCTGTGATCGAAGAAGGCGAAATCAGGCAGATCGTGGACGCGCGTCCACTCGAGCGGCGTGTTGTTGCGGAAGCTGGCACGTACCGGTTCCAGGAAGGGGCTGTCGGCAAAAATCTGCGAGTGACAGTTCATGCAGGTCTTGGTCGGCGGGATACCGGCAAACCGCGACTCTTCGACCGACGTGTGGCAATAGCGACAATCGATGCCGTTACCGGCGACATGACGCTCATGGCTGAACTGAATGGGCTGCTCTCGTATGCTCTGTGCCCGCGTTACCCAAGAGGAGCGCCCGAGTTGCATGACCAAGCCGAGCAATCCGGCGATGAGAAACACCGCGCCGAAGATGCTGACCTTCGAGAGAGTATTCGCGCTGCGATGAAAGATCTGCGACATCTGATCAGCGGGCGCTTCGCAAGGCCCGACAAACCTCAGAGGAAAGAAAACTGGTGCGCCGACGGACGCGAGATTCTATACCTGAAATGGAATGCACGCGTGATAACTATTTTGTGAAACTTTTCACGTAGCCGTCAAGTTCAGGTGGAATTACTGCGGAAATGAAGAGTTCTTCACCTCCGGAGGGTCACCCGGCGCACGTTCCCACACGTACGGGCGTTCCCGCACGTGCCGATCGAACCACTCCATTTCCAGGTTCGCTTTGGCGATCTGGTGACGGAGCTCACTCCACTGGTGGCCCTCACGAGGCGCGACCCACAGGCGCGTAGGCACGCCATTGGCCCGCAGCGCGCGATACATCTCAACCGCCTGGGACATGGGCACACGGCTGTCGTTCTCTCCGGCGATGAAAATCGTGGGCGTGCGCACACGGCTCGCATCCTTCAGCGGCGAGCTGTTCCAGAACAGGTCGATGGGTGCCCCTGGACCCCAGGGCACTCCCCCAAACCAAGCGGTCCTGCTCGACCGGATGTCACTTTGGGCAAATAACGAAATCCAGTTGGCTACCCCCGCTGATGAGGCAGCGGCTTTGAAGCGATGGCTGAATGTGATCAGTTTATTGGTTAAATGACCACCAGCGCTCCACCCCATGACGGCCAGTCGATCTGGATCGGCGATACCCCGCGCCACCAGAGAGTCAACGCCAGCCATCACGTCGAAGTGCATGTTTTTAAAATACTTACCAACCACATCTCGAAGAAATACGTCGCCGTACCCGGCACTGCCTCTAAAATTTGGTCTTAAGACCGCATATCCATGGCTCGTCAGGACCGGCACGTAGTTGACGATGAACCCTGGGCCGTAGCCGAACTTGTCTGATTCCTGAGGTCCCCCGTGCAACTGGACCACCAGAGGGTACCTCTGGCCCAATTGATAACCAGAGGGGTAGTAGAGGACTCCCTCTACCGTGGCTCCGTCCACCCCCCGCCACGAGGCCTTCTCCTGGCGAGGCAGCTCGAAGTCGTGCGCCAGCGAGTCATACACGCCAGTGACCCGCGTCGACGTCCCGCCCCCGACCGGCATGACCCAGGCGTCGCCGAGCCGAGCTGGCTCATCCAGCTGAAAGACCATCCGACCCGCCGACGGCGCCACGCTCCAGAACTGCACCGAGTGCTGACCGTCAGTGAGGGCCCGCGGGCGCCGGCTGGCGACCTCAATCGAGAAGATCTCGCTGTGAACACCCATGTTCACCACCGCCAACACGCTCTTCCCGTCCGGACTCCAAGTAGCGTGCTCGACGGCGTAGGGAAACTGGGGCAGCAACCGGCGCGGCGCTCCGCCGGCGGCGCCGACGAGGAAGATGGAAGAACGGTAGGTGGGCTCGAGTCGCTCATTCGCCTCGGCGAGAAAGAGCAACTGCGAATTGTCTGGCGAGAACTCCGCCTCCAGCTCCTCGACGCGATTGCTGGTGATAACGCGGGTGGCACCGCCGACCACGTCGCTGGTCCACACCTCGCCGCGCGTGATGTCGGCGATGAGCGGCGACGGCGCACGATGCTGTGCGATACGGGAACCATCTCGCGACAGCCTGAATGACATCACCGAAAACGACCCAGTAGTGATCCGCAGCTCGGTCCCGTCGCCGACGGTCACCCTCCACAGATGTCGCTGCAGGAAATCCTCGTCGTAGGCGTAGACGTCGTCTTTGAGCCGCTGGCGCTGGCGCACCAGATCGGCCTGTGCATCAGACGCGAGAAAGAATATGGATGAGCCATCGGGCGACCACTGCGGCGCCGCGCCGCCGAAGACGCCGGTCCCGTGGTGTGTGAGCTGCCGCGGCGGACCTCCGCCCGAGGGGACCAGAAAAATCTGCAAGCCACTCTCGGCCCGAGAAAGGTACAGCAACGTCTGGCCGTCCGGCGACCACCGCGCGCTTGTCTCCCCCGCGTCGCCGGAGGTCAGCTGCTCCGGTGCGCCGCCGGCGACCGCTTGTCGAAACAGATGCGCCACCTGTCGGTTGGCCCTCCAGTCGGCGCGCGCCAGCTGATACGAGACGAAGCGGCCGTCTGGCGAGAGTTGTGCGTCCTGTACCCGCGGAACCTCGGCCAGGTCGATGAGTGTCATCGGCCGCCGCACCTGAGCGCCGGCGGGGACACCGAAGGGCTGAGCCAGAAGTACCAGCAGACCGATCGCCGTACCGAGGGGGCGTAGGTGCACCACGACTCCTGAAAATGAAGGGCGGACAGAATAGCACTGACGGTCGACCGGAGATATTCCCTCCCCCCACCGCGTTGAGGTTGGATAATGATGCGTCAGTGAGTGATCGAAAGTACAAGCAACGCGGCTATCAGGACGAGCCCCGCGGCGAGCGCCAGCCGCCACGCGCGCCGAAGCCGCCCGCCGAACGTACGCCAGGCCGCCAGCTGCAGGATGCGGCTGGCCCAAAGACGCCCAATCTGATGGCCTCGCACGAGGTATTCAAGTGCGCTCGCTGTGGCAATCGTCTGGCCATTCCGGTCGAGTCAGGCACTCGCTGCCAACGCTGCAGCGTTCCGGTGCACAGTTGTATCAACTGCCAGTTCTTCGACACGAGTGCGCGGTTCGAATGCGGGCAGACGCTGCTCGCACGAGTCGCCCCCAAAGACGATGGCAACGACTGCGCCTTGTTCGAGCCGCGCACCACAGTCGAGCGGCAGACCGGCACACCGGCCGCAACTGGCCCCGGCGGCGGACCGAGCGCGCGGCAAGCCTTCGACGACCTCTTCAAGTAGCCCCGATGTCTTTGATTTCAACCGACGATCAAGCGAAGCTGCGGGCGGACTTCTCGGCGCTGAAGCATCCCGTCCGCCTGCTGTTCTTTTCGCGCGTTGACGACTGTGAGACCTGCGCGCAGGCGCGGCAGGTCATCGAGGAGCTGCCGCCCCTCTCGGATCGGATCACTGTCGAAGAAATCGATTTCTCGACTGAGCGCGAACGCGCCAATGCCTATGGCATCGATCACGTTCCGGCCCTCGCCATCGTCTGGCAGGATGCGGATGGCCGAGAGCGAGATTCGCACATCCGCTTCCTTGGCACGCCCGCCGGCTACGAGTTCATCTCGCTGGTGCGCGCGATTGTGCTGGTTGGCATCGGCGATTCGCGGTTGCTCGACGAGAGCCGTGCGCTGGTCCTTGCGGTCGACCGGCCGATGACGGTCCACGTGTTCACGACGCCAACCTGTCCCCAGTGCCCCCGCGCGGTGACCTTGGCGCATGAAATGGCGTTCCTCAATCCGAACATCACCGCCTACGCGGTCGAAGCCACCGAGTATCCGGACCTGGCGAGCCGGTATCGCGTCACCGGTGTGCCCAAGACCGTCGTCGACGATCGGGTGGAAATATTGGGAGCGTTGCCGGAGCAGGAGTTCATTGCACAGGCGCTCGCAGGTCTGAGACCGTAGGCGTGAGCGACAAGTGCCGCATCCGTACGACGAGCCCCGTGCACCTCGCTACGAACGACGAAGATCTACGATGACCAGACAGTTGAGACTGCGCGCAGTCCTCCTCGGGAGCATCTGCGCAGCGATGGCGTTTGCCGGACCTGACCTTCGCGGTGCGTCACCAGTCGCCTATCGTTTTACGTTCCCGAGCCCCGAGCATCACTGGGTGCAGGTGGAGGCGACCTTCACCGAGCTCGAGGCCGCGCCGCTCGAATTGCGCATGAGCCGCTCGTCGCCAGGGCGCTACTCGCTCCACGACTTCGCAAAGAACGTGTACGACGTCGAGGCGGTGTCAGCCGATGGCAGCCCACTTGTGGTGACTCGACCGGATCCGTATGGCTGGACCGTGGGTAGGCCTGCGGCCACCGTCACCGTCCGCTACAAGGTGTTTGGCGATCGCGTCGACGGCACGTATCTTGGTGTCGATCGCACGCACGCCCACATGAACATGCCGGCGGTAATCATGTTTGCCAAAGGACTGGACGACCGCGGCGCCGTGCTGACCTTCGTGCCGCCGGACGCTCGGTGGCAGGTGGCGACCCAACTGCACAAGGGGACGACGCCGTTTCAGTTCACGGCTCCCAACCTGCAATATCTGATGGATAGCCCCACTGAGTTGGCCGCGTATTCGTTGCGGACATTCGAGGTCGACGGCAGTGTCTTTCGTTTCGCCGCCCACCACACAGGTACGGAGGCGGAACTCACCGACTTTGTGGCGGACGTCGAGAAAATCGTGCGTGTTGAGAAGGACATTTTCCACGAGTACCCTCGCTACGAGCCCGGTCACTACACGTTCCTCGCAGATTACCTGCCGTGGGCCAATGGCGATGGCATGGAGCACCGCAACAGCACGGTGATCAGTTCGAGCGGTTCGATTCGCGACAACCGCGACAGCCTGCTGGACACGGTTGCGCACGAATTCTTCCACGGTTGGAACGTGGAGCGCATCCGCCCCCGCTCGCTCGAGCCGTTCGATTTCGAACGGGCCAACATGTCGGGGGAGCTGTGGCTGGCTGAAGGCTTCACCCAGTACTACGGCCCGCTCAGTCTGAGCCGGGCCGGTCTCGCGCCGCTGGCCGACACCCTGCAGACGATGAATGGCCTGGTCCAGGCAATTGCGCTTAGCCCAGGCCGAGACTTTCATTCCCCGGTCGAGATGAGTCAGATGGCGCCGTTTACGGATGGCGGCCGGACGATCGATCGCACCAACTGGGCGAGCGCCTACATCTCCTACTATCCGTACGGCGGCGCGATCGCTCTGGCGCTCGATCTCTCACTGCGGGGTCGGAGCCAGGGCCGCGTGACGCTCGACGATTTCATGCGGTCGATGTGGCGCACGCACGGCGGCACCTCGACCCGAGAAGGCCACGTCGATCGCCCGTACACGCTCGACGACGCACAACAGAGGCTCGCTGAAGTCAGTGGCGACGCGACCTTCGCACAGGAGTTCTTCGCGCGGTACGTGCACGGGCGCGAACTGCCGGACTACGCCGCGCTCCTCAGGCCCGCCGGCGTCGGGCTGCGGAGACGGAGTACCGACGCCTGGTGGGGAGACCTTCACTTCGAACAGCGCGACGGCCTTCGCGTCTCCGCGCCGCCACTCACCAACACCCCGGCATTCAAGGCGGGGCTCGACCTCGACGATGTCATTCGCTCGGTCGATGGTGCCCGCGTACAGACCGCGACAGATGTCAGCAACGCGATCCGTCGTCACAAGCCTGGTGACGTCCTATCGGTGGAGTGTGTCGATCGCTCCGGCGTGACGCGGACGGCTCGAGTGCATCTGGAAGGCGATCCCCGGATGGAGATGGTCGCAGTGGAGCAGGTCGGGAACGAGATCAGCTCTGATCAGCGAGCGTTCCGAAACTCCTGGTTGGGTCGGCAGTAACACGGTTTGGTCCCGTTTCTGCGCAACCTCGTATACTTCTGCCGTCATGCGCTTTGCGCCCGAGTACATCGCCTGCGTGCTCAACGACAACTTCGAGGATGCGAAGGCGGAGTTGCTGTCGCCGCTGATGGCCATCCAGTACGCGCATCTCGTCATGTTGGCCGGACGGGGCATTGTCTCGCGTACCGACGCCCACGCGATTCGCGAGGCGCTTGACGGCATCCTGCAGTCCGACATCCGCGAGGTCCGCTACGACGGGACGTATGAAGATCTATTCTTCTACATCGAGCGGCTGATCGTCGCCGCTTGCGGTGAGGACGTCGCCGGTCGCCTGCACACCGCGCGCAGCCGCAATGACATCGACATGACGATGTACCGCATGAGACAGCGGGAGTGCCTGCTCGGCCTCATCGGCGCGACGCTTGACCTTCGAAGGACGCTGCTCGATCTGGCGGCCCAGCACCTGCACACGGTGCTCGTGCTCCACACCCACACCCAGCGTGCTCAACCGTCCACCGTCGCGCACTACCTGCTGGCGGTCATCGAACAGCTCGAGCGGGACACGATTCGGCTGCGAGCCGCCTACGGCAGCACCAACCAGAATCCGCTCGGTGCCTGCGCCATCACCGGCACGGGCTTCGACATCGACCGCAATACAACCACCTCGCTGCTAGGTTTTGACGGGCCGACCAGGAATACCTACGGCAGCATTGCGACGGCGGACTACCTGCTCGAGAGCACCGCCGCGGTCACAGTGCTGCTGGCCGGACTGGGGCGAGTGGTGCAAGACTTACTGCTCTGGTCGACCTCGGAGTTCGGCTATCTCCGTCTCGGCGACGGGTTCGTGCAGGGCAGCAGCATCATGCCGCAGAAGCGCAATCCCGTGGCGCTCGAACACGCCCGCGCCATCGGCAGCAGGGCTCTCGGCCAGGCGCAGGCCGTCGTGACCAGCGTCCACAACACGCCGTTTGGCGATATCGTCGACACGGAAGACGATCTGCAGCCACTGGTGTTTGGCATGTTCCGTGACGCCCGTCGCACGCTGACGCTCGTGTCGGCGGCGATGCGGACGGCGGAATTTGATGCCGCGAAGCTTGAGGCGAGCGCCGGCGATGGGTGGGCGACGCTCACCGAACTTGCAGATACGCTGGTTCGCGACCACGGGCTGTCGTTTCGAATGGCGCACGGTATCTCGAGCGCGCTGATGTCAGCGCGGGAGCAGCAGCCGGAACGTCCGCTCGCGGCACTGCTGGCGGACGTCTCAGCATCGTTGTTGCCCGCTCCGATCCTCTATTCGCGAGAGGCGCTCGATCGCATTTTGAGCCCACGGCATTTTGTCGAGGTCCGCCGGACTTATGGCGGCCCGGCGCCCGAGGAGACCGCAAGTGCAGTGTCTGCGTCTCAGCGCCAACTGGCGGCGGACCATGCGTGGCTCGAGAGCCGGACCCGCGCGCTGACGGTCGCTCAGCAGACGATGTGCGCACAGGCGGCCTCGCTGTGATGTCGCCAGCGCCCCCGCCGATGCACGAACCTGGCGACACGCCAATGACGGGCCGCTACATTGCGGCGCTGCTCCTCGAGGCGGTCATCATCGCGTTGTTGTACCTGGTTGGCTGGGTGTATCGATGAGATCCTTCGACTGGGCGGTCGTCATCGTCTACCTCACCTACGTCGTCGTCGATGGTTTGCGACGCTCCAAGGGAAACGACAAGGTCGAGGGCTACTTTCTCGGGAACCGATCGCTGCCCTGGTGGACGGTCGGGCTCTCTGTGATGGCGACGCAAATCAGCGCCATCACGCTGGTCGGCACCACGGGCCAGGGATACGCCACCGGTCTTCGCTTCGTGCAGTCCTACTTCGGTCTGCCGCTGGCGATGATCATTCTGTCGCTGACCGTTGTGCCGTTCTTCACACGGGCCCGCGTCTTTACGGCCTACGAGTATTTGGAGCAGCGCTTCGACGTGCGCACTCGCACGGCGACGAGCTTTCTCTTCTTGGTGGGCCGGGCCTTGTCGCTCGGCGTGACGATGGCGGCGCCGGCCGTGGTGTTGTCGACGATTCTCGACTGGAGCATTCCGACGACCGTGCTGGCGCTGGCTGTGCCGATGGTGCTCTACACCAGCATTGGCGGCGTCCAGGCAGTGGCGTGGACCGACGTCAAGCAGATGGTCATCATTGTCACCAGCCTGTTTGCCGCCGTCGGCGTTTTGATCTACGGCATCATGCACGACGTTGGAATGGGGCAGGCCATGCGGATTGCCGGCGCCACCGGACGGCTGACGGCGATCGACCTACGCTTCGATCCTCGAGAGACCTACACGCTATGGTCAGGGCTGCTCGGCGGACTGTTCCTGCATCTCTCGTACTTTGGGTGTGACCAGAGTCAGGTGCAACGCTACCTCGCGGCCAAGTCGATTGACGAAGGCCGCCACTCGCTGATGATGAGCGCGTTTGTCAAAATCCCACTGCAATTGCTCGTCCTCGGGACGGGGGCGCTGGTGTTTGTCTTCTACGTGTTCGTCACGCCGCCGATGCTTTTCAATCACACGCACGACGCGCAGATTGCGTCGAGCGCGCGGGCGGGCGAGTACGCCGGTCTTCAGCAGCAGTTTGACGAGGCGTTCACAGCACGCCGCGCCGCCGCAACGGTCGACGATGAGGCGGGGTTTGTTGCTGCCGACCGCCGGGTGCAGAGCATTCGTGCGCAGGCCATGCAGCTGGTGAAGGATACGACCGGCGATGCGAGGTATACCGACGTCAACTATGTGTTCCCGACGTTCATCACGACGATGATGCCGATGGGGCTGGCCGGGCTGATGATTGCCGCGATGTTCGCGGCGGCCATGTCGGCCTCATCGGGCGAGCTGAGCGCGCTGTCGTCGGCGACGGTGATCGATTTCTACCGTCGTCTCTTTGTCAGGAACGCCACAGACGCGCACTACCTCCGGGTGTCGAAAATCGCGACGGCCGGGTGGGGACTCTTCGCGTGTGTCGTCGCGCTCTACGCGTCGAACCAGGGGTCGCTCATCGAAGTCGTGAATCGCTACGGCTCGTTCTTCTACGGGTCGATTCTCGGCGTGTTCATTCTCGCCATCATGACCAAGCGCGCCAACGGTGTCGGCGCGTTCTACGGACTGGTGGCGGGCATGGTCGTGGTGCTGACCGTTGCCTTCACGACGCCAATCGCGTTTCTCTGGCACAACCTGATTGGGGCGGCGGTCGTGTTCGTGGTGGGTCTTACCGTCAGCTCGTTGTCGCGCCAGTAACGCCGCCGCACGCTTCTTCCCACTCGCACGCCGCTGCGCACGTCTGCGCCCGCTCCTGGTTCCTACCGCCAACGCTCGAGCCGCGTTCACTTTCAGGACCCGGCTTACGGATTTGAGCGAAGGCTCGCCTCTCCCTCGGCAGTGCAGATGTTGACAAGTCGCTGCCCCGCATCGAGTTAACGCCGATTTGTGGGCGCGGGTGGAACTGGTGCGGCCCTTGCGCTGTGTGAGGGCATGAAGATACGACGGTCGTTGCGGGGGCAGGGCGGCTTCTCGCTGGTCGAGACCATGCTGGTCCTCGGGATCATGTCCGTCGTCGCGGGCATGGCGACGATGACGATGACGAATGCGCGCCCGGCGATGAAGGCCGACGGTGGCATGCGCGTCGTCATGGCACAGATGCGCACCGCGCGCGAACTGGCCATCACGCAGCGCCGGTACATGCGCGTCACGTTTACCGATCCGAACAAAATCGAGATCATCCGGGAGGAGGTTCCAGGGCCTGGCACCACCACTATCGGCTCGGTCCTCATCGAAGGGGGCGTCAGCTACGCCCTGCTGACCGGGGTCCCAGACACGCCAGACGCGTTTGGCAAGGACGCCGCCATCGCCTTTGGCACCGTCTCGAACATCAAGTTCTCTCCTGACGGCACCCTCGTCAATCAGGACGGTGCATCACTCAATGGCAGCGTGTTCCTTGCCATCCCCTCTGCCAGCGTCTCTGCGCGCGCCGTCACCGTGCTTGGGTCGACCGGACGCATTCGAGGCTACCGGTGGGATGGCAGAAATTGGAAGCTGGTGTAGTCATGCCGAAATCGTCGGAACAGGGATTCTCGCTCGTTGAAGTGATGTTCGCGCTCGGGGTGTTGACGACCGGTGTGCTCGGCGCGGCCGCCGTGTTGTCGGCCGGTATGCAGAATCTTGGCACCGCACCAGGCGACGTCATCGTGACGCAGAAGGCGACTCAGGCCATCGAGGCGGTGTTTGCGGCGCGCGACTCACACAAATTGAAGTGGGACAAGATTCGTAACGTCCAGGGTGCCTCGGGCTCAGACAACGGCGTATTCCTGGACGGCCCCCAGCCGCTGACGACGGCGGGCAGTGATGGTCTCGTCAACACCGCAGACGATTCCACCGCGATCGAGAGCATTCCCAGCCCTGGCGCCGACAAGATCTTCAACACCGAAGACGACAAGAATGTGACGCTGACCAACTACACGCGCGAGATCGCGATACGCGATGTCACGGGTGAAGGTGGCCAGCTGCGCTCCATCACCGTCACGCTCACCTACAAGGTTGGCACGGCGACTCGTACCTACGCCCTTTCCACCTACATTTCGGCATATTCGTAGAACCATCATGCGAAGACTATTCCGCGAAGACGGTCTCTCGGTCACGGAACTGCTCATCAGCACAACGATCATGTTGACGCTGATCGGGTCGGCGCTGACGACGTTTCAGAACGCCGTTCTCGTGAACGACACCGCCTCACAAATGGGCGATGCCAACCAGAATCTGAGAGCCGGCGTGAACCAGATGGTCAAGGATTTCATGCAGGCGGGTCGGATCATCGGACCTGAGGGCATTCCGATTCCCAACGGCAGCGGCGCGGTGGCGGTGACCCGGCCCGCCCCGCCAGCCCAGACCATGACGTTCAACGTCGCGACGACGACGAATCTGCCAGACATCACGACGGGCTATCTGCTCGGGCCCACCGTCAATGGCACCAGAAGTGACATCGTGACATTGATGACCATCGACGCGTTCATGCCGGTCATCGAGACCCCACCGACCGGCGGTACCGATCCAAACGAGGGTGTGATCGACCCCGCCGGCGCCTTTGTGACGCTACCCGCCAACTCGATCTGGCTGATCGGGGATCCGGCCAACGATACGCCGGCGATGAACGTCGGCGATCTGGTGATGTTCAAGAACCCGCGCGGCATGGCGATTCAGACCGTGACCCGCAAGGACTCGACGCACCTCTACTTCGACGCCAGTGACTGGTTCAACTTCAACCAGCGTAGTGCCGCGCAGGGCACGATCATGCAGATCAAGGACACCCCGAGCACGGCCACGGCATGGACGGAGAAGACCTCGCTGTTCCGCGCCATGATGGTCACCTACTACGTCGACAGCGTCACGACGCCAGGTGCGCCGCGCTTGGTGCGGCAGGTCAATAACTTCCTTCCGCAAGCGCTGGCCGGTGTGGTCGAGGATCTCGACCTGACCTACGACCTGGTGGACGGCGTCAACAACCCGTCAGACATCCCGTCCCTGCCCTACACCGATACGACGGCCGGGGTGACCTATACGGCCAACCAGATTCGGAAGGTCAACATTCACGTCGGCGTGCGCTCGGAGGCGATCTCGCGTCCGTCGCTTGACTACATCCGCAACCACATTACGACTGCGGTCGATGTTCGCAGCCTGGCGAGCATCGACAACTACATCTCGCAGTAAGGACCATGACGACCATGCGCAGCAACACGGCCAACGAACACGGAATGGCGATGATCACGACGCTGCTCGTGATGATGCTGATGTCTGCCTTGCTCGTCGGTTTCACCGCGGTGGTGATGAGCGATCAGCGATATCGCTTCATCGATCGGGATCGCAATCAGGCGTTCTACGGTGCCAGCGCCGGCGTCGAGAAAATGACGGCCGATCTCGGCAACCTGTTTCTCGGGCACGTCGCACCGACCAACGCGCAGCTCGCGGCCCTGACGGTGAACAAGCCGGTGATCGACAATATT
>JBEBGG010000162.1:0-7592 GCA_040081555.1 Vicinamibacterales bacterium
TGCCCCGCCCAGCACGAGGGCGAGGAGCAGCGTCAATGGCGCGAGATCTCGGCGCGTCATCGGAGCTGCGCGTCCACTTCGTCGAAGTAGCCCTTGTCCACGAGCACCTCCCGAGCTTTGCCGCCGGCTGCCGGCGAGACCAGTCCTTCCATTTCCATCATGTCGACGAGCCGTGCTGCACGACTGAATCCGATGCGCAGCTTGCGCTGCAGGAACGAAATGGACGCCTGACCGCTTGACACGATAATCCGGGCCGCCTCGTCGTACAACTCGTCCTTGTCCATGTCGACGCCGTCGGGTCCCACGGTCTTCTCTTCGGCGGTGATCGTCTCGTCGTAGTTCGGTTTGCCCTGTTTCCGCAGGAAACTCGCCAGGCGCGCGCTTTCCTGCTCGGAGATATAGGCGCCGTGCAAGCGGATGAAGCGGGAGGACGCCGGCGGCAGATAGAGCATGTCGCCCTTGCCGAGGAGTTGTTCTGCGCCGTTCGCGTCGAGAATTGTGCGCGAGTCGATCTTTGACGACACGCGGAACGAAATTCGCGACGGCATGTTCGCCTTGATGAGACCGGTGATGACGTCCACCGACGGTCGCTGCGTCGCCAGAATGAGGTGGATACCGACAGCACGTGCCATCTGCGCCAGGCGGCAGATGCACTGTTCTACCTCGTTGCTGGCCACCATCATCAGGTCAGCGAGTTCGTCGATGACGACCAGGATGAAGGGGAGCGGCTTGGCGTACTCGCCGTCCTTCGGCGTCCGCTTCTCGTCGACCATCTGCCTGACGTTGCGGTTGTATTGCTCGATGTTACGCACACCCTCGGCGGCCAGCGTCTTGTAGCGTTCCTCCATCTCGCGCACGGCCCAGCGCAGCGCGTTGGCGGCCTGTTTGGGATCGACGACGACCGGCGTCAGCAAGTGCGGGATGTCCTCGTACATCCCGAGCTCCAGGCGCTTGGGGTCGATCATGATCAGCCGGACATCTTCCGGCGTGGCGCGATAGAGCACGCTGGTCAGCATCGCGTTGAGGCCGACCGACTTGCCGGTCCCGGTCGAACCGGCAATGAGCAGGTGCGGCATCGTGGCGAGATCGGCCAGGTACGGCTCGCCGTGAATCGTCTTGCCGAGTGTCAGGGTCAGCCTCGAGGTGGAGCGCCGGTAGATCTCTGACTCGAGCAGCTCGCGGAGTGAAATCTGCTCACGATTGGAATTCGGAATCTGGATGCCGACGGTGCTCTTGCCAGGGATGCGGTCGATCAATACCGATTCGGCTTTCATCGCCAGGCACAGATCTTCGGACAAGCCGGTGATCTTCGAATACTTCACGCCGGCGTCCGGTTTGAACTCGTAGGTGGTGACGACCGGACCGGGATGAATCTGAACGACGCTACCTTCTACTGAGAACTCGCGGCACTTCTCTTCGAGGAGCCGCGCGCCATCCATGAGCTCGCGCTCGTCGATCTTGCGTTCGGTCTTTGGCGCGTCGAGCAGCGCCATTGGCGGCAGGGCGTACTCGCCTTTGCGGCGCTCGGCTGGCGCTTTGCCTGGATCTGGATCCGAGAGCGGCAACGGCGGCGCTGGCATCGTCACCTTTGGCCGGGGCGGCGGCGCCATGGGCTTGGCGGCGACTGGCGCGGCCACCATCGGAATGTTGTCGAGCGCGGCGCGTTTGGCTGGCGCCTTCGCGGCCTCGCCGGCGAGCGCCGGCTTGCCTGGTGGCTTGATTTCCGGCGCCGGCGCACCCTTCTTGGTGTGCTTGGCGATCACTTCACGGCGCTGCTGTTCGCGGCGTCGTTCCTCCAGCCATTCGCGGAATGAACCGACCGCGGCCGTTCCCCCCTGGCTCGCCGCGCCAAGCGTCCACGACACGAACCGTCCGAAGGAAAACTGAGTCGAGATGATGATCGCCAGCACGCTCAGCGTCAGCACGATGATGATCGAGCCCGTGCGATTGAGATAGGCCGTCATTTCGCCGCCGAGCCAGTCGCCCGCATACCCGCCGGCGCGGAATGTGCGGCCTGACACGTCAACACTACCCATCACCAGACTGAGGAAGGTGCTCAGGCAGCCAAAGAGCAGCGTCGCACCGGCGACCTTTGTGCCTGCCGCGTCAACGGCTCGACACCAGAAGTAGTGCCAGCCCACGACTACCATCAACACCGGAATCGCGTACGCGCTGTAGCCCACCAGCTGAAATGACAACTCGGCGAGGAACGCTCCCACCTTGCCGGTGAAGTTCACCGGCGATTCCCTGAGGCCGGTGCTGAAGAACCACACCGGATCATTGGCATCGTAGGTAGCCAGCGACACAATCCAGAACAGCGCGGCGAAAAACAGCGCCACGCCAACGAATTCACGGACACGGCGCGAACTGGTCGAACCCTTCACCTGTCAGACCTCCATGATCACGGGCAGGACGAATGGCCGTCGCCCGGACCGTTTGCGGAAGAACCGGCGCAGCTCGATGCGCAGCTTTTCCTTGATGAGGCCGTGATCGGTACGTTCCTCGATGCTGGCCTGTTCGACGACTTCGGCCAGCAACCTGGCGCCATCGGCGATCAATTCCTGCGCGTTCTCCATGACAAAGCCCCGCGTGACGATCTCCGGCACGCCTTCGAGCAGGCCGGTCTGCTTGTTGATGGCGACGACCGGCACGCAGAGGCCGTCCTCGGCCAGGTGACGTCTGTCGCGCAAGACTTCGTCGCCGATTTCTCCGGTGCGGGTGTCGTCGATGAGGATGCGTCCGACGGGCGCCTTGCCGTTGAGTCTGGCCCCGCGTTCGTCAAAGCGCACGATATCGCCGTTTTCCGCGAGCAGGACTTCGGGTTTCGGCTGCCGCCCGGCAAAGACGCGTTCGGCGACGCGTGCGTGCTGCGCCAGCTGCCGGTACTCGCCATGGACTGGGATGAAGTAGCGCGGGCGCACTAGCGAGAGCACCAGCTTCAGTTCTTCCTCGCTGCCGTGACCTGAGACGTGGACATGCTTGATGCCCTCGTGGATCACGTTGGCGCCGCGGCGGGCCAGATGATTCATCACGCGGCCAATGGCTTTTTCGTTTCCGGGGATGGAACGCGCCGAGAGCACGACCGTATCGTCTGGCGCGATCTTCACGTAGCGGTGATCGTTGATGGCGATGCGCGAGAGCGCGGCCATTGGCTCGCCCTGCGTGCCGGTGGCGAGGCAGAGCACGTCCTGCGGAGGGTAGTTGGCCACATCAGCATCGCGAATCTGCATGCCGCCAGGGATGCGCAGATAGCCGAGGCGTTGCGCGATCTCCGAATTCTGGTTCATGCCGCGGCCGAGAAAGGCCACCTTCCGCTCGAACTGTTCGGCCAGATCGATGACGATCTGCATGCGATAGAGACTGGACGAGAACGCCGCGACAAGGATTCGACCGGACGCGGCCGTGAAGACTTCCTCGAACGCGTCGACGACGTCTGTTTCAGAGCCGGTGTAGCCGCGCCGGTCCACGTTGGTGCTATCGGCCAGCAATGCCAGCACACCCTGTGCGCCGAGCTCGGCAAAGCGGTGCACGTTGAAGTGCTCGCCGTCGAGCGGTGTCTGATCGATCTTGAAGTCGCCGGTGTGGAGCACGACGCCAAGCGGCGTGTGGATCGCCAGCGCGACGCAGTCAGGAATGCTGTGCGTGACGCGGATGAATTCAATCGCGAACGGGCCGACGGTGACGCGGTCGCCCGGACGCACAACTTCGGTCGGCGTGTCGTCAAGCCCGTGTTCCTTCAGCTTGGGTTCAACCAGCGCCAGGGTCAGTGGCGTCCCGTAGATCGGGCCGTTGATGTGCGGGATCACGTGGGGCACGCCGCCAATGTGATCTTCGTGACCGTGCGTCAGCACGAGCGCGGCCGCCCCGCCTTTTTGCTGCAGGTAGGTCAGGTCCGGAATGATGCGGTCGACGCCGAGCAGATCGGAATCCGGGAACATCACGCCCGCGTCGATGACCAGGGTTGTCTCGCCCCACGTCAGCGCGAGCATGTTCATGCCAAACTCGCCGAGTCCGCCAAGGGCTACGATATCGAGCATTGCTGTCTGCGGCCTGAGCACACCGACACCGCGGCCAGATCCTGGCGGACCAAACACGACGTCGGGAGCCGCTAGCGCGGCTCGGTCAGGCGACTGGGACGCCTGAAAAAAGAGGGGAAGGATCGACGGCAACACTCGTCAGATGAACGAGATAGCCAGACGAACTATAACACGGTGGAATCGGCAGTACAAGCCTCGACGCCAGCGCTCAGCCCAGCGCCTAGCGTCTAGCGCCCAGAGAGATCGCTCAACGCATCGCTCAATCTCGCGAACTCTTCGATGGAGAGCGTCTCTGGCCGCCGTTGGCCGTCGATGCCGGCCAGTCCGAGCACGCGGGTGGCGCCGGCCGAGGCCGCGCCGGCATGGGCCAGCAGGGCGTTGGACAGCACCTTCCGGCGGCGGGTGAACACCGCTTGCACGAGGGCGCCAAACAGCGCGTCCGAGCGCACCGGCGGCATGGGGGGGTGAAACACGATTCGCACAACAGTGGAGCGCACCTTCGGTGGTGGACGAAACGCGCCCGGTGGCAGATTCAGCAGTCGGGTGACATCACCCTTGTGGCCGATCAACACCGAAAGCACGCCGTAGTCCCTGGTGCCCGGCTCCGAGAGGAGTCGATCGGCCACCTCCCGCTGAAGCATCACCGTGGCGTCAGCGATTCTGACCCCTTCCTGTCGCAGTTCGATCAGCTTGAACAGAATCGGCGACGCGACGTTGTAGGGTAGGTTCCCAGCCACGCGCACAGGTCGATCCGCGGGAGCGCCCAGGCGGGACAGCGCCTCGACGACCTCGGCGGCGGTCACTTTCAGAAAGTCACGCTCGACGATCAGTAGATTCTCCGGGCGACCGACCTCGAGGTGCTGCACCATGTCGCGATCGATCTCGAAGGCGGCCACCGCGCGTGCGTGCGCTGCCAACGGCCTGGTGATGGCACCGGGACCGGGGCCGATCTCGATGAAGGTGTCGTCTGCTGCGGGTGCCGCGGCCGCGACGACCTTCTCGGCCCAGACGGATTCGAGAAAGTGCTGGCCGAAACGCTTGCGCGCCTGTGGGCGGACGCCGTCGTGGCGTCGATCGTGGCGATCAGTGACCGTCGGCATGCCCTCGCCAGTATTTCTCTTCAATCTCCTGAATCTCTTTCTCGTCGAGCCCGAAGTAGTGGCCGATCTCATGAATCAGGGTTTCCGCGATGGACGCCACCAAGTCCGCCTCGTCGGCGGCTTCCCGTTCATGCGGCCCCTGAAAGAGCAGGATGCGGTCAGGCAGGGTGTTGCCGTAGTCCCAACGGCGCTCGGTGAGCGGCGTGCCTTGATAGAGCCCGAAGAGCGTGTCTGGCGGAGTGATGCCCACGTCGCGGAGAAGCTCGCGAGTCGGCTCATCGTGGACGACGATCGCCAGGTTCGTCATCGCGTCCCTCAGGCGGCGCGGGATGCTCGCAAGCGCGTCGGCCACGTGCGCCTCAAACGCCTCACGTGTCATCGGCGCTTGCGTGCCGTGGTGCGTGCGTGGCTGACGTTGCGGCGTGCGGGCGCCGCGGCAGTCTTCGAGGTGCTCGCCTGGCGTCGGGCCGCCGCAGGACGTTTCGTCGAGGATGGCTTCGTGCGCGATTCATCGCTGGCGGCGTTCTGGAAGTAGTCGCACCACTGGCTCACGGCGCATTCGGCGCAGAGGGGCTGCGGTTTACAGATGCGCCGCCCGTGGAGAATCAGCGTGTCGGAGGTCTTCGTCCAGCGAGCCCTCGGCATCTTCTCGCCGATCTGCGCTTCGACGGACACCGGGTCGTCGCCTTCGGCAATGCCGATGCGGTTCGAGACGCGCAGCACATGGCGATCCACGGGGAGGCCTGGCACACCGAGCGCATGTCCGAGCACGACGTTTGCGGTCTTACGTCCGACACCGGGGAGTTCGACCAGCGCCTCCATCGTGGCCGGTACGTTGCCGCCGTGTTTCTCCTGCAGCGCCTTGGCCATGCCGATGAGCGCGCGAGCCTTCTGCCGAAAGAAGCCGGTGGCGTGGATGAGCTGTTCGAGCTCTGGCGGCGCGGCCGCCGCCAGACTTGCGGCGTCGGCGTACCGCTTGAAGAGCGAGGGGGTGACGACGTTGACGCCGGCGTCGGTTGACTGTGCCGACAGAATCGTGGCGACCAGCAACTCGAAGGGCGTCGTGTAGTCGAGCTCGGTGTCGGCGTCCGGGTGCTGCGACTCGAGCGCGTCAAGAATGCGTTGGGTGTCGAGTGCGGTCTTCACGATGGCGTGCCCTCTCGCGTGGCTCGGCGGAAGGAGGCGATCAGTGAATAGGCCCGGCGCCCTTGTTCCAGCCGGGGTTGCTATGGGATTCCGAAAAGACGCGCAAGTGTTCCTGCAGTGCGGCGATCAGGTTCGGCACAAACTGGACCGGTACGACAATGCTCGCCTTGACCGGAGCATGGACCACATGTTCGCTTTCGGCCTCCCGAAAGTCCTTCTCCGAGAGCGGCAACACTTCACAGAAGGTGAGTGTGAAGTCGAACGGCGTATGGGCGATCGCGCAGAAATTGGCGTAGGTTCGGGGCGTTGGCTGGTCTTTTGCCTCTTCGGCTGGGACGATGGTGAAGTTGATCTGCTTGGTCTTCTGAGGCGCGTCAGACATTCGCCAATGGTAGCCCACGGAGCGTCGTCTGAATGGGGTGAACTGGCTACTTGGCGATCGGGATCACCCAATGGCCCATTCACCCAATGCGAGTCAGTACTTCCGCATGACTCCGACGACGACGCCCTGAATCTGCACGTCGTCTGCCGCGGCGTAGATTGGCTGCATCGTGGCGTTGGCGGGCTGCAGGCGGATGCGGCCTGCCGGCTCCCGATAGAAGGTCTTGAGCGTCACGTCCGACCCGCGGAGCAGGGCGATCACCATCTCGCCGTTGTTGGCCGTCTTGCGGTCTTCGACGACGACGAAGTCGCCGTCGCGAATCTGTTCGTCGATCATCGAATCGCCGCGGACCCGCAGGACGTAGGTGTCCTGTTTGCCGACAAAGTCTTCCGGTACACCTATTGTTTCGTTTGACGCAACGGCCTCAATCGGTGAGCCGGCAGCGACGTAGCCGAGGAGTGGCAGTTCGACGGCGCGGCTCCCGCTGCGGGTCGGCACCATTTCGACCGAGCGGCTCCGGTTCCAGGCCCGCTTGATGAACCCCTTCTCCTGCAGGTTGGTCAGGTGCTTGTGCACCGTGGCAAGCGAAGAGAGACCGAAGCGCTTGCCGATTTCCTCGAGACTCGGCGCGTAGCCGTTCTTCTGAATGAATTCGGTGAGGTAGTCGAGAATCTCGCGTTGCCGTTTGGTGAGCGGAAGCATGGTCAGAGCCCTCTTGGATGTGGGGCACTATACGCAAACAAAAGGCGAAAGGCAATGGTTCTGACGACACCGCCGGCCTCTGCGGCTCGGAGCAGCGTGGGATACTGAGCCGGTGCTGCCGCTCGAACCGCCCGCGACATTGAGCGAGGTCGATATCGAGCCCGAGTTCCTCGCAGCCTGGCGTCTCGCGCAGATGGGCCGCCCGCGCCCCGACCTTGGGAGGGA
>JBEBGG010000163.1:0-7563 GCA_040081555.1 Vicinamibacterales bacterium
CGTCTCGTGCCGCAGCGCGGTCGTGAAGAGGACTTCAGCAGCAGGGAGCGCGCTCCGCGCCCTGCACCGCGTCGTGACGATCGGCGCGACGACCGGCGGTAGGAAGCGGACATTTGGTGGTTTTGTAATCTGGTGCATTGGTCATGCCTGATGGCTGCCAACCACCAAGCGGCAAGATGACCAGATAACCAGATTGCGAGAGTCAGGATTTCGTTATGTTGATGCCAAAGAAGGTCAAGTTCCGCAAGCAGCAGCGCGGTCGCATGTGCGGCAAGGCGTGGCGCGGCGGTGCCGTGTCGTTCGGCGACTACGGATTGAAAGCGCTTGAGCCATGCTGGTTGACGGCGCGCCAGATCGAGGCGGCGCGCGTCGCCATGACTCGTTTCGTCAAGCGCGGAGGCAAGATCTGGGTCCGCGTGTTCCCGGATAAGCCAATCACCAAGAAGCCGCAGGAGACCCGAATGGGTAAGGGCAAAGGCGCGCCCGATCAGTGGGTCTCGGTCATTAAGCCGGGCCGCGTGCTTTTCGAGATGGAAGGTGTCTCGGAGACGGAGGCTCGTCAGGCCATGAAGTTGGCCTCGGCGAAGCTGCCCATCATGACCAAGTTTGCGACGCGCTTCGCCAAGGAGAAAGTCTAATGAAGCTTAGGGACATCAAGGAGCTCCAGAAGCAGCTGCTCGGCTCAGGTGTCGACGAGCTTGGCGCGAAAGAGCGCGATCTATCGGATCAGCTCTTCAGGATGCGGATTCAGAAGTCGATGGGACAGCTTGAGGTGCCCGAGAAGATGCGGACCGTTCGCCGCAACCTCGCGCGCATCAAGACGGTCATCCGTCAGAAGCAAGGCTAGGCGAGAACAGCGATGAGCGAAAAATCAGAAAAAGTTGGCGTCGTCGTCAGCAACAAGATGCAGAAGAGCATCGTTGTTGCCGTCGAGTGGCAGGTACGGCACGGCCTCTACGGTAAGACAGAGCGCCGGACGTCGAAATTCATGGTCCACGACGAGAAGGGCGACGCGAAGCCCGGCGATATCGTGTCGATCGTCGAGACTCGTCCGATGAGCCGTCGCAAGCGCTGGGCGCTCAAAGCCATTGTGCGCCAGGCCGCTTCGGTCTAAGGAGACACCACCATGATTCAGATGCGATCGATTCTTGACGTGGCCGACAATTCCGGCGCCCGCAAGATCGCGGTCATCAATCCGATTGGCGGATCAACGGGTCGCTATGCGCGCCTCGGAGACATCGTCACGGCGTCGGTCAAAGAAGCGACGCCGGAAGGCACCGTCAAGAAGGGGCAAGTCGTCAAGGCGGTGATTGTCCGGACGGCGAAGGAACAGCGCCGCCGCGACGGCAGCTACATTCGATTCGACCGGAATGCGGCTGTGCTGATCAATGACAACCGAGATCCGATCGGCACGCGCGTGTTTGGTCCTGTGGCGCGCGAGCTTCGTGAACGTAAGTTCATGAAGATTATTTCGCTCGCGCCCGAGGTGCTCTAATCATGTCCCGTACAGCAACACCGATTCGGAAGAATGACAACGTCCTGGTGATCACCGGTAAGGACCGGGGCAAGCGAGGTCGCGTGCTTCGGGCGCAGCCGGACAAGAACCGCCTGGTCATCGAAGGCGTGAACATGATCAAGCGCCACACGAAGGCCAACCCTCAGCGAAATATCAAGGGTGGCATCGTCGAGCGCGAAGCCTCGGTCCACGCCAGCAACGTGCAGCTGGTGTGCCCGGCATGTGGCGCGCAGACGAGGGTCGGTCATAAGCTCCTTGGTGATGGCCGCAAGGTCCGGATCTGCCGCAAGTGTGAGGGAGTGGTCGACAAATGAACCGCCTCAAAGAGAAGTACAAGAAAGACGTCGTTCCGGCTCTGACCAAGGAATTTGGGTACACCAACGTGATGGCGGTGCCCAAGATTCAGAAGGTCGTCGTCAATATGGGCCTCGGAGAGGCGACGTCAAACGTCAAGATCATCGACACGGGCTCGGACGAACTGGCCCGGGTCACTGGTCAGAAGCCAGTGGCGCGTCGCGCGAAGAAGTCGATTGCGCAGTTCAAGGTCAGAAAGGGCCAGCCGGTCGGAACGATGGTGACCCTGCGCGGCGAGCGCATGTGGGAATTCCTCGACCGTCTTGTTGCCATCGCCTTGCCGCGCGTGCGCGACTTCAAGGGCGTGTCCCCGAAAGGCTTTGATGGACGCGGTAACTACACGCTTGGTCTCCGCGACCAGCTGCTGTTCCCCGAGATCGACTACATGAAGGTCGACAAGGCGCGGGGCATGAATGTCTCGTTCGTGACGACGGCAAAGACTGATGAGGAAGCGCGCAAGCTGCTCCAGTTCATCGGCATGCCGTTCCGGCAGTAAGCGTCGAACCTAGAGCCTAAAGCCCAGAGCCGAGAGAAACAGAAATGGCCACTACCGCCAAGATCGCGAAAGAACAGAAGAAACCCAAGTTCAAGGTTCGCCTCCGCAACCGGTGCCACCTGTGTGGACGCCCACGCGCCTACATGCGGAAGTTTGCGCTGTGCCGTCTGTGCTTCCGGAAGCGCGCCCTCGACGGCGACGTGACCGGAGTGACCAAGAGCAGCTGGTAAGAGGAAGTAATAGAGATGACAGATCCCATTGCCGACATGCTGACGCGGATCCGCAACGCGGTTACCGCCAAGCAAACTCGTGTGGACATGCCTTCGTCGCGGATCAAAAGTGACATCGCGCAGATTCTCCAGGACGAGGGGTACATTCAGGGGTTCAAGGTCCTCGACGACACGTCGGCGAAGACCACGGCGCAGGTCAAGTTACTGCGGTTGTTCCTCAAGTACGGGCCACAAGGCGAGCGCATCATCACCGGGGTGCAGCGCATCAGCCGTCCGGGTCGCCGGGTCTATTTCGGTCGGGACGATGTTCCGGAAGTCCTGGCCGGTCTTGGCACCAGCATCCTGACGACGTCGCGCGGAGTTATGACCGGTCGTGCCGCTGTCAAGGCGGGCGTCGGCGGCGAAGTGCTTTGCAATATTTGGTAA
Source organism: Vicinamibacterales bacterium (assembly GCA_040081555.1). Classification (GTDB taxonomy): domain Bacteria; phylum Acidobacteriota; class Vicinamibacteria; order Vicinamibacterales; family CAVVIG01; genus CADEEX01. The sequence goes on from JBEBGG010000163.1 coordinate 3,023, forward strand.
GGCGCTGGGCGTTGGGCCCTGGGCTTTAGCAAAAGCCAGCGTCCAGTGACCAGTGCTTCAGGTCTAGAGCCAGAAGCCTAGAGCCTAGCCGACAAGGATCAGAGAATGTCTCGAATTGGAAAAAAACCGATTACCGTACCGAAGGGTGTCACTGTGAAGTTGCACGCCGGCGCGGTCGAGGTGCAGGGCCCCAAAGGGAAGTTGACACAGGCCTTCCCGGCCGGCATTAAGTTCGAGTTGTCGAATGGCGAGCTGATCGCCAAGCCTGGTAGCGACAGCCCGGATTTGAACAAGTTCCACGGCCTGGCGCGAAGTCTGGTCGCCAACGCGGTGACCGGCGTCACCGATGGCTTCAAGCGGGAGCTCGATATCGTCGGCGTTGGTTACCGCGCCGAACTGAAGGGCAAGCAAGTCATCTTCGCCCTTGGCTACTCGCACGCCGTCGTGTTTGACATCCCGGCCGGCATCGATGTCGCTGTCGAGAAGCAGACACACATCACCGTCACCGGGGTCGACCAGCAGCTGGTTGGCCAAGTTGCGGCCAACATCCGCCGACTGCGCGAGCCGGACCCCTACAAACAGAAGGGCGTGCGCTATACCGGCGAAGTCCTGAAGAAGAAGGCCGGAAAGACGGGGGCCAAGTAATCATGAAGATCGCAACCAAAGCCGATCGTCGCCGCCGGATTCAGCTCCGACAGCGCAAGCGGATTACCGGCACCACCGAGCGGCCGCGCCTGACGGTGTTCCGGAGCGTTACCCATATCTACGCGCAGGTGATCGACGACTTGAGCGGCAAGACCCTGGCGTCGGCGTCGAGTGTCGAGCCGGCGATCAAGGGCAGCTTTGAAAAGGACGTCAAGGGCGGCAACATCCGGGGGGCCGAGGCGATTGGCAAGGTCATCGCCGAGCGGTCGATCGAAAAGGGCATCAATCGCGTCGTGTTTGATCGCGCCGGGTTCCTGTATCACGGGCGCATTCGCGCCGTGGCGGATGCCGCACGCAAGGCCGGCCTGGAATTCTGATCATGAAAACGAGAGAACGCATCGATCCGTCACAGCTCGACCTGAAGGACAACGTCGTCACGATTAACCGTGTCACGAAGGTCGTCAAGGGCGGCAAGAACATGAGCTTCAGTGCCTTGGTGGTCGTCGGCGACGGCCATGGCGTGGTCGGCTTCGGCATTGGCAAGGCGAAGGAGGTTCCCTCGGCGATCAAGAAGGGAATTGAAGCTGCCAAGAAGAATCTGGTCCGCGTCCCGCTGGCTGGCACAACCATCCCGCACGCCATTCTCGGCAACTTCGGCGCCGGCAGTGTGTTGCTCAAGCCGGCACCGGAGGGCACTGGCATCATTGCCGGTGGCGCGGTGCGAGCCGTGGTCGAGGCAGCTGGCATAACCAATATCCTGACGAAGTCGCTCGGCTCAAAGAACGCACACAATGTGGTGCGTGCAACGGTGGCCGGCCTCGACTCGTTGAAGGACCCGAAGTTCATCGCGCGGATGCGCGGTAAGGAACTGTCGGAACTCACCGGAGCCACAGCGTAATGGCCAACGAACGCACCGACGCAAAGGCCGGCGGCACTGTCAAGGTGACGCTCATGAAGAGCCCGATTTGCGCGCCGAAGAGCCAGAAGGGCGTCGTCAAGAGCCTCGGCCTGCGGCGTATCCGCCATACGGTGGAGCTGAAAGACAGCAGCGAGATTCGCGGCATGATTCACAAGGTTCGCCATCTCGTGGTGGTGGAGTAAGCCATGGCACTGCACAATCTTCGGAAGCCCAAGGGTTCGACGCACTCGAAGAAGCGCGTTGGCCGCGGCCAGGGATCGGGTCAGGGCAAGACGGCGGGACGTGGTCACAAGGGCGCCCAGTCGCGATCGGGTTATCACTTCAAGCGCGGATTCGAAGGCGGCCAGATGCCGCTGCATCGCCGCGTGCCGAAGCGCGGCTTCAATAACCCGACGCGTGTTGAGTACGACGTCGTCAATCTGGACACGCTGAGCGAGCGTTTCAAGGCGGGGACGGTTGTGACCCAGCAGACGCTTCGTGACGCGGGCGTGCTGAAGGGCGGACGTCGAAAGCTCAAGGTGCTTGGGCGCGGCGACATCACGATTGCGTTGACGGTTCAGGCCCACAAGTTCAGCGGGACCGCTGCGGAGAAGATCGCCGCGGCTGGCGGTCAAGCAGAGGCGCTCGCGTAATCGGCAACGGGCCGACCGCGGCCCCCGGTAGCAGCCATGGAAAACAGCCTCAAGAACATCTTCGCCATCTCCGACCTGCGCAACCGCGTGCTCTTTACGCTCGGCATGCTCGGGGTGTATCGCGTCGGCCACCGTCTGACGGTGCCCGGTGTGAACATCGGTGCGATCGAAGAGCTCGCGCGGCAGATGCAAAACTCGATGTTCGGCATGTACGACATGTTCTCGGGACAGAACCTGTCGCGTATGACGATCTTCGCGCTCGGCATCATGCCGTATATCAGCGCCTCGATCATCCTGCAGCTACTGACGGTCGTCTGGCCGTACCTCGAGAAGCTCTCGAAAGAGGGAGAGCTCGGGCGCCGCAAGATTACGCAATATACCCGCTACGGCACGATCCTGCTGGCGGTGGTGCAAGGCTTCGGCATCGCGGTGTTTCTGGAGCGTCAGACGAATCTGGCCGGTGGCCTGCCGCTGGTCTACAACCCGGGCCTTGCGTTCCGGTTGATGACGGTGCTCACGCTCACAACGGGGACATGCTTTGTCATGTGGCTGGGCGAGCAGATCACCGAGCGCGGTGTGGGCAACGGCATGTCGCTCATCATCTATGCTGGCATCGTGGTCGGGTTGCCGCAAGCCGTGCTGCAGACCGTCGACCAGATCCGGACCGGACAGCTCGGACTGTTTTCGATGATCGTCCTGGTGGCGGCGATGGCGGCGGTGGTGGCCGGCATCATCTTCGTTGAGCGTGGTCATCGGCGGGTCACGGTTCAATACGCGAAGCGTGTGGTTGGCCGACGGATGTACGGTGGGTCGAGCACGCATATTCCGTTGAAGGTCAACACGGGTGGTGTGATTCCGGTGATCTTCGCCTCGTCGATCCTGGCGTTCCCGGCAACCCTGGCCGGCATGTTCCAGGGACCATGGGTCGAGTGGATTACGACTCAGCTCGGTCTCGGCATGCCGCTCTACAACTTGCTGTTCGTTGTCGGCATTGTCTTCTTTGCCTACTTCTACACGGCCATCATCTTCAACCCTGATGACGTCGCGGAGAACATGCGGAAGTACGGCGGCTTCGTGCCTGGTATTCGTCCCGGCAAGCGCACGGCAGAGTTCATCGACACTATCCTGTCGCGGATCACGTTGGCCGGGGCCGTCTACCTGGCGATCATCGCCATTGTGCCGACGTTTTTGATTAGCGGATTCCGCGTGGCCCCCATCCCGTTTGTTGGTGAATGGCTTGATGCGAACCTGCCGCGGTTCATTACGCAGGGCCTTGGCGTTCCCTTCTACTTTGGCGGCACTTCGCTGCTGATTGTCGTCGGTGTGGCGATGGACACGGTGCAGCAGGTCGAGAGCCAGATGATCATGCGGCACTACGACGGGTTCATGAAGAAGACGCGGATTCGGGGACGCCGGGCTTAGGCGTACTTAACTCATGGCTTTGAACTTGCTCATGCTCGGCCCGCCTGGAGCGGGAAAAGGGACGCAGGCGGAGCGCTTCGCCAAGAAGCGAAGCATCCCGAAAATCTCGACCGGCGACATGCTGCGCGAGTCGTTGAAGGCGGGCACGGAGATCGGACTGCGCGCCAAGGCGATCATGGAGCGAGGCGAGCTGGTCAACGATGAAGTGATGATCGGGATCGTGAAGGAGCGTCTGGCCCGCGCCGATGCGCAGGACGGATTCATTCTCGATGGTTTTCCGCGTACTGTCGCTCAGGCGAAGGCGCTCGATCGTCTGATGGAAGGGCGGGCGGCGCTCGTGGTGATTGATATCACGGTGCCGGAAAGTGAGCTGGTGCGGCGGCTGAGTTCGCGGATTGTGTGTGAGGAGTGCGGCCTGAACGCGGAGGGCATCGAGCTCTCGCAGATGAGCACGACACCCTGCCCGCGATGTAGTGGACGCTTGAAGCAGCGCTCGGACGACTCGGCGGATGTGGTGCGTGAGCGGTTGAAGGTTTATCGGCGCGACACGCAGCCGCTGGTTGATTTCTATCGCGACCGCGCCACCTTTCGACAGGTGTTCGGGGCGCAGTCGCCTGACCAGGTGGAGAAGGAACTCGAGCACGCCGTGACGCACGCCACGAAACCGAGTGACGGCCGCAGGGCATGATTGTGTGTCGCTCGGCGGCCGAGCTCGAGAAGATGAAGGCGTCCGGGAGGCTGGTGGGCGAGGTGCTCACCGCGATGACCTCTGCGGTCGTGCCCGGGATATCGACGGGTGAGCTCGATGCGTTGGCTGAGAGGCTGATTGTTGATGCGGGTGCGAAGCCGGCGTTCAAGGGGTATCACGGCTATCCGGCGACCATTTGTGCGTCGGTGAACGAGGAAGTGATTCACGGCATTCC
>JBEBGG010000329.1:0-1905 GCA_040081555.1 Vicinamibacterales bacterium
CCGCCGGATTCACGGTGCCGACGAATGTGGCGCCGACGGTGTCGGCGGGAGTGGACCAGACGATCACGTTGCCGTCATCGGCCACGTTGAATGGCTCTGTCACCGACGACGGTCTGCCAGCCGGCGGGCAGCTCACGCGGCTCTGGCTGAAGCTCGACGGCCCCGGCGCCGTCGTTTTCGCCGACGCCAGCAGCGCATCGACGACGGCGACGTTCAGCGCGCCTGGTCTGTACACGTTGCGGCTCACGGCCAGCGATTCTGCGTTGCCCGGGTCAGACGACATGATCGTCACCGTGAATCCGGCGGTGCCGACGAATGTGGCGCCGACGGTGTCGGCGGGCGCCGATCAATCGATCACGCTTCCCTCCGGCGCAACGCTTGATGGCTCGGTGACCGACGATGGGCTGCCGAGCGGTGCGACGGTGACGCGCCTGTGGGTCAAGCTAGACGGCCCCGGCAGCGTGACGTTCGATAACGCGGCGAGTCCGATTACGACCGCAACCTTCAGCGTCGCCGGCTCCTACACGCTCCGCCTGACTGCCACCGACACGTCACTGTTTGGATCCGACGACGTCGTCGTCGTGGTGAACTCGGCGACGCCGCTGAACACGCAGCCGATTGCGCGCCCCGGTGGGCCTTACACGAGCACGACGGGGCACGTGTTGACGTTTGATGGCTCGGCGTCTACTGACGGAGACAATGATCCGCTGTCGTATGCCTGGCTGTTCGGCGACGGGGGCACAGGCAGCGGTGCCACGCCGACCCACACGTTCTCGTCGGCGGACCAGTTTACGGTGACGTTGACTGTGACTGACGGCAAAGGCGGCAGCCATTCCGCGTCGACGAGCGTTGCCGTCGCCCAGGCCAACCGACCGCCTGTGGCCAATGCGGGCGGGCCGTATGCGGGCGATGCCGGGTCTCCGATTGGATTGTCGGGGACGAAGTCTTCGGACCCGGACAATCAGGCGCTGGTCTACGACTGGGCATTCGGGGATGGCGAGACGGGCACGGGCGCGTCGCCGGTACACGTGTATGCGGTGCCGGGCACCTTCACGGTGACGTTGACGGTGACCGACGGTCCGGGGCTGTCACATTCAGCCACGACGAGCGCGGTGATCGGCGCTGCGGCAGATCGCGCGCCGCCGAGTATTACCCTCAGTGCCCCGAACGAGGCACTTCCGGCCGCGCAGGTCGTGGTCACCGCGGCGGCCAATGACAACGTCGGCGTGACTGGCGTCACCTTTGAAGTGAACGGCGCGGACCCAACGCAGAGTCCGACCGCTCCGTATCAGCGGACGGTCACGATTCCTGCCCTCGCGGCGCCCGGCACCAAGGTGATCGTCAAAGGGACGGCACGCGACGCCGCCAATAACACCGGCGCGAGCCAGGCTTCGATCACGATTGTCGCGGCGCCAGATTTGGCACCGCCTTCCGTGACGTTGACCGTTCCGCCGGAGGCGTCGCCTGGCGCCAGCGTCCGGATGTCGGCCGTGGCGGCAGACAGTGGGGGCGTGAAGTCGGTCAGCTTCTCGACGGCGGGCCTGGCCTTCGGCACCGACCATTCGTCACCCTCCGAGGCGACATTCATCATCCCGGCGTCAACACCTGTTGGCGCGACGCTGACGTTTGTCGCGCGGGCCGAAGATTTTTCCGGCAACACAGCCGAGAGTATCGGCACGCTGGTGACGGTTGCGACGCCGGACACGACACCCCCGACCGTCACGTTGAACGCACCGACCCAGGTCGAACAGGGTGGCCGGGTGACGCTCACCGCCACTGCGGGCGACAACGTCAGTGTGTCCTCGGTGAGTTTCCTGGTTGATGGCGTCGTCATTGCGACGCTGGTGCAGCCACCGTATGCGGTCGACTACGACCTGCCCGCCTCGCGCACCGCCGGCAGCGTTC
>JBEBGG010000042.1:0-26279 GCA_040081555.1 Vicinamibacterales bacterium
GCATCCGGTCTTCCTGGTGAGCCGGCTGGCGTCTTTGCGCACGGTGTCCATATGCGTCAGCGCGTGGCGCACCGCATCGATGACGGTGCGTGCCACCGGGCTAGCCGTGTCGGCGAGGCGGTAGTGCACCCACTGACCCTCACGGCGGGTCTGCACCAGCCCTGTGTTGCGCAGGTAGGCCAAGTGTCGGGAGGCTTTGGACTGGGGCACCTTCAGGCTCTCGTGGATGTGACACACGCAGACCTCGCCGGTCAGCAACAGGCCAAGAATACGTAGGCGCGTCGAGTCGGCCAGCGCCTTGAACAGGCTTTCGAGATCGTCGAGTGTGCTTGACATATTTGTGTTGACAAATATATCACGCGGTCCCTACAGTGTGTATATTCGGATTAACAAATATATCAATGGAGTGTGACATGAGTGAGATTCAGCAGCAGGTGCGGGAGGCATACGGCGCGATGGCGGCGGCGGTGCGGGCGTCGGACGGCGCGTCTGGGTGTTGCGGGCCGACGGCGTGCGGCTGCGGCGACCCAATCACGTCGGGGTTGTACTCGGAGTCCGAGAAAAGCGGACTGCCGGTCAATGCCGTGGCCGCGTCTCTTGGTTGTGGAAACCCGACGGCGCTCGCGTCGATTGAACCCGGTCAGACGGTGCTCGACCTCGGCTCGGGCGGAGGCATTGACGTGCTGCTGTCTGCGCGGCGTGTTGGCCCATCCGGGAAGGTCTACGGCCTGGACATGACTGACGAGATGTTGCGTCTGGCGAGAGAGAACCAGCAGAAGGCCGGTGTCACCAACGTCGAGTTCCTGAAGGGCACGATCGAGTCGATTCCGCTGCCGGACAACAGCGTCGATCTCGTCATCTCGAACTGCGTCATCAACCTGTCGACCGATAAGGACGCGGTGCTGCGCGAAGCGTTTCGTGTGCTCAAGCCCGGTGGACGCTTCGCTGTGTCGGATGTGGTCATCAAGGGGGAGCTCCCGGCCAACATGCGCCGGAGCCTCGAGCTCTGGGTGGGCTGCGTGGCCGGGGCTCTCGAAGAACGGGACTACGTGGCGAAGCTGCAGCGCGCAGGGTTTCAGAATGTGGAGGTGGACGTCTGGCGGACCTATGACGTCGCCGACGCGCGTGCGTTTCTGAGTGAGTCTGGCCTTGACGCTGAAGCCCTGGCGGCGGAAGTTGATGGGCGCGTCGTCAGCGCTTTCATCCGCGCCACCAAGCTCCAGCCCAAGAGTTGCTGTGGCCCAACCTGTTGCGCCTCCTGAGGGGCCCAGCGTCTAGCCCCCAGCCTATCGGTCGGTAGCCGATGGCGTTTGGCCGGGCTCGGGAAGTCAGTTACCGGAAGTCGTTGTCGAATAGCCGGTTATCGACTATCGATTTGGCTAGACCACCGTCCCTGGCTTGATCACCCCGTCCTTGGGGACCACGATGATCCCGTCGCGGATGTAGTAGCCGTCGCCGTCGGCGTGCTGCACGCCGGCGGCATTGACGAGGCGTGCACCGTCGCCGACGCGGGCGTTCTTGTCGACAATCACCCGGTCGAGCACCACGTCCTTGCCGATGCCCATGCGTGGTTTGTCACCGCGCGCGGGGGCGAGCTGTTCGGTACCGTAGAAGTCGGCGCCAAGAAGTACGGACCGGGTGATGGTCGCGCCGTCCTGGATCACCGTGCGGATGCCGACAATAGACTGCTCGATGGTCGAGCGTCCAATCGCGCATCCCTCCGCCACGATCGCTTGTCGCAGCTCGCAGTCCATGATGAGCGAACCGGTGAGATAACGCGCGTGGGTGAAGATCGGCCGGTTCGGGTGGTAGAACTGAAACGGTGAGTCCGGCCGCGTCAGCATGATGTTGGCGTCGTAGAACGATGCGATCGTGCCGACGTCTGCCCAATAGTTCCGGAAAAGAAAGGGCTGCACCCGGTACTTCGATAACGCTGCCGGAATGATCTCGCGGCCGAAGTCCTTGGCGTCGCTCTCGGCGAGGATATCCAGCAGGACGTCGCGCGAGAACACGTAGACGCCCATCGAAGCCACGAATGGCCGCTCGGGGTCGTGCCCGGCCATGGGCGCGCCCTTGGGAATGCTCTGGCCGATCGACTCGAGGCGCTCGCGGTTGGGCTTCTCGTCAAACCCCACGATCTGTCCCGTGCGATCGAAGCGCAGGATACCCATCGCCGGCGCATCGTCAATCGTGACGGGCTGCGCGGCGATAGAGATGTCGGCGCGTCGATCGATGTGCGAGTCGACAAACTCGCTGTAGTCCATGCGGTAGAGGTGATCGCCGGCCAGAATCAGATAGTAGTCAGCGTCGTAGCGGACGAAATGGCGGGCCGCCTGCCGCACGGCGTCGGCGGTGCCCTGAAACCAGCGCTGGCTGTCTGGCGTCTGTTCTGCCGCGAGAATTTCGACGAACCCCTGCCCGAACTGATCCAGGCGGTAGGTCTGGTTGATGTGCCGGTTGAGCGATGCCGAATTGAACTGCGTCAATACGAAGATCCGGCGGATGTCGGCGTGCAGGCAGTTCGAGATCGGAATGTCGACCAGCCGGTACTTACCGGCGATGGGCACGGCCGGCTTCGAGCGGTGATGGGTGAGCGGAAAGAGGCGCGATCCCTGACCGCCGCCGAGAATGATCGCGAGAACTTCACTATTGACGGGCACACGGCATTCTACAAGGTGCTCAAGGTTCCCCGGCTGCCAAGGTGCACCCTAGTTCGTGTAACGTCCGTGTAAACTCGATCTGCTACAATCCACCCGCTCTGCGCGTCGTGTGGGCAGTGCACTAGGGGGCCTGGTTGGCATTTCGACTCATTCCGAGGGAAGAGAAGTTTTTTAGCGATTTTCTCGCGCTGGCCGACGAGCTCCATCGCGGCGCGGTCCTCCTCGAGCAGATGGTGGCTCCCGAACGGCCGATTTGGGGTAAGGCAGACGAGATCGAGGAGGTCGAACACAAGTGCGACTTCCTAACGCACGAAATCATCCAGCGCCTCAACCGCACCTTCGTGACCCCGCTTGATCGCGAGGACATTCATGAACTCGCCCGTTCCCTCGACGATGTGATGGACGCGATCGACGCCGCGGCCACGCTCATTCGTCTCTACAAGCTCGAGACGATTCGGCAGGGCGCGCGCGAACTGGCGCGGATCATCACCGCATCAGCCAAGGAAATCCGTCTGGCGCTCGACGCGCTGGCGCAGAACAAGGGCGTTATCACCCACGCGGTCGAGATCAACCGACTCGAGAACGAAGCCGACCGCGAGCATCAGGATGCCGTCAGCAAGCTGTTCGAGACTGAGCAGAATCCCATCATCGTGATGAAGTGGAAGGAAACGCTGGACTTCCTCGAAGCTGCCACCGACCGGTGTGAGGACGTCGCCAACGTGATCGAAGGCGTTGTCGTCAAGCACGGCTAACCCCCGATGTTCTATATCGTCGTTGCGCTGATTCTTGTCGCGCTCATCTTCGACTACATCAACGGATTCCACGATGCCGCCAACTCCATCGCCACGGTGGTGTCGACGCGTGTTCTGTCCCCGGGCCAGGCAGTCATCTGGGCGGCGTTCTTCAACTTTGTCGCCGCGTTCGTGTTCGGCACCGCCGTGGCCAAGACAGTCGGCTCAGGCATGATCGACATCAACATTGTCACCTTCGCCGTCGTCTTCGGTGGCCTGTCTGGCGCGATCATCTGGGATTTGATTACCTGGTACTTCGGACTGCCGACCAGCTCGTCACATGCGCTGATCGGCGGCTACGCAGGCGCCGCCGTGGCCAAGGCGGGGTTTTCAGCGATTCTGCTGAGCGGTTGGACCAAGACGATCATCTTTATCTTCCTGTCGCCGCTCATTGGTCTGGTTGCTGGGCTGACGTTGATGACGTCGATCTTCTGGGTGTTTCGTTGGATGCCGCCCTCGCGCGTCGACCGTTGGTTCCGTCGTCTGCAGCTGGTGTCAGCCGCATTCTTCAGCCTCAATCACGGCGCCAACGACGCGCAGAAGACAATGGGGATCATCGCCGGCGTTCTGTTCGCGGCGGGCTATATCGAGACGTTTCGGATTGATTTCTGGGTCGTCATTGCGGCGCACACGGCGATCGGGCTTGGCACTCTCGCCGGTGGCTGGCGCATCATCCACACCATGGGGTCGAAGATCACAAAGCTGCAGCCAGTAGGTGGGTTTGCGGCCGAGACCGGCGCGGCGATCGCGCTGATGATTGCCACACTGACCGGTGTGCCCGTCAGTACGACGCACGCGATCACCGGAGCCATCGTTGGCGTCGGTGCGACGCGGCGACTGTCAGCGGTACGCTGGGGCGTGGCGCGTCGGATCGTCTGGGCCTGGGTGCTCACCATTCCCGCGGCCTTTGCCATCGGTGGCGGAACGTACCTGCTCCTCGCCGCCTTCGGCGCGAAATAGGGAAAGACGTCAGGCCCGCAGGGTGATTGTGAACCGCGCTCCGGTTGGTTCGCGATTCGCAACACTTACCGAACCTCCGTGCAACCCGACCAGGTGCTTGACGATGGCGAGGCCGAGTCCGGTGCCGCCGGGATCGCGCGCGCGCGACTTGTCCACCCGATAGAAGCGCTCGAAGACGCGTGGCAGGTCTTCTTCCGGAATTCCCGGCCCTTCATCCATCACATCAATCGTGACGACGTCGTTCTGGCGGCTGGCGACGATGGCGATGCGCGTGCTCTCGGGTGCGTAAGTGCTGGCGTTCACGACGAGATTGCGGAGGACGTCGTGCAGTTTGGCCGGGTCCGCCTGAACGGTTTCTGCGCCGGGGCTCACCGAGACCTCAAGGTGCTGGTCGCGGCTGTCGAGCGTAGACACCAAATCGGCGACCACCGTGTGAATGAGGTTGCGCAGGTCGCAGGCGCTGATCTCGAGCGTTTCCTGTCCAGCGTCGAGCCTGGCGAGGCGGAGGAGATCGCGGACGAGGCGCTCCATGCGCAGTGTGTGCCGCGTGATGATTTCGAGGAACCGTTTGGACTCTTCGGCATCGAGGTCGCCCTCCGACAGCGCCTCGACATAGCCGCGAATCGCGGTGAGTGGGGTGCGCAGTTCGTGGGAGACATTGGCGACGAAGTCGCGTCGCATCTGGTCCGCGCGCTTCAGCTCGGTGATGTCGTGAAGGACCATCACGACGCCGTGCGGTTGGCCGGGGGTGGCGCTGGCCGCGCGCGCAATGATCGTGCGCGACGGATCGCGCGGTGGAGCCAGCTCGGTGGCGTCCGGCGACTGACCAGCGAGCGCCGCGGTCAGTAGGTCGGCGGTCGCCGGATGGCGGATGGTTTCAATGTAATGGCGCCCGAGCGACGCGTCGCCGAGCTTGAGCATGTGCTGCGCGGCGTCGTTCACGAGTTCGAGCCGGCCCTGCGAGTCCACGACGATGACGCCTTCGATCATGCCGGCGAGAATGGACGCCATACGGCTGCGGTCCCGCGCCAGGTCGTCGAGCCGGCTGCCGAGTTCCTGCACCGTGTCGTCCAGCGCTCTGGCCACCACGCCCAGCTCATCGTCGCCGTAGTCGAGCCTGGGCGGCGTCAGATCGCCTTGCCGATAGCGGTTGGCGATGCCGGCGATAAGGCGGACCCTCAGACTGATTCGGCCTGAGGCGACATAGGCGATCGCGATCGCGCCGAGCAGTGCGACGCCGAGCGAAACGAGGACGGCCCGCAGGATGGTGCCCAACTGCTGTCGCACGTCGGTGAGCGGTAGCGCCACGCGCACGAACGCGATGGCGGGATGCTTCGTGGGCACGGCCACGTAGAGCATGTCGACTTTCACCGTGTCGCTATAGCGACGCGACGTGCCGAGCCCGCCGGTGCGGGCCGCCATAATCTCCGGCCTCGTGCCGTGATTCTCGAGCGCCACCAGTCCCTCAGTCGTCTCCGCGGAATCGCCGACCACGTGGCCGTCCTCTGCCACCAGCGTGACGCGTGCGCCAAGGAGTGCACCCATGCGGTCAGCCTCGGCGTCCAGCTCCCGCGCATCGGAGGCGGCCACCGAGGACGCGCCGCGGCCGAGCAATTCGGAGGCCAGGCGAACCTCGGCCACGAGTCCTTGCTCGATGCGCGCGTCGGCCTCGCGCCGCATCGAGGTGGCGAACAACGCACCGGCCACAAGCAGTGCGAGCGTCGCCGCGGAGAGCGCGGCCAGAAACAGCTTGCTGCGGAACGTGAGGCGCGGCAGGACCACGGGTCAGGCCTTCGGCGGTGGGTCGAGCAGTTTGTAGCCGAATTGCTTCACGGTGGCGAGCGCCTGCTCGAGCACCGGAATTTTTTCCCGGAGTCGGCGCACGTGTACATCCACCGTGCGGGTGCCGCCTGTGTACTTGTAGCCCCAGACGTCGGTGAGTAGCAGGTCGCGCGAGAGCACCCGCCCGCGGTGAGCCAGGAGGTACTGCAGGAACAGGAATTCCTTGGCCGTGAGTGACACGGCTTCGCCGCCCACCGTGACCGTATGCTGCTCGGCGTTGACGACAATCGGGCCGTAGGTGGTGGGTGGCGTGCCGGTCTCGCTGCGAACCACCCGGCGGAGTAATGCGCGGACACGCGCCACAAGTTCATTGGGACTGAACGGCTTACCCAAGTAGTCGTCGGCACCAAGCTCGAGCCCGGCGATCCGATCGGACTCTTCGGAGCGGGCGGTGAGCATGATGATCGGGATGTTGGCTGTCTTCTCCTGCGCGCGGGTGGCGCGACAGATCTCGAGGCCGTCGACGCCCGGTAGCATCAGGTCGAGCACGAGTACATCTGGGGGGCGCGCCACGAGGGCGGCGAGCGCGTCGCGGCCCGACGCCAGCAGTTCGACGGTATATCCGGCCTTCTCGAGGTAGCGGCCAATGAGTTCGGCGATGTCGCGGTCGTCTTCGACGACAAGGATGCGGGTCATGAGTGGGGAAATTGGCGCCCTCAATGTACGACAACTTGGAAGTCGGTTGTCGATAAGTCTGTCGCCGGTCGTGTCGTCAGGAGTCGAGGCGGGTCGTCTAGAATGAATGCGTGCGTGTGATGTTTGTGCTGGCCGTTGTGGCCGCCACTGGCATGGCCTTCGGTCAGTCGTTGTCGCTCAAGCCGGTCACGGCCCAGTACGTCACTGTCACGAGCGGTGTCGACGGCCTGGTTCGACCGGGCGGGCGCGTGGTGCTCTGGGTGCTGGTGACGCCGAATCCCGGCAAGCGCGTCTATGCAGCAGGCGCGAGGGACTTTCAACCGGTCGCCCTGGTCATGACACCGCACGCCGCCATCACCAGCATGCGGCCTGCGTATCCACAATCCGAGCTCGATGCCAACAGCGGTGGCTCGACGCCGGTGCCGGTGTATCGTCAGCCGTTTCGCATCGCCGTCCCCATCGTCGTGAGCCCTACGGCCAAGCATGGGGAGACACTGACACTCGGGGCCGCCATTAATTATCAGGCGTGTGACGATCGGCTCTGTTATCCCGCGGCCTCGATCCCCGTCCTTTGGACACTTTCGACTCTCTAGGAGCGTGCGATGATCTGGTTGGCGGTGGTCGCCGGTGGCGCGTTGGGTTCGGCGGCTCGGCATGGGGTGAACGTGCTGTTCAGCGTCCTGATGACGCGGCCAAGCCCCTATGCCACGGGCGCCGTGAACCTTGTCGGATCGGGCGTCATTGGTGTGCTCGCCGGCGCGCTGGCCTCGGGCCGCCTGCAGATGTCGCCCTCATTCAGGGCGTTTGTGTTTGTCGGCATTCTTGGCGGATTCACGACGTTTTCAAGCTTCATGCTCGAGACGCTGACCCTCGGCTATACCGGGGAAGGGGGCCTCGCACTGGTCAATCTCGTTGCGCAAGTGCTGCTCGGCTTTGCCGCGGTCTGGGCGGGCTATTCGCTGGGGCTGGTGATCCGATAACATCAAGACCACATGCATCCCTGGCACGATTGCTACATCGACAACACCATCGTCAAAACGTCATTCCCGGCCATCATCGAGATTCCCAAAGGCAGCACCAACAAGTACGAGCTCGACAAGGAAACGGGCTTGCTGCGCCTCGATCGCGTGCTCTACAGCGCGGTTTACTACCCCGCTGATTACGGCTTCATCCCGCGCACGTATTGCGACGATGGGGATCCGCTCGATGTGCTGGTGCTCGGGCAGGAGCCGGTGTATCCCTTGACGATCGTCGAAGCGCGCGCCGTGGGCGTGATGCGCATGCGCGACGACAAGGGCATCGACGACAAGATCGTGGCGGTCTCGATCAGCGATCCGTCGTTTTCCGACTTCGCCACTCACACGCAGTTGCCCAAGCATGTCATGCGGCAGGTGCGGCGCTTCTTCGAGGACTACAAGGTGCTCGAAAACAAGCAGGTCGTGGTTGAGGACCTGCTCGGGCCGGAAGATGCACTGAAGATCATCCTCGAGTCCATGGAGCTGTACCGCAAGCTGCGCAGGGGAGAGCTGGGCAAGGGAGCCAAGGTCTAGTCGATGATCTCGTAGCGCACTTCCTCAAATGCCGGTAACTGCGCGGCCTCGATGATCTCGAGCAGTGATTCACGGCTGTGGAACTCGCGGTGGTCTCGATTGAACAGCACCGTGTTCGGGTAGTGCGGGGCCAGCCGCCGGAAGGCCTCGTCAATCAACCGGAACCGTTCGACCATCTGCTCGACGTTTTCGCTGGCGCGGTTGCGCAGGCGGATGTGTTTCTCGATGGTGTCGGTGTGTGAGGTGAGGACGATCGTACGGTCGGGATTCCAGTGGTCGCCGATGGAGAGCACCTCGCGCAGCCGAGCGTGATACGCCGCCGGGTATTCCGCGATGTGCGCTTCGAGCGTGAGGCGTGAGCCTTCGATGAACATCACCCGAGACGGATGGTCGTGGCGTGCGGCGTCACGATAGTTGGCGTCGTAGAGGCGGGCGAAATAGGCCGTGACGCCGACCGGATTCCGTCCAGCGGCGATGTCGTCGAGGACGCGCGGATCCCAGACGCCTTCCTCGCCTTCCCCGTATGAACCGTGGTGGTAGAGGTCGGCCAGCTGTCTGAGCAGCGTGCTCTTGCCGATACCAGGGCCGCCGACAATCGCGACTCTCAGATGTCCCTCACGCCGTCTCTGAAGAAGAAGTAGATCGCGACCACGACGAGCAGGACGCCGTTGACTTCGAGCACCGCCGGCGCGCCAATGAAGGTGGCCGCGTAGCCGCTGGCGAGGCTGCCAAGCGGTATGCCGCCGCGCAGGGCCAGCATGTAGATGCTCATGACGCGGCCGCGCATCTCGTTGGGCGCAATCAGCTGCACGAGCGAGGTGACGCTGGAGAACACCACCATCAGGGCTACGCCAGTGAGGAACAGCAGAATCTCGCTGACCAGCAATGTCCGTGAGGTGGCAAAGGCGACGATCAGCAGGCCGTAGATCGCTTGCACAATCAGCGTGGTCAGCCCCATGCGCTTGAACTTGCCCAGCCAGGCGACGATCAGTGCGCCGACCACCGAGCCCGAACCCGAGAAGGCGAGCAGCTGACTGTAGGTGTCGGCTTCGCCGTGGAACACGTCCTTGGTGAAGAGGGGCAGGAACGTGAGGACCGCAAAGCCCAGAAACGTGGTGGCCGCGGCGAGAATCGTGAGTGAGACCAGCTCGCGGCTCTGACGCACATACGAGATGCCGCCCTTGATTTCGTCGCGCATGCTCAGTTGCCGCTGTGCCGGCGGGATGTGCTTCACGCGCAGGGACATCAGGGTGGAGATCACCACCAGGAACGACAGCGCGTTGAGGGCAAAGCAGAGCGCCATGCCTTGGCGCTCGACAAATCCCCAGGTCGTGGAGATCGAGAGCGTGGCGGCGAAGAGCAGTGGGCCGAGGACGCGCGCGATGTTGAACTGGATGGAGTTGAGTGCGATGGCGTTGGGCAGATCTTTCTTGTCGACCAGCGAGGGGACCAGCGACTGATACGCGGGTCCGCCAAAGGCCTGCGCCAGTCCGGTGACAAACGACAACGCGAGGACGTACCAGACGGTGATGAGGCCGAAGTAGACGAGCAGGGCGAGTGTGGTCGCCGTGGCCATCTGCAGGTACTGCGAGCTGAGCAGCGTGCGTCGGCGATCGCGCCGATCGGCGAGCACGCCGCCAACCAGCGTAAACAGCATGATCGGCAGTTGCTGCAGGAATGAGTCGAGGCCGAGGAAAAACGCGGATTGTGCTGGCGTGGTGAGCGAGATCACCATCCAGTTCTGCGCTGCGATTTGTACCCAGGTGCCGACGCTCGAGGTACAGGCGCCAAACCACTGCACGCGAAAATCGCGGTAGGTGAACGCGGCCAGCGTCCGGCCGAGTGTCTTGGATTTGAAGAGCACCTGGGCGCCAGCGTCCCCTGGCGGCGGGGTTGATTCGGAAATGGACTCGCTCACTTAAAGATTTGTCACGACGGGCTTTAGCCCTGTTATGAAACCCTGGAAAAGATGCCGGCCATCTTATCCCAGTCCTTCCGCCTTGCTTGTCCCAAACCTGTGCGGTATAGTCCGCGCGGTAGGCGAACATAAGGCGAAAATCATGTTAGTTGCTGAACGTCCCTCGCTCACGTCATCGGTTAGTGCTGATCGATCCTCCAGCTCCGCCAGGCCAGCAAGGCCAGCGAGGGCAGATCGCGCGGCGCTTCTGGCCACCCTCGCCGCCAAGCGACTCGATCGCACCCTCACGACAGCGCTGCCACCGGTCGATCCTTCTGATGCCCTTGCGGTGGGTGCCACCGCGGTGCCCGCCTTCGATGCCTCCCTTGGCGGATTCCCGCGCGGGCAGTTGTCCGAGATTGTCGGTGCCCGATCGTCTGGGCGTACCAGTCTGTTGATGCAGATGCTGGCCGCTGCTACCGCGCGAGGCGAACTTGCGGCGGTGGTGGATGCGCTTGATCGCTTTGATCCTGCGTCGGCGCTGGCGGCGGGGGTCGATCTTGACCGTGTGCTGTGGATTCGAGGGCAGGTGATGTCGCATCCAGCGGCGGCCAGGGACACCAACCAGAAAGCGCT
This sequence comes from Vicinamibacterales bacterium, assembly GCA_040081555.1. Classification (GTDB taxonomy): domain Bacteria; phylum Acidobacteriota; class Vicinamibacteria; order Vicinamibacterales; family CAVVIG01; genus CADEEX01. The sequence goes on from JBEBGG010000042.1 coordinate 10,973, forward strand.
GGAGCAGGCAGTCAAAGCGCTGTCGCTCGTGCTTCAGGCCGGCAATTTCGGTCTCGTGGCCTTTGACGTCGGCGAGGCGCCGGCCGATGCGCTGCGCCGGTTGCCGTTCACCACCTGGCTGCGCGTCCAGCGGATGGTCGAAGGGCAGCAGGCGGTCTGCGTGCTGATTGGCGCCGGCCCGATGGCCAGGAGCGCCGCGGGGCTGACGGTAAACCTGACGATCGCACGGCCCGCCGATGGGCGGCTGTTTGACGGCCGTCTGTTTACGGGTCTCAAGGTTGAGGCTCGGGTCATTCGCGCGCGCGCGCACCGCCACGAAGACGTGTCGGTGCGGTTTGAGACGAAGTCAACGTAGTCGGTCGTCGGTCGTCGAAAGTCTCCCAATGTTCTCCAGTCCTCAGGCGCTCGTCCCTGGTCTCTCGCCTCTGTTCGGCGCGCTGTACGCCCGTCCTTCTCAGGGCAGCACCGTATCACCGGCGCTGTTGCTCGAGATTGCAGAAACATTTTCGCCGCGGTTCGAACAGCATCGCGCCGATTTGGTGTCGGTTGATCTGCGTGGTCTCGATCGGTTGTTTGGCACTCCGCAATTGGTCGGAGAAGAGATGCGCCGCGTGGCTGCGTCGCGCGGCGTCCAGCTGCATGTTGGCATCGCCACAACACGGACGGTGGCCACGGTGATGGCCATCGCGCAGCCTGGGCTCTCGGTAGTTCCGGCCGGCGGAGAAGCGGCCGCGCTGGCGCCGCTGTCGTTGGTGTTGCTCGAGCAGATCGATGCTTATCGTCCAAGCGATCGCGTGGCGCCCACGCCGGTGTCCGCCACGGTCGCCGGGATGGTTGCGACGATCAAAACATGGGGATTGCGCACGCTCGGTGAGCTGGCGGCATTGCCAGCGGCGGATCTGTCGGCGCGAACCGGGCGTATGGGACTGTTCTGGCAGCAGATCGCCCGCGGTGGTGATGCACGGCCGCTGGTGCCGACACGTGCTGACGAACGCTTTGAAGGCACGCTCGAACTCGAGTGGCCGATCGAGGGGCTCGAGCCGTTGTCGTTTGTGCTGACGCGTCTGCTCGAACCGTTGTCGACACGTCTTGAACGTGCCGATCGTGGCGCAGCGGCGCTGCAGGTGTCGCTCCGGCTGATCGATCGCACGGTCTACGCGCGCCGGCTCGAGATTCCGGCGCCGATGCGTGACGTGCGGGCGCTGCGAACGCTGGCGTTGCTCGATCTCGAGGCCCATCCGCCTGGCACGGGCATCGACAGTGTGACGGTGACGATCGATCCGACGCCTGGGCGTATCCTGCAGCACACGTTGTTCACCCGTCCGCACCCGACCCCTGAGCAGCTCTCGACATTGCTCGCTCGGCTTGGCGCGTTGATGGGGGAGGGACGCATCGGTGCCGCCGTGCCGGTCGACTCGCATCGACCCGGCGCGTTTGCGATGAAGCCGTTTGCGCTGGATCACACAGCCGGAGTCGGTCGTCGGTCGTCGGTCGCCGGTCGTCAGAAGTCGATAGTCGATAGTCCTGAGCCCGGTGTCAGGTCGGCCCTTCGCCGCTATCGCCAGCCTGTGGCGGCCCGTGTGGCTGTTGCGGACGGACGTCCGGTACGTGTCACGACCGATCGCCCAAATTGGGGTGGGGGCGCAGTGACGACCGCCGTTGGGCCCTGGCGCACGTCTGGGGAGTGGTGGGAAGGCGAAGCCTTCGTTAGTCGGATGTCGGTACTCAGTAGTCGACCGTCGGGAGTCGATGCAGGCGCCTGGGATCGTGACGAGTGGGACGTGGCGCTGGCCGACGGCGGGATGTATCGCATCTTCCAGAACCGGGTCACGAGCCAGTGGTTCGTCGACGCCGTCATGGACTGACTGGCACCCGATCCCCCTGACACCTCTAGCACCCCTAGGTACCCCCATCCGTGTACGTCGAACTCCACTCCGCCTCGGCGTTCAGTTTTCTCCGTGGTGCGTCGCTTCCAGAGGCGCTCGTCGACCGCGCGGCGGACCTTGGCTATCCGGCGTTGGCGCTGCTCGACCGGGATGGCGTGTACGGTGCGCCTCGTTTCCATACGGCCGCGCGCGCGGCCGGCATCCGGCCGATCATCGGCGCCGAGCTGACTCTCGCGCTGTCGCCTTCCTTCACCCTACCAGTGCTGTGCGAGAGCACCATCGGTTACCAGAACCTGTGTCGGCTCATCACGCGGATGAAGCTGAATGCGCCCAAGGGTGAGGGCGCATTGACGCTGGATGATCTCGATGGCCACGTCGGCGGACTCATCGCGATGGTCGGCCGTCCGCTGCTCGAGATGTCGCGCACGGGCGTCAGCGGCCTCTTCGATCGGTTGGTCGGCACCTTTGGCCGCGATCGTCTCTACGTCGAGCTCCAGCGGCATCTGCAGCGCGATCAGGAAACGGCCAACAGCACGCTCGTCGATCTGGCCGAGGCATTTCGCGTCCCGGTGATTGCGACCAACGGCGCCAGGTTCGCGTCGCCGGCCAGTCGTCCGCTGTTTGACGTTCTTACCTGTATCCACCACCACGTCGACGTGGCCGGCGCCGGCCGCCGGCTGGCGCCCAACGCCGAGCGTTATCTCAAAGCGCCTGCCGACATGGCGGCATTGTTTCGTGATCAACCGGCGGCCATCACCGGCACACGCGTGCTCGCCGACCGACTGCAGTACACGATGGCGGATCTTGGGTATCGCTTTCCAGACTACCCGGTGCCAGAAGGCGAGACACAGGGGTCGTTTTTACGCCGCATCGCCGAGATCGGTGCCCGTGAACGCTATTGCCCGCTGCACGACGGGGCCAGGCGTCAACTCCTGCGCGAGCTCGATCTGATCGACAAGCTCAAGCTCGCCGGCTATTTCCTCATCGTCTGGGACATCGTCAATTTCTGCCGCCAGCACGGTGTGCTGGTTCAGGGACGCGGCTCGGCTGCCAACAGCGTGGTGTGCTACAGCCTTGGTATTACTGCGGTCGATCCGGTCATTCCCGGGCGCGAGCTGCTGTTCGAGCGGTTCTTGTCGGAAGAGCGTGGCGAGTGGCCGGATATCGATCTCGACCTGCCGAGCGGTGAGCGGCGCGAATCGGTCATTCAGCATGTCTACGAAAAATATGGCCGGCTGGGCGCGGCGATGACTGCCAACGTCATTACCTATCGTGGTCGAAGTGCTGCGCGAGAAGTGGGCAAGGTGCTCGGCTTTGATTCGCACGCCATCGATCGTCTCGCCAAGGTGATGAATCACTTCGAGTTCGTCGACGGCACGGACAACCTGGTGCAGTACATGACCACCACCGGCTTCGACGTTCACGATCCACGCGTTCAGCTGTTTGCGCGGCTCTGCGGCGAGATGCAGGATCTGCCGCGGCATCTTGGCCAGCACTCCGGCGGTATGGTGATCTGCCAGGGGCGGCTCGACGCCGTCGTTCCACTCGAGCCTGCGTCCATGCCCGGTCGCGTTGTTGTGCAGTGGGACAAAGATGATTGCGCCGACATGGGCATCGTCAAGGTCGATTTGCTCGGCCTCGGCATGATGGCGGCGATGCAGGATGCGTTCGCGCTGATCAATGGGCAGGCAACAGTCGGTCGTCGGATCGATCTCGCGTCCATTCCTCCTGAAGACCCGGCCGTCTATCAGATGTTGCGCGACGCCGACACCGTCGGTGTGTTCCAGGTGGAGTCGCGTGCGCAGATGGCGACGTTGCCGCGGTTGAAGCCGACGACGTTTTACGACCTGGTGGTGCAGGTGGCGATCATTCGCCCCGGGCCTATCGTTGGGCAGATGGTGCATCCGTATCTCAGTCGCCGCGCTGGCCGAGAAGCGGTGACCTATGCGCACCCATCGCTTGAACCGATCTTGAAGCGCACGCTCGGCGTGCCGCTCTTTCAAGAGCAGCTGTTGCGCATTGCGATGGTGGCGGCTGGCTTCACTGGCGGTCAGGCCGAGGAACTGCGTCGGGCGCTGGGTTTCAAGCGATCCCAGCGCGCGATGGCGCTGGTCGAAACGCAATTGCGGGAGGGCATGGCGCGCAACGGCATTTCCGGCAAGGCCGCGGATGAAATCTCGTTGCAGATTCGATCGTTCGCGTTGTACGGTTTTCCCGAATCACACGCCGCGAGTTTTGCGCTGCTGGCCTATGCCAGTGCGTATCTCAAGGTGCACTACCCGGCGGCCTTCTACACCGCACTCCTCAATAACCAGCCGATGGGGTTCTATCACCCGTCCACGCTCGTCAAGGATGCGCAGCGCCGCGGCGTCCGCCTGTATCCGATTGATGTCCAGCAATCGGCCTGGGACTGCACCATCGAACGCGATGGCGCGATCAGGCTTGGCCTGCGCTATGTGCATGGATTGCGAAGTGATGTGGGGAAGCAGATAGCTGCGCCAGGTAGGGCTCAGGTCTCGAGGCTTCAGGAAGAACCAATGAAGTGCCCGAAGTGTGGATGCGATGATCCTTCCATGCTCGAACCCGCCGAAGGCGGTGCACAGCTCGGAGCCCGAGGCCCGAGGCCCGAAGCCAGACGCGTGAAACCTGAAACGTTCTTCTGCAACAACTGTTCGCACGATTGGTGTCCGGCGAGGCATCAGGCGCCCCGCTTTGCATCGCTCGACGACCTCGTCACGCGCACCGGCCTGCGACGCGACGAAGTGGTGCGGCTCTCGGAAATAGGTGCCCTTAATGCGTTTGGCTACGATCGCCGATCGGCGCTGTGGCAGGCGGAACGCATCGTGCGCCCAGCGGGGGAACTCTTTGAAGAGTCGGTCGTTCAGGAGTCGGTCGTCGAGGAGTCGGTCGTCGAGCCTTGTCCTCTCCGCCCGATGACCGAGGCGGAGCGGCTGGTTGCTGATTACGCCGGCACCGGCGTCTCGATGGGGCGCCATCCGATGGCGCTGCGGCGTGAGGAACTGGCGACGCGCGGCATCATGCGGGCCATTGATCTGAAGGTCGCGCGTGCAGGACGACGCGTGCGGGTGGCGGGTATGGTCATCACGCGCCAGCGTCCTGGCACGGCGAAGGGATTTGTCTTCTTGACGCTCGAAGATGAAACCGGCATCAGTAACATCATCGTCAGGCCCGATCTCTTTGCGCGTGACCGCCTGACCATCATCGAGCAGTCCTTTCTCATCATCGACGGGGTCCTGCAGCACCAGGACGGTGTCGTCTCGGTGCGCGCCGAGTCGGCCAGTGCGCTAGCTGGGCTCAACCTCGAGTTCGACGCACACGATTTTTACTAAGCAACGAAGCCATCGGAAAGACTCCGCCCGCTGTCCTCACCCTGGCTTCCGCGCTAGCCACAAGCGCGGTGCACGGTATAATTCCGGCCGTCTTCTGGTGTCCCTTGGGTTGTGGCACCAACCACTGCAATTACACCTCCAGAAACGGAGCAGACACATGTTCTTGGCACTACTCCTTGCGTTGTCCATGGCCGCCTCCACGGTCACCGGCGTCGTCAAGGATGGCAACGGCGGCGCCGTTGCCGGCGCGACTGTGGCCGTTCGTACACAGACAGGTGCCGAAGAACAAACCGTCACCGGCCCCGACGGCCGGTTCTCAATCGAGACCGCGCTGAGCGGTATCACGACGCTGGTCGTGAAGGCCGACGGATTTGCCGAAAAGCAACAACCGGTCGGCACGGGCGACATCGAAGTGGTCCTGGCGCCCGCCCGAGTGTCTGAAACCGTCATCGTGTCGGCGTCGCGTACAGAGCAGCGTCTCGGTAACGTCCCGGCGAGTGTGAGCGTACTGACCACGGAAGCCATCCGGACGTCGCCGGCCGTGGTCGCCGACGATGTGTTGCGCCAGGTGCCGAGCTTCAGCCTGTTCCGCCGCACCAGCAGCCTCGTCGCGCAACCAACCACGCAGGGCGTATCGCTGCGCGGTATTGGCCCAAGTGGTCAGAGCCGCACGCTGGTCCTGCTTGACGGTGTGCCATTCAACGACCCGTTCGGCGGCTGGGTCTACTGGACACGCGTTCCGCTCATGAGCGTCGATCAAATTGAAATCACAGAAGGCTCCGCGTCGAGTCTCTATGGCAACTACGCGATGGGCGGCGTCATTAGCATCCTCACCAGTCGTCCGACACGGCGGACCATTGAAGCGAAGCCGCAGTTTGGCAACTACGGTTCGCGAAAGCTCGACTTTTTCGCCAGCGATCGCTGGAACACACTGGGTGCGTCCCTCGAAGGGAGCCTGTTCGATACCGATGGCTTCACGATCGTGGCGCCGCGCGAGCGCGGTCCGATCGACAACGAGGCCAACGTCGTCTACCGAAATTTCACGGGCAAGGTCGAGTACGACCCGACCGATCGTGTGCACGCGCGCTTCCGCGCCGGCACCTTTAGTGAGAACCGCCTCAATGGCAAGGTGGGCGAACTGAACGACACCACGTGGACCACCGCGAGCGGGTCGGTGCGGGCGTTGCTCCCAGACAACAGCACGCTGCAGGGCAGCCTGTTCTTGGACAACGAAGACTCGCACTTCAACTTTCTTGCCGTCAGCAACGCCGCGGCCGCGCGCGACCTGGTGCGTTTGGCGACGGATCAACGGGTGCCGGTCGACGGTATCGGCGGCGCCGTGCAGTGGCAGAAAGTGTTTGGGGCCAAGAATGTGTTCACCGCCGGCACCGACCTGCGTCGCGTCGAGGGCGAGAGCCAGGAAGACGCGTATGTGGCGATCGCGGGAGCGGCGGCAGGGGCCGACAAGGTGACGCTGCCGGCAAACCTGTCGGTTCGACGACTGTCTGGCGGTGCTCAAAAGAGCGCAGGGTTCTTCGTCTCGGACATCTACACACCGATCGACAAATTGGTTCTGACGCTCAGCGCCCGCGTCGACCGGTGGCAGAACTACAACGGGCACAACCGCGAAACGACGGTGGCCACGGGACGACCCGCCGCAAATAACAAGGATTCGATCCCTGATCGCACCGACAGCGTGGTGAGCCCCCACGTGGCGGCGCTCTATCACGTCACCAATCGCGTCACCGCCTGGGCGGCGTTCAATTCCGGGTTCCGCGCACCGACGCTGACCGAGCTCTATCGTCAGTTCTCGGTGGGTGCCGTCACGACGCGGCCCAACGATCAGCTGGTGCCGGAGCGGCTGCTCGGCGGTGAATTCGGTATCAACGTCGAACCGATCTCGAATCTGACGACGCGCTTCACGGTGTTTGACAATCGCGTCAAGGACCCTGTGTCCAACGTGACGATGACGGCGAGCCAGCCGAATTTTGCGACCGTCTGCGCCGGGCTTGCTGCCGGCAACTGCGTGCAGAAGCGGAATCTCGGCCGGACGCGCATCCACGGCGTCCAGACCGACGCGGAGTATCGCCTCGGTACGTGGCTGCGTCTTGGCGGGGCCTACATCTTCAACGCCGCCACGGTGACCGATGGCGGCGATCCGGCCCTGGGCGGTAACCTCGCGCTGGTCGGCTTGTCGTTGGCCCAGGTGCCACGCCACCGCGGATCATTTCAGGCCAGCTACACCAATCCGAAATACGTGAACCTGTCGCTCGGCGTCCAGATCTCTGGTCTGCAGTTCAATGACGACCTGCATCTGCAGGCCATTCCTGCGGCCACGCTCACCGAAGCGGGCTACGACACCAGTATCACGGCCGGACTTCCCGGCTACACGTCGGTCGACATGACCGCCTCAAGGGACTTCGGTCCCAACCTGCAGCTATTCTTCGGCGTCCAGAATCTCGCCGACACGGTCTACTTCGTTCAGACCAATCCCTCGACGATCGGCACTCCGCGCCTCGTCAACGGTGGTGTGCGGGTGCGGTGGGCGGGAAGATAGGGGCTGCCATCCACCTAGGTCAATTTCGCCGGCCTCAGTCGTCTGGTGTAATCGCCCACCGCCAGCGAACCGGTGAGGAGCGAACCGACCGGGATGACACCAAGGATGCGATGGCGTGCGACGGCAGCCAGGCCCGCAGACGCGATGCATCCGCAGTTTGAGCAATCCGGCGCGCCTCCAAATTGGCACGGCGTGATCCGAGTAGTCAGATCCGCCGAGACGCTGGTGGTCACACGAGCGAACACGCATTCGTCAGGCGACTGCGGCGGGTCCGCATAGACGTCGATCAGGGCGTCCGGTGCTTGTAGCTTCGGAAACTTGAGACGCAACGCCCGCAGATCGCCGACCACGAGCTGTCGATCGATCGGCCGAAGGATCTCTTCCGACGCCTCTCCCAATTGCGGCGTATACAGGCTGATCCAGATCTTTCTCGCCTCTGGCTTCGCGGACCAGAACGCTAGAAATTCCTCGAGGTAGCCTGGCCGGTTCACCTGCTGCCGCGTCACCGTGCAGTGCACAACGATCTGGTGGCCGACGATGTGCTTCTGGATGCGTTCGTAGGTGGCGGGCGTGCGGCGCACGTCGTGTTCTGGCTGGAGTCCGTCGATCGACACCACGATCGTCAGATTCGGAATCGACCTCCAAGCTGCGGGAATCTCGCGCACGGCGCTCGTCACCAGCTGCGTGTGAATGCCGCGTTCGGCCAATGCCGGGAGAATAGTGCTCAGTTCCTGATAACGGACCAGCGGCTCGCCCCCGACGATCGAGACGTGCAGCGGCTGATGTCGAGCAACCAGCGCCAGTACGCCGTCGATGAGTTCCTGCCCCTTGAAGTCGCGCACCTCGCGAAGCGTCACCTCACCACCGAGGTGATCGTCGCCATAGGCGTAGCAGCCAGGGCAACGCAGCGGACACTCGCGAGTGATCTCAATTGAGAGCGCTGGTGGATAGCCGCCCAGAATGCGGCCCCACGCTGCAATAACCCCGTTCATCTGTCAACTATAGTGGAGACATCGGTTACTCTTAGTGGCGATGATTGAACGGAAGAAGTCGAAAATCCACGGATGGGGCGTCTACGCCACCGCACCCATCACGAAGAACACGCGAATCATTCATTACGCTGGCGAGAAGATCTCGAATCAGGAAAGCCTGAAGCGCGAGCGGCGTTATATCCAGCGCGGCCATATCTGGTGCTTCAAGCTGACCAATCGATCGGTGATCGACGCCGGTGTTGGCGGGAACGACGCTCGCTTCATCAATCACTCCTGCAAGCCAAACTGCTATATCGATATCAAGGACGGCGTCATCTGGATTCGCGCCTCCAAGCCGATCCCGAAAGGGCAGGAGCTCACCTATAACTACAACACCGACGGCGAAGGGCTCATCAAGTGCCGCTGCCGTCCGGGGTGCCAGACGCTGCTGTGATTTTCTACCTTCACGGCTTCGCCTCATCGTCGAAGTCCACGAAGGCGGGTTTCTTCGGTGAGCGCCTCCGCCAATGCGGACTCAGTGTCCGCTGTCCTGATTTCAACGAGCCGGAATTTTCGACGCTGACCATGACGCGCATGCTCGATCAGTTGGCGCGCGAGGTCGAGCAGGTGGACGAAGCCACGGTGACGCTGATGGGATCGAGCCTTGGCGGCACCCTTGCCGTGCTCGCGGCCGAGCGCCTGGGCGCCAGGATCGACAACCTCGTGTTGATGGCCCCGGCCGTGATGTTTGCCAAGGCGGGGCACCATCTCTTGCCGCCGGAGCGGATTGCAGAGTGGCGCACGCGGGGCGCGCTGCCGTTCTTCCACTACGGTTACAACGAAGAGCGGATGCTGAGGGTTGACTTCTACAACGACTCGCTCACGCACGACGCTTTCAACGCGCAGTTCACGCAGCCCACGCTGATCTTTCAGGGACGCCACGACGCCTCGGTACCGGCCGAAACGGTCTCCGCATTTGCGAAGACTCGCCGCAACGTCGCGCTGACGATGCTGGACGACGACCATCAGTTGATTAAGAGCCTGCCGCGCATGTGGCAGGATGTCGAAGCCTTTCTGGGGCTGGTCGATTGATGCGTGAACCGGGTACGTGGGCTCCGGCTGTGGCCGGAGCGTTGGTCTCTCGTCGCCGCGCGCTGGTCGCCACTTTGGTGGCGCTGTTGTGTCTCGTCGGCTCAGCGCAGGAGCTCGGTTCCACCGACACTATTCGCATCGGTGTTCTAAAGAGCGGCACCTACGAGGTCGTGATGCTGCCGCTCGAGACCTATGTGGCGCGGGTGCTCGCGGGCGAAGCGCTGCCCGGAAGTGACCCGGCGGCGCAGGAAGCGCTCGCGGTCGCGATTCGCACCTACGCGCTCGGTAATCGTGGCAAGCATCGCGCCGAAGGATTCGATCTCTGCGATCAGACGCATTGTCAGGTCATGCGCACGGCGACGCCGGTGACCGAGCGCGCGGCACGAGCGACCGCCGGCGAGGTGCTGCTCTACAGGGGCGCAATCGCGTCTGTCTACTACAGCGCGTCGTGCGGTGGGCATACCGAAAAGCCGTCCAACGTCTGGCCGGGTTCAGACGACGTCCCGTATCTCCCGTCGCAGCCAGACGATGGCTGCGGTGGGATGCCGGAGTGGAGCACGGAGTTGGCGCGGGGCGACCTTCAGCGTGCGCTGAACGCGGCGGGTTTTCGAGGCACCTTGCAGAACATGCGGGTCGCTGCACGCAATGGGTCAGAGCGCGCACAGGTGCTGCTGCTCGATGGCCTGACGCCGGACCGCATCTCTGGGCAGGATCTGCGAGCGGCAGTTGGTCGGACCATCGGCTGGCAGTACGTCAGGAGCACGGCGTTCGATCTGGAACGCACCGATCGAGGCTTTCGTTTTCGTGGCCACGGTTTTGGGCATGGTGTCGGGATGTGCGTCATCGGTTCGACCAAGCTTGCGTCTGCGGGCGAGAGCGCCCATCAGATCCTGGAGCGCTATTTCCCAGGCACCCACATCGGTTCGGCAGCGCCGCGCTTCACGGCGGTTCCGCCTCAGGCCCCACGCATCGGCGCGGCGCCGCCGCCGCGGCTGAGCGCTCCCTCTCTTGCGGCGACTACGGCCGGGAGTTCCAATCTGGCGATCTCCCTGCCGGAAGGCGACGAGGGGGAGCGGGAGGTGATCGCGCAGCTGGTGACCCGCGAGCGTCGCGTCCTGGCGGCGAACCTGGGCGTGCCGACCGCGGCGCGGGTATCAGTACGCTTCTATCCGACGGTGGACGCGTATGAGGCCGCAACGAATCAACCGTGGTTCACGCTCGGCACTGTCGTCGGCACTGAACTGCATTTTGTACCGCTGTCCGTGCTGCGCGATGCGGACGTGCTGGACCGGACCGTCAGGCATCAGCTCGTGCACGTGCTCGCGGATGCGGCGTTTATGCGGCGCCCACGATGGGTGAGTGAGGGAGCGGCGCTGCATTTCTCCGCCGAGGGCAACGGGCCGGGGAATCGCGGACCATGTCCGCTGGACGATGAGTTTGCGCGACCGGCGTCACCGGGTGCCCTGACAGACGTCTACGCGCGTGCCCGCGCGTGCTTTGAACGGCAGCTGTCCAGCGGAAGACGGTGGCAGGACGTGCGGTGAATCTGGGCGGTTAGCCCTCGACGCTACTTGCCAGGCTCTGGTCGCTCCGCACTTGACGTTGGTAGCTCGACAAAGATTGCGCTACGTGCCGTGGCGCTGCCATCCGCACCGGCGGGCGACCAGATGGCGCCGCCATGGAGTTCGATGACCCGTCGCGCGATTGGCAGCGCCAGGCCGAGTCCACCACGCTGCTCATCGAACGGTGCCCTGGATTGCCGTGAGGCGCTGTCGAGCTGAGTGGCACGACCAATGGCGATGACCGCGCGGGTGTTCTCACGCCGCCACTCGAGCCGGACGGCAGTGTTGTCGGTTTGTTCGCGGAGCACGGCGCGGACCAAGGCGTCGAACGAGGTGCGCAGGCGCGATGGGTCGCCCCGCACAACGAGCGCGTCGGCGGGCCCATGACATTCGAGATGGACCCGTCGGTCGTCCGCCTCAGCGGTCCCGCCGCCGATGGCCCGCAGCAGCTCCGCCAGGTCCACGGGCTCCGCTCGCAGAACGGCCCGCCCATCGTCCAACTGCCCGATGTCGCTCAGTTCACCGATGATGGCGACCAGCCTGACGCAGGCCTGGTTGGCATCGTCGATCATCTTGCGCTGGCGTGATGTGAGCGTATCGTCGCGTTGCAGGATGCGGAGGTAGCCGCTGGCGACAGAGAGGGGCGTTCTGAGTTCGTGCACCGCCAGCGAGAGCAGGCGGCCGTATTCGGCCCGTTGGTCCGACATCTGTGCACGGTTGGTCACGGTAAGGAGGATAAGCCGATAACCTATAATGTGCGAGGACCTAACCCAAGCCGGCCCGCCGGCATCAGACAGGCAGACCGTATGCTGATCAAGAAGCCCGCCGATATCCGCAGCTCTGAGGTCACCGATCAAAAGCTGTATTTGAATCGTCGCCAGTTTCTGCAGACCGCGGCCGGTGCCGTGGCGACCGGCGGTGCGATCCTCGGCGCCAGCCAGGCCGTACTCGCAGCCGGGCAGCCGGCGCCGCGCGGCCGCAAGCTCGAGAACGTCCGCAAGAGTCCGTTGAGCCTCACGCCCCAGCAGGAAACACCCAACACCTGGGAACAGATCACCACTTACAACAATTATTACGAATTCGGCACGGACAAGGATGCGCCGTCACTCACCGCCGGCCGGTTGAAGACGGATCCGTGGTCGGTGCAGGTTGAAGGTGAGTGCGCGAAGAAGGGCAGCTTCCCTATTGAGGAGCTGCTCAAGGGCATCTCGCTTGAAGAGCGCATCTACCGTCACCGCTGCGTCGAAGCCTGGTCCATGGTGATTCCGTGGGTGGGTGTGCCGTTGGCGGAGGTGCTCAAGAAATTAGAGCCCACCGGCAAGGCGAAGTTCGTCGAGTTCTACACGTTATACGATCCGAAACAGATGCCGGGCGTACGTTCGCCTGTGTTGCAGTGGCCCTACGTCGAGGGGCTGCGGCTGGACGAGGCAATGCATCCGCTCACCATTCTCGCCACCGGACTGTACGGCGAAGCGTTGCCAAAGCAGGATGGCGCGCCGCTTCGGCTCGTAGTGCCCTGGAAGTACGGCTTCAAGGGCGCCAAGGCGATCGTGCGCATTCGCTTTACCGGACGTCAGCCGATGAATACGTGGCAGGTGTCAGCGCCACAGGAATACGGGTTCTACTCAAATGTGAATCCGAATGTGGACCATCCGCGGTGGAGCCAGGCCACCGATCGCCGCATCGGCGAGTTCTTCAAGCGTAAGACGCTGATGTTCAACGGCTACGCGGATCAGGTGCAGGGGCTCTACGCGGGGATGGACCTCAAGCGGAACTACTAGTCGCTCGACGACCGGCAGCTGTGGGGATTCCCGCTCTTGCCGGACTTCAGGCGGAACAGAGTGCTGAATCCTTCGACCCGGTCCATCAGGTTCATCATCAAGCCGCTGGTGTTCGTGGCCAGTCTTGGGCCAACGGTGTGGCTCGCGTGGGCGATCACCACGGGTCACCTGAGCGCGAATCCTCTCAGTGATATCACGCTTGAAACCGGGAGCTGGGCGCTGCGCTTTCTCTGCCTGTCGCTGGCGGTGACGCCGCTGCGCAGTGTGACGGGGTGGAACTGGCTGATCAAGTTCCGCCGGATGATTGGCCTCTACGCCTTCTTCTACGGCACGCTCCACTTTCTCATCTACGTCATCGCGGACCGCTTCGCAGGTCTTGATTTCCCAGACGGCGTTGCCGCCTTCAGCACCGTGAAGAATCTGGTCGCGTCCGTATCGGCAGATATCTACAAGCGGCCGTTCATCACCATCGGATTTCTGACGTGGCTGTTGATGGTGCCACTGGCGATCACTTCGACCACTGGATGGATTCGCCGGATGGGCGGGAAGAACTGGCAGGCACTGCATCGTCTCGCCTATGCGTGTGGCGTGGCTGGCGTGCTGCACTATTGGTGGTTGGTGAAGGCGGATATCACGCGGCCGATTATCTACGGCGTGATCGTTGCACTGTTACTTGGCTTCAGAGTCTTGAAGGCGCGAGCCAAGACTCTGCGCGCGTAACTACCGTTCCACCCGGATACGTCCATCCAGCTGTGGCGCGACGGTGCGGCCCGCGAGTAGCTCTTCGAGCGCTTCGTTGATCGGCGTGCCCGCTTCTTTGTCGATGAGCACGCGGCTGTCCGCAAACATCTGGTAGCCATCGCCACCATCGAGCACAAAGTCTGGCAGCGCCACCGTGTACAGCCGATTGAGATCGATCGGCGCACCGTTCACGGTGACGTCGCGCACGCGCGCGCCAGGCGCGGCCGACGTGACCACGCGCATTGTCATGCCAGAGACTTGCGGGAAGCGTCCGTAGGTCGGGTCGGGCCACTGCGATACGCCGGACTCGAGGGCTTGCAGGAGCACCCGTCCGCTTACTTCCACCTTGCAGATTACGTTGTTGAACGGGTGCATCGAGAAGAGCGTGCGCCGGGAGATGGGCCCCGGCGGATAGGCGCGGTTGCCACGGATGCCGCCGGAGTTGAGGAGTGCAATGTCAGCGCCCGTGTGCGCACGCATCAGGTCGGTGACGAGATCGCCCAGGTTGCTTTCGCCGAGACGCAGCGTGGCGTTGCGCGCATCGAGCACTACGGTGGACGTGGCCACGGTATCGTCCATGGCCACATCGAGCTTGGACTCCCACTCGTTGACCACCAGCGTGGTGGCAATATCACCGTTGATGGCGCTGGTCACCGGCATCAGCTCGAAATAGCGGTCTACCGGATCCGCGCCGCGCTTGTTGAGGTCGATGCGCGCCACAAACCTGGCATTCATCCCGGCCTTGCTGATGAGCGTTCGTCCCGCCACGGAGGTAATCGGGTAGTGCTCGTGGCCGCCGACAATCACATCGATGTCGGGAAAGCGGAGGGCGAGCTCACGGTCCTCGCCGATCTTGAGATGCGTCAGCGCGATGATGACGTCGGCGCCCTCGCGCTTCAGCTCGGGCAGGTACTTCGCCACAGCGTCGACCGGGCTGGTGATCTCGAGACGGTCCCGCATGGCCGGCAGGATGCCTTCGCTGTTGATGCAGAGTCCGAGAATGCCGATCTTGAGCGCGCCGATCGTTTTGATCAGGTACGGAGGTGCGCCGCCGACCATCGCCTTTGTCTGTCGGTCGACCACGTTGGACACCACCCAATCGAACTTGGCTTCAGCCATGCGAGTGAGCAGTGTCTCGACGCCGAAATCGAATTCGTGATTGCCGAGCGTCGCGACATCGAGCCCCGTGGCATTCAGTGCGGCAATCATCTGCGCGCCTTTGAATACTGTTGAGGCCACAGACGAGGAAAGGAAGTCGCCGCCGAGCATCAGCAGCGGATGCGCGCCGGCGGCCGCCAGCTTCTTCTTGATCGTCGCCACGCGCGCCAGGCCACCGACGCCGTCAACTGGCACGGTGGAATAGACGT
>JBEBGG010000330.1:0-1887 GCA_040081555.1 Vicinamibacterales bacterium
GCTGTCAGCAGAGACGTTGCTCAGAGACTTCCGCTTCAGGCAGGTCACGGACCGGACCGCGATTTTTGGGCTGGCCGGATCGCCCATTGGCCACTCGGTGTCGCCGGCGATGCACAATGCCGCCTGCGCGGCGACCGGGGTGGACGCGGTGTACCTGCCGCTGCCGTCGGCGGATGCGGATGATTTTCTGCAGTTTGCGACCGCGCTCGGTGTGAGTGGCGCAAGCGTCACCATTCCCCATAAGGTGCGGCTCTTCGAGCGGGCGGACGAGGTCGAGGGCGAGGCCAGGCAGATCGGCGCCATCAACACGTTGAAGCGCCAGGGCCAACGCTGGATCGGTATGAACTCGGACCTTGCCGGCTTCCTCAATCCGATCGATGCGCGCGGCATCAGCCTCGCGGGAACTCGGCTGGCGAGTCTTGGCGCCGGCGGTGCGGCGCGGTCGGTGGCGATCGGGGCCAGGGCGCGGGGCGCGAGTGTGACGGTGTACGCGCGCGATATCGAACGCGCGCGGCCAGTGGCCGCACTCGCAAACGGGCACGCCTCGCTCCTGCCGCCAGCGCCAGGGTCCTGGGACGTGCTCGTCAACTGCACGCCCATCGGCATGCACCCCAACGCGGACGCGTCGCCTCTGCCACTCAGTGCAGACGATCGACTCGTGTCAGCGCCCAGCAACCAGCCTCCAGCGCACCGTCTGGTCTACGACCTCATCTACAACCCGGTGGAGACACGGCTCCTGCGTGCCGCGCGCGCCGCCGGCTACGACACGATTGGCGGACTCGACATGTTGGTCGAGCAGGCGATTGAGCAGTTTCGTTGGTGGACCGGCATCCGCCCCGATCCGGCGCCCATGCGCGCCGCTGCCATTGCCAGACTTTCGGAGTTCAGGGACCGATGACGATCACATCATTCGAAGAGTTCAAGGAACTGGCCCAACGGGGCACGTTCGTGCCCGTATGCAAGGAGCTGGTGGCGGATCTGCTGACGCCGGTCTCCGCGTTTCTGAAGATTGCAGAGGACGCCGACTACGCCTTCCTGCTCGAGAGCGTCGAGGGTGGCGAGCATGTTGGCCGCTACTCATTTCTTGGCAAGGATCCGTTTCTGATCCTGCGATCGAAGGACGATCGAACGACGATTGAGCGTGCCGGCGTGGTGACGCCAGCGGAGCAGCCGTTCATCGAGACGCTGCGTGGGCTCATGAATGATTTCCGTGCACCGATCGTGCCCGGCCTGCCGCGCTTCACGGGTGGCGCGGTCGGCTACTTCGGCTATGGCGCTTCGTCATGGTTCGAGCCGGTGCTGGGGGACCTGGGGCAGGGCGCCGACGACGCGGACACGGCCGGGTTCATGGTGTTCGACACGGTGCTGGCCTTTGATCATGTCCAGCATCGGATTCTGATCATCGCCAACGCGCGCATCACGCCAGACGACGACCTCGAGTCCCTGTATCAGTTTGCCTGCGCGAAGATCCAGTTTCTCGAAGGCGAACTCGATCGCCACCTGTCGGTGACACGGTCCGAGGCGCGGCCGGCGCTCGATTTCTCCTCCAACTACACGCGGGAGCAGTTTGAAGCGCATGTGCGTCAGGCCAAGGAGCACATCGCGGCCGGTGACATTTACCAGGTGGTTCTGTCGCAGCGTTTCGAGGCCAAGGTGGGCGCCGATCCGTTCACCGTCTACCGCGCGCTGCGACACGTGAACCCGTCGCCGTACATGTACTTCATTCGCATGGCCGGCACCTGTATCGTCGGCTCGTCGCCGGAAATGCTGGTGCGGGTCGAGGGATCGCGGGTTGAGACGCACCCGATCGCCGGCACGCGTCGGCGCGGCAAGAATGAGGATGAGGACCTGCGTCTGGCGGAGGAGTTGAAGGGCAACGACAAGGAG
>JBEBGG010000164.1:0-7440 GCA_040081555.1 Vicinamibacterales bacterium
GTCGGGAAGCCTTCGGTCGGCCTGCCGGCCACACGTTGCGTGGGCGAATCCGGCGTCACGAGCTCCGGGTGCTCGCCTTCCAGACGCTCCAGCTCGTGCAGCAGCCGGTCGAACTCCTCGTCGGAGATCTGCGGATCGTCGTGGATGTAGTAGCGCTCTTCGTGGTGCCGGATCGCGTCGCGCAGCTCGCGGATGCGGCTGGCGGGGGGCGTCACCGGTCTCGTGAGAGGACGAACTCGGGCAGCGCGAGCAGCGCCTCCCGCTCGGCACTGGGCGGAAATGCGTACAGCGTCTTGGTGGCCCGCTCGGCGTGCTCCACGGCGCGGCGATGCGCGTACTCGATGGAGCGGTGCTCTTTGAGCAGCTGCAGCAGCTCGTTCCACTGCGCGTCGGTGGCGGCGCGCGCGGCGATGATCTCGCGCACGATCTGTTCACCGCGCTCGCTCCCCTGCTGCAACAGGTGAATGAGCGGCAGGGTCATCTTGCCTTCCACCAAATCGGCACCAACCGGCTTGCCGAGCGCCTTCAGGTCGCCAGTGAAATCCAGCAGGTCGTCCACCAGCTGGAAGGCGATGCCCAGGTTGAAGCCGTACTGCTGCAGCGCTTCCTCCTGCTCGGGGCTCACCCGGCCGAGCATGCCGCCGATCTGGACGCTGCCGCCAAACAGATACGCCGTCTTGCGGCGGATGATGTCGAAATGCTCGTCCTCGGTGATGGCGGCGTCGCCGTTCTTCGTGAGCTGGTAGATCTCGCCCTCGATCATCTTCAGCGTGACGTCGCACAGCACGCGGACGATGTCCAGGCGGTCGTAGGTGAGCGCCAGGGCCATCGACTTGATGTAGAGGAAGTCGCCGAGCAAGACCGTGACGTCATTCCCCCACTGCGAATGCACGGCCATCCGGCCGCGGCGCAGTTGGGAGTCGTCGATGATGTCGTCGTGGACCAGCGTGGCCGTGTGGATGAACTCGACCACTGCGGCGTAGCGGACCGCCCGCTCTCCGGAGTAGCCGCAGAGCCGCGCCGCCATGAGCAGCACCGCCGGACGCACGCGCTTCCCGCCGCTGGTCTGGATGTAGCGGCCCATCTTCGTGATCACGTCGACATTGGACTCGACGTGACGGAGAAATTCGCGATCGACTTCCGCAAGATCGGCGCGGATCGGTTCGAAGATCTGCGTGAGGGCCTGAAGTTTCTCCACGGACGTTACGACTTTATCACGGCACGAAGAGGCGATGAAAATTGGCGGTCGTCTGTTCCGCGACCTCCCGCGGAGAGACCTGATGCAAGGTCGCCAGGGTCTCAACGACATGGCTGACCAGGGCCGGTTCGTTGCGTTTGCCCCGGTGCGGAATCGGCGCCAGAAACGGGCTGTCGGTTTCGACCAGCAGACGGTCGAGCGGAGCCATCTGTGCGATCGCCCGCAGCTGCTCGGCACGGTTGAACGTCACAATTCCCGAGAACGACAGGTAGAAACCCAGGTCCAGCGCCGCCCTCGCGAGCGCCGGCGTGCCGCTGAAGCAGTGAAACACGCCAGTGAGCGGACCGGGCCCCTCTTCCCTCAGGATCGCCAGCGTGTCCTCATCCGCCTCGCGGGTATGGATGACAATTGGCATCCCGATCGACCGCGCCAGCTGCACCTGGGCCCGAAAGACCTCCTGCTGCACATCACGCGGCGCGTAGTCGTAGTGATAGTCCAGACCGATCTCGCCAACAGCCCTGGCACTGTCTGTCGTCGAAATCTGCTCCTGCACGTAGTCCGCCGCGCGTTGAGGGGCGTCGGCGAAACTCCCGGCCGAATGCGGATGCACGCCGATGGCGACACGACACGCGGGCCACAGGCGCTCCAGCCGGGCGGCCTGCTCAGCCTCGACCGGATCGCCCGCCTCGAGGATCGTCATCACCCGTTCGAGCCCCGCAGCCTGGGCGCGAGCTACGACGGCTTCGAGATCCTCGGTGAACTTCTCACCCGCGAGATGACAGTGCGAATCGATCATTGCAGCCCCGACGGTAGGCGCGGCGAGTTCAACAGTTCGATAAACACCGCCCAGCGAGCCGTGGCCGGGTCACCGGCCCGGACGGCAAAGCTCTCCACGTAGTTGCGCACCAGATCCTTCCCCAGGTTGTAGTTGATGACGTAGCTGCGATAGTCGTCCATGAACCTGGTCCGCTGCTCAGCGCGGGGCTGCGGCATCAGCGCAAACTTCGTGAGCCAGGCCACGGTAGCGGCGCGGTCGACCTCGCCGTTCAGGTAGTGGCGAGCGGCCTCATTGCCTGCATACGACACCTTGTCGACAATCGCCTGAATGCCGTAGTACTCCGCAGCCAACGCGGGGTCGATGCCGGCTGCAGGAAACAGCACGTCTCGCTCAAACGCCACCCGCTCAGCGCCGGGAAACGCCACCTCGATGCCGTAGTTGGCGCTGCCCTCGGCAATGAGCGACTGCGGCGAGAACAGCGGATACACCGTCATCTCGACCCAGCCCCGGTCCCGCACCAGAGATTTCTCGAGCAACGCGTTGTAGACGTGGTGCCCCGGATAGCCCTCGTGGCATGCCAGGTCCACCGCGCGGTCGATGAAGATCGGCAGGTCGGTATTTACCTGGATCAAGCTCTTGTAGTGGCCCTGATACCAGTTGTATCCACTCCACGACTTGTTGGTGACGTACTCCACCGTGAACGACTCGCCAGCGGGCAGCGTGGCATGGGCCAGCGTGCGACGACGACACTCGGCAATCGCCAGGTCGAAGACCTTTGACAGCCGATCCTTGGGAATCACGAACTGCTGTTTGAAGGCGTCGTAGCGCTCAATCAGTGCCCCCTTGCCGGGCGGCAACTTCGTCGCCAGTTCATCGAGGGCCGCCTGGAAGTACGAGTCTGGATGCGTCGGCGCCACCGCGTCGTACAGCGCCTTCGACTCATCGTCGAAACTCAACTTCGTCCCGGAGAGCATCCGGACCTTGGCGCGCAGGGCGCCCAGCTGCTTCCCGAGATACTCGTGCCGCAGGCGGATCATCGGGTCGCCGCCGGCCGGCAACGGGCCGAGGCCGTCGATGAGCCGCGCCGCGTCGGCATCGATCTCGGGCAGCGGCCGCTTCTGCTTCTCAGCCGCCGTCTTCCACTCTGGGGGCCCGTAGAAGGCGTCCACATACGCGGCCTCGTGCTGCCCCACGGCCAGCACCAGCTTGACGTACGACTCAGCGATTGCATTCATTGGGGAATCCGCGGCGACGCCAGGGGCACCCTGACAGGCGCCCACCGCCAAGGCCGCCAGCACCGCTGAGACGAGGCCAACGCTTCGCATCGACGCCTATCGAATGCGCGAGCCTGGAGGCGGCGGGTTGTCACCGAAGCTGATGAGCGTCGGCTTCTGGCCCTCGGCGCTGGCCGCCAGCACCATGCCGTTCGACTCGATGCCCATCAATTTCGCGGGCTTCAAGTTGAACACGATGCCAATCGTGCGTCCAACGAGTGACTCCGGCTCGTAGGCTTCGGCAATCCCGGCCACGATGGTGCGCTGATCGATGCCCGTGTCGACAAACAGCTTCAGCAGCTTGCTCGACTTTGGCACGCGCTCGGCCGTGAGCACCTTGGCGGTCCGCAGCTCGACCTTCATGAAATCGTCGAACCCGATCTTCTCAGCCGCGGGAGCCGGCGGAGGAGCCGCAGCGGCTGGCGCGGGATGCGCCGGCGGCGGGGCCTGGTGTGCGACCGGCTGAGCGGTCGTGGGTGATGCTGGCGTAGGAGCCCCGGCTCCTGAGTTCGTCTCGTCGGACATGTGTCGCAGTTCCTCCACGGAATGCTCGATACGCGGAAAGAGCGGAATGGTGGGACCGAGCGTGGTCCCAGGCAGCAAAGTGCCGGGACGAAGGTCGACCCAGGATGTGGGCAACGCCTCAACACCCAGCATCGCCAAGGTGCGCTCGCCGGTGTCGGGCATGAACGGTCGAATCAATTCGGCAATGACACGCAGCGCGTCAGCCGCCACAAAGAGCGCCGTGCCCAGCTCCTGCGACGAATCAGCCGCCTTGGCCAGCTTCCACGGCTCGCGCACCACGATATAGCGGTTGGTCGCACCAACGACCTCCCAGATCTGTCGGAGCGCCAGGCTCAACTGAAACTCCGCCACGTGCCGTTGCACGGCCGGGACCAGCGCCTCGAGCGCCAGCACCAACTCGCGCTCGGGCTCGCGGGCGAGAAGGTTGGCGGCAGGCGCCGGCACCACTCCCCCACACGCGCGATGGATCATCGTCGTGGCGCGGCTCACGAGGTTGCCGAGATCGTTGGCGAGATCGGCGTTGTAGCGCGCCAGGATCGTGTCGTCCGAGAAATTCGCGTCTTGCCCGAAAACCATCTCGCGAAACACGAAGTAGCGCACCGCATCGAGGCCGAAGTGTCTGACGTAGTCCTGAGGCCGCACGACGTTGCCCTTGGACTTGGACATCTTCGCGCCTTCCATCAGCCACCAGCCGTGGCTCATGATCCGGCGCGGCAGTGGCAGGCCTGCGGCCAGCAGAAACGCCGGCCAGTAGATGGCGTGCTGACGCACGATCTCCTTGCCAATGAGATGCACGTCCACCGGCCAGTAGTGCGCGAAGCGTGCCTGCGCCTCGGGCGTGTCGCTGCCGTAGCCGACCGCCGTCATGTAGTTGGTGAGCGCGTCGAACCACACGTACATCACGTGCGCCGGGTCGTCCGGCACCGGAATGCCCCAGGTGAATGACGTCCGGCTGATGCTCAGGTCTTCGAGTCCGGCCTCGAGAAATGCCAGCATCTCGTTGCGCCGGTGGTCGGGCGTCACAAAGTCCGGATGCGCCCGGTAGTAGTCCAGCAGCGGCTGCTGGAACGCCGACATTCTGAAGAAGTAGCTCTCTTCTTCGAGCTTCTCCACCGGGCTGCCGCAGATGGGACACTTGCCCTCGACGAGCTGCTTCTCTGGGACAAACACCTCATCAACCGTGCAGTACCAACCAGCGTAGCGGTCCTTGTAGATGAAGCCGCGATCGCGCACCTGCCGCCACAGCGCTTGCGCCGCAGCGAAGTGACGTGGCTCGGTGGTGCGGATGAAGTCGTCGTTGGAGACGTTCAGCGCCGGGAGCAGGTCCTTGAACTTCTGGGCCGTTCTGTCGGCAAACGCGATGGTGGGTTCACCGGACTTCAGCGCCGCGCGTTCGACCTTCTGGCCGTGTTCATCCGTGCCGGTCAGAAAGAACACATCGTCGCCCATCAGGCGATGCGCGCGGGCGAGCACATCGGCCACCATCGACGTGTAGGCGTGGCCAAGATGCGGCTCGGCGTTGATGTAGTAGATCGGCGTCGTGATGAAAAAGCGGCTCACGCGCGGCTCCCTTCGCTGGCCGCGTTGCCGTAGGCCTGTAACGCCATTGCCTGCACCTCTTTCACCGCAACACCATGCGTGCGCGCCAAGGCCGTGCAGTCGTCAAACTCCGGAACCGCGTTGACCATACGCCCCTGGTGCCAGGCCTGTTTGATTCGTACCTTGCCAAGCGCGGTGACCACCTCAACCCAGTCTCGACGAAGGACACTGCGTGCCATCTCCGTATGACGGACGCCAAGGGTCGTGGTTTCGCGAAACACAATGTCCGTGAGTGCCTCCCGGCGCTCCGGCGCAGCAATCACCGTCATCAGGGTGCCCGGTCGGTTCTTCTTCATCTGCACGGCAGAATAGAACACTTCGAGCGCGCCAGCGGCATACAGCTGCTCCATGGCCACGCCGTAGAGCTGCGGATTCATGTCGTCAATCTCACACTCGATGACGACGACGCGCTGGGCCGGGCCTGGCTGGGCGTCCTCGGCCACGTCGCCAATCAGGAGGCGCAACACATTCGGCGTGCCGGGGTTGTCGCGCAGGCCCGCGCCGTAGCCGACCGTGCGCAGCGTCATCGCCGGCACCGGACCGAACGACGTGGCGTAACTGGTGGCGATTAGCGCACCGGTCGGCGTGACCAGTTCCTTCTGGACCTCGCCGGCATAGATCGGCGCGCCGTCAAGCAGCCGCAGCGTGGCAGGGGCCGGCACCGGAAAACGGCCGTGGGCCGAGTCCACCACGCCTCCGCCGACGTTCAACGGCGAACACACAATGCGGTCGGCGGCGAGCCATTCCATGGCGCAGACCACGCCGACGATATCGACAATCGAATCGATGGCTCCCACTTCGTGCAGGTGGACCTGCTCGACCGGCATCTGATGGATCGCCGCTTCGGCTTCGGCGAGACGCTGAAACAACTGGCGCACCCTCGTGCGTCCGCCCGCATTCAGCGCGGAACGATCGACCAGGGCAAAGATCTCGGGAAGGCTGCGGTGCGCGTGCGCGTGATGATGGTGACCGTGCTCATGCGAGTGGTCGTGCTGGTGGTCATGAGGGTGATCGTGGTGGTGATGGTGTCCGGGGCCTGCCGCCGGCGGCACTGGGCTCGGGGCTCCGGGCTCGTGGACCAGAAACCGCGTCGCGGACACGCCGGCTCTGAGGACACGCTCGGTGCTGACCGTCACCCCGTCCATGGCCAGGCTGCCGAGGGCCTCGCGCAGATGCTCGAGCGGCAGACCCGCGTCCACACACGCACCAAGGAACATGTCGCCCGAGATTCCGGAAAAACAATCGAGATACACCACACGCGCCATCAGAGTCGTCCCATCTCCTTGAAGCTGCAATACCGGGCATCGCCAAGGACTACATGATCTACTAGATCGATGCCCATGAGCAGCCCGGCGGCGGCCAGCCGCCTGGTGAGCTCCAGATCGTCGCTGCTTGGGCTGGGATCGCCAGAGGGGTGGTTATGGAAAGCCACGACCGCCGCGGCGGCGCCGAGCAGTGCCTCACGAAAGACATCCCGCGGCTGCACGATGGTGGTGTTGAGTGTGCCGGTCGCGATCACGATGGTCCGTAGGACGCGGTGCTTGCTGTCGAGGAGCACGATGCCAAACTGCTCGACCGGGCGTGCACCAAACCTGGGCAACAAGTAGGCTGCTGCCTCGCCCGGCGTCCGCAGTTGCACGCGGTCGGTCACCGCCTGCGACAGCGCCCGACGCCCCAGTTCGAGCGACGCCACCAACTGTGTGGCGCGGGCCATACCGACACCGCCGACCCGCGAGAAGTCACCCACTCCAGACCGCGCCAACCCGCGTACTCCGCCGAGCATCGTCAACACCTCGTTGGCGACGCTCAATGCGTCGGCGCCCTTGCGTCCACTGCCGAGCACGAGGGCCACGAGCTCGTTGTCGCCGAGTGCCGCGACGCCGTGGCGCAGCAGCTTTTCCCTCGGTCGATCGTCGGGAGATAGCTCTTTCATCGTACTACAGCGAGAACGCAGCGCGTATACTGCGGAGGATGTCGTTTCGCTCCCGCCGCGTGCTCACGATTGTGTTGTGCAGTTCCATTTCGGCTTTCATCGCCTGCGGCGGCGAACCTCCCAACAAGGAAAT
>JBEBGG010000043.1:0-26006 GCA_040081555.1 Vicinamibacterales bacterium
GGCCAGTGGTGTCGGCGACGACGCGACAAACCGCCAGTCGCGCGTCAGGTGCGGCACCGCCGCGGCGGCAGACGGAAGAATCAATGGCTGACTCACGCTCGGCGATCCCTCGAGAATCGCTGCCTCAGCACGCCGAGACTCCCCGCCTGCAGAAAGGGCTGAGAAGCATGAACGTCAGAACCGACGCCGCCCACAGCGAGACGCAAGACAAGGGGCGAGGGGCGGCGACAGGCGTGACCCTGTCGGCTGGTGCGGCCATGGTGATCGGTGCTACGGTGGCGGTACGGAATTATCGCATCGAACAGGTTGCGCTTCTTGAAGATCCTCCGCATCATCGCGCGGCTGAACGTCGGCGGTCCGGCCCGTCATGTCACTTTGCTGAACGCTGGACTGCAGGCGCGCGGCCACCAGACGCTGCTGGTCTATGGTTCACTGGATCGGGGCGAAGCCTCGCTCGATCGACTGGCGCTAGAGACCGGCATTCCGCTGGCTCATCACGCCCATCTCGGACGACGCGTCAGCGCCACCAGTGACGTCCGCGCCTTCGTCGCGCTCTTGCGGGAGCTATTTCGCTCGCAGCCGGATGTCGTGCATACCCACACCGCCAAAGCGGGCGCCCTTGGGCGCGTCGCGGCCGTCGTCTACAACGCCACGCGGCGGCGTTCACGACGGGCTATCGTCGTTCACACGTTCCACGGCCATGTCTTCGAGGGCTACTTCTCGCCGACGATGAACGCATTGATTCGAATGACCGAGCGCAGGCTCGCTGGAATCTCGGACCGCATCATCACGATCTCCAGCCGGCAACAGCGCGACATCGTCGAACGCTTTCGCATTGCACCGGCCGCCAAGACCCTGGCTGTGCCGCTCGGCCTGGATCTCGACCAGCTGTTCGCCCTGGAACCTGGCGCCCCCTCCATGCGAGGAGCCATCGGTGCGACGGCAACCGACACCGTCGTTGGCTTCGCGGGCCGCATGGTGGCTGTGAAAGACCTGCCGACGCTGGTGCGTGCGTTTGCCAGAGCCGCAGAGCAGGTGCCCCATCTGCACCTGGTGCTGGCGGGCGATGGGCCGGAGCGGGAGCGCGTTGCCGACCTGGTACGCCAACTCGGCGTCGATGCGCGCGTGCACTTCCTCGGCTGGGTGGACGACCTGTGCCGCTATCAGGCGACGATCGATCTGTGCGTGCTGTCGTCGTTGAATGAGGGAACGCCGGTGGCCGCCATCGAAGCCATGGCCGCAGGCCTGCCGGTGGTGTCGACGTCGGTTGGCGGCGTGCCCGACGTCGTGGAGGATGGCGTCAGCGGACTGCTCGTCCCGGTGGGTAGCGTCACGGCGCTGGCCGATGCGCTGGTGCAGCTGGCGACGAGCCCGGCACGGCGCGCGGAGATGGGCCAGGCCGGTCGCCTGCTCGCCAGAGCACGCTACTCACACGTCAGGCTTGTTGACGACATCGATCGAGTCTACACCGCGGCGCTGACGGAACGCCGCGGCCGGCCCGCTACAGTCTGACGATGTTATCGCCGTGGAAATGCTTGAGGGCGTTCCGCGTATCGACGATCAGTGGAAGCGCGGCCAGACGGGTGTAGTCGAACGCCGAGTGATCAGTCGTCAGCACGGCACAATCACAACCGCCACGCAGCGCCTCCTCCGCGTCTATCGATGAGAGGGACACACCATGCTCGTCGATCTGCGGAATGTAGGGATCGGTGTAGCTGACGATCGCGCCTCGCTGTTTCAGCAACGTGATGACATCGAGCGCCGGCGACTCACGGACGTCATTGACGTCCTTCTTGTAGGCCACGCCAAACAAGTGCACCCGAGAGCCGTTGACGGGCTTCTTCGCCGAATTGAGTGCGTCGCTGACGCGAGAGACCACGTACTCCGGCATTGAGCCGTTCACCTGACCGGCCAGCTCGATGAACCGGCACTCGAATCCACTCTGCCGAGCCTTCCACGACAGGTAGAAGGGATCGATCGGAATGCAATGGCCGCCCAGGCCCGGACCTGGGTAGAACGGCATGAAGCCAAACGGCTTTGTCTTCGCCGCATCGATCACTTCCCAGACGTCGATGTTCATCTTGCGACTCATCAGCGCCAGCTCATTGACCAGTCCGATATTGACGGCACGGAACGTGTTCTCGAGCAGCTTCACCATCTCTGCGACGCGCGTCGAGCTGACGGGGACGACAGTCGTCAGGACCGAGCCATAGAACAGCGCCGCCGCTTCTGTACTTCTGGCGCCGATCCCACCAACCACCTTGGGAATCGACTTGGTCGTGTACTGAGTGTTGCCTGGATCGACGCGCTCAGGAGAGAACGCCAGAAAGAAGTCCTGCTCGGCGACCAAACCGGTGGCTTCGAGCATGGGCTGCACCACTTCATCGGTCGTGCCCGGATACGTCGTCGACTCGAGGATCACCAGCTGGCCTGGGCGCAGCCCCTTGACCACGGACTCGACGGCCTTCACGACGTACGACAGGTCAGGATCTTTTGTCTTGCGCAGTGGCGTCGGCACGCAGATGTCGATGACATCCATGTCACGCAGCGCCTTCATGTCGGAGGTCGCACGCAGCCGGCCGGCCGTGACGACCTCGGCCAGATGGGTCGTTAAGACATCAGGGATATAGCTGCGTCCAGCGTTGATCTCAGTGTTCTTGCGCGCGTCGACGTCGAAGCCGACCACCTCGAAGCCGTGACGGGCAAACTCGAGCGCCAGCGGCAGCCCGACGTACCCTAGCCCGATGATGCCGACACGCGCCTGCTTGTGCCGAATCTTGTCGAGCAGGACGTGGGCTCCGCTCATCGCCGCGCCCTGGTGTGGCGCTCGAGGTCGGCATCCACCATCATCTCAATGAGCTGTCGGAAGTCGACCTCGGGCGTCCACCCAAGCTGCGTCCGCGCTTTCGTCGAATCACCAAGGAGGTGATCCACTTCAGCGGGACGGATCAGGGCTGGATCCTGATACACGTGCTTCTGCCAATCGAGGCCGACCCGCTCAAACGAAATTTCGATCAGCTCACGGACGGAGTGGCTGACACCGGTCGCAATAACGAAATCGTCGGCCGTGTCCTGCTGCAGCATCAGCCACATCGCGCGGACGTAGTCGCCAGCAAAGCCCCAGTCACGCTGCGCATCCATGTTGCCGATGGACAGCTTGTCCTGCAACCCGAGCTTGATCTTGGCCACGCCGTCAGTCACCTTGCGCGTCACGAATTCGAGTCCACGCCGAGGTGACTCGTGGTTGAAGAGCATGCCGGAGACGGCAAAGAGGTTGTAGCTCTCGCGGTAGTTCACTGTGATGTAGTGGGCGAACACCTTCGAAACGCCATACGGGCTGCGTGGATAGAACGGCGTCAGCTCTGACTGCGGCACCTCGCGCACCTTGCCGTACATCTCGCTCGACGAGGCCTGATAGAACCGAATCTTCGGGTCGACCATCCGGACCGCGTCGAGCATGCGGGTGACGCCCTGCGAGTTGAACTCACCGGTGAGCATCGGCTGGTCCCACGATGCCGGCACAAATGACATCGCCGCGAGGTTGTAGATCTCATGGGGACGGACGTCGTCGATGAGACGCAGCAGCGACAGCTGATCAAGCAAGTCCGCCGGCCTAAGCGTGACGCGGTCGAGAATGTGCTCGATGCGCCAGGTATTGGGAGTGCTCAGGCGCCGCACCATGCCGAAGACTTCGTAGCCTTCCTTGAGCAGCAGTTCGGCGAGATAGGAGCCGTCCTGTCCAGTAATGCCCGTGATCAGCGCGCGCTTGGTCATTCCATCTCCTCACAAATCGTCAACAAAATCGAGAAATTGTACCATGCACGATCATCGCGACAGGTAGCGGGCCAATGCGTCCTGCCACGACGGCATGGTGGCACCTGCGGCCTGCAGCTTATGGTTCGCCAGTGCACAGTACTGCGGCCTGGCTGCCGGGAACTTCGCATCGGCGAATCGCACGGCGTCGAAGGCAGACGACACCCCCAGTAGCCTCGCCGCCTCCTGGCCGACCTCGAGCCAGGTCGCATGCCCGCTGTTGACGCAGTGATAGAGGCCAGCGGGAGCACGTCGCTCGAGCAGCGCCAGCGTCGCGGCGGCCGCATCACACACGTAGGTGGGAGACACGACGCGGTCCTCGAACACCCGCGGTATCTGGCCGGCTTTCAGAGAACCAACGATCGACGCCAGACTGCCCTTCGGCGGCGCACCTGACACTTCTCCGAACAGGCTCTCGACTCGCAGGACGTAGGCGGGTGAGGCGTCCATAGCCAGCCATTCGCCGAGGAGCTTCGATGCCGCGTAGACGCTGCGTGGATTGGTCGGGTGTTCCTCGGCCATCGGCAGCGTCGCCAGGCCATCGAACACGAAGTCTGTGCTGTAGTGGACGAATGCCGCGCCCAGGCTCGCCGCGGCGCGGGCCATCGAGCGCACCGCGACGGCGTTGACCGCAAGCGCATCGACCGGGTGGTCTTCCGCCGCATCGACGGCGTTGTAGCCGGTGCAGTTGATGATGGCGTCAGGGGTGAGACGGCCCATCACCTCGTGCACCGCTGACGGCTGCGTGACATCGAGCATGGACCGATCGACCGCAATCACGTCGTGGGCCGCTCGGCACGCCTCCACCATCACCGCACCAAGCTGGCCCCGCGAACCAACCACCACAATGCGCATCAGGCCATCGTCCTCGCCGCCGCGCTGAAGGCGCGCACGCGACTATCGTCGAGCTCGCCCTCCCAGCGTGCGACCACCGCCGTCGCCATGCAGTTCCCCATCACGTTCAGCGCAGTACGTCCCATGTCCATGGCTTGATCGATCCCGAGTAATAACGCCGCACCCTCGAGCGGCAACCCAAACTGCGTGAGCATGGCCGTCAGTACCACCAGCCCACCACGCGGCACGCCAGCCACGCCCTTGCTCGCCAGCATGAGGGTCAGCATCATCATCAGCTGTTGACCCGCCGTCAACGACACGCCAGCCCATTGGGCAACAAACATGCTCGTCAGTGAGAGATAGAGCGTCGAACCATCGAGATTGAAGCTGTAGCCGGTCGGCATGACAAAGGCCACGATCCGCTTCGGCACGCCAAACTGCTCCATCACCTCCAGGGCCTTCGGCAACGCCGCTTCCGAGCTCGCCGTGCTGAAGGCAATCAGCACGGGCTCACGAATAGCCCTGAGAAACGTCAGGTACGGGACGCGGATGATGAGCGACATGCCGCCAATGACCACCACCGCAAAGATGATGAGTCCCACATACATCAGCAGAATCAACTGACCGAGCGTCAGCAGCACGGCGAGGCCGCTCCCGCCGACCGTGGCCGCCACCGCGGCGCAGACGCCAAACGGCGCCACCGCCATCACATAGCCCGTCACCTTGAACATGGCCAGCGCGACGCTTTCGAGCACATCGTGAATCGGGCGTCCTCTCTCACCGATCGCCGAGACGCCGATTCCGAAGAAGGTGGCAAACACGACGACCTGCAAGATGTCACCGCGCGCCATCGAGTCGACCACCGAGGTCGGAAACATGTGGAGGAAGACGTCCCAGGCGTGCGGCTCGTTTCTCGCGAGCGCCGCAACCGCCACGGTGTCACCGGTCAGCCCGACGCCCAGTCCCTGACCGGGATGAAAGATATTGATCAGCGCCAGGCCGAGGACCAGCGCGATGGTCGTCGCCACCTCGAAGTAGATGATGGCCTTCAAGCCGATGCGACCGACCGACTTGAGATCGCCGGCATCGACAATGCCGACCACGAGCGTCGAAAAGATCAGCGGCGCCACGATCATCTTGATGAGGCGCAGGAACGCGTCGGCCACGGGCCGGATCGACACGCCAAACGACGGCCACAGGTAGCCGATCAGGATGCCGACGACCAGCCCCACAAAGATTTGCGTCGTCACACCAGGCAGACGCCGAGCAGGACCGCTCGCCGGGGCGGCCGGGGCGCTGTGAATCACGCACGCACCTGATGAGCGTGCGTGCTGCGCCCTTCGACGAAATCGCCGATGGCGTCGACGACGCGTTCCTGCTGCGCCGTGGTGAGCTCGGCGAAAATCGGCAGCGCGAGTGTCTCAGCCGCGGCGCGTTCCGCATGCGGAAAATCGCCCGTGCGATAACGCAGGCTCGCAAAGCAGGGCTGCTGATGAAACGGAACGGGATAGTAGATTTCGGTACCGATGCGTTCCGCGTCGAGGTGCGTTTTCAGGCGATCACGGTCGGCCACGCGAATCACGAACTGGTTGAAGATGTGCCGATACCCGGCAGGCTCACTCGGCAGCCCAACCCGCTCCGCCAGTCCGCGCTCACGAAACAAGCGCACGTAGCGCGCCGCATTGAGACGACGCGCCTCGGTCCACGCCGCCAGATGCGGCGCCTTCACCCGCAGCACCGCCGCCTGCAACGCGTCCATACGGAAGTTCGCGCCAATAACGTGGTGGTAGTACTTCGGCTCCATGCCGTGCACGCGCAACAGGCGCGAGCGCTCGGCGAGTGCAGCGTCATTGGTGGTGACCAGTCCGGCATCGCCGAAGGCCCCAAGATTCTTGCTGGGGAAGAAAGAGAAGCAGCCGAGCGTGCCGATCCCGCCGGCGGGTTGTCCGTGATAGCCCGCCCCAATCGCCTGCGCCGCATCTTCAATGACCGGCACGCCGGCGCGCTCGGCCGCGGCAAGCAGGGGCGCCATGTCGGCGCAGAGGCCGTACAGGTGCACCGGCAGAATCGCCTTGGTCCGCGGCGTGATCGCCTTGACCACCGCATCGGGGTCGATGTTGTAGGTGACCGGATCGATATCTACCAGTACCGGCCGCCCGCCGAGCCTGGCGATCGCCCCGGCGGTGGCAAAGAAGGAGTACGTCGTCGTGACCACCTCATCGCCGGGCTCGATGCCAATGGCCATCAGCGCCAGCAGCAACGCATCGGTGCCAGACGACACCGCCACGGCGTGGCGCACACCGAGCAGTGCCGCGAGCTCAGATTCGAGGGCGGTGATCTCGGGGCCCATGATGAAGCGCTGGCTATCGCACACGCGCGTCATGGCCGCCAGAATCTGCTCGCGCAGCGGCGCATACTGCCCCTGCAAATCGAGCAACGGCACGGCTGGCTTGGTCGTGTCCTGACTGACGTTCATCCCGTTTCCTATCTACGTAAAGGAACTAGCGGCGCGACTTGATGGCGGCGCGTGTCTCGCGGTCCGTGTCACGCTTCTTGATCGCGTCGCGCTTGTCATAGTCCTTCTTGCCTTTGGCCAGGCTCACCGCAATCTTGACGCGGCCGTTCTTGAAGTACATCCGCACCGGCACCAGCGTCATGCCACGCTCGACGGTCTTGCCGATCAGTTTGCGAATCTCTTGGCGATGCAGCAACAGCTTTCGCCGTCGCAGCGGCTCGTGGTCCGCGTAGCCACGGTGCGAGTACGGGCTGATGTGGATGTTGTAGACGAAGATCTCGCCCTCTTCAACGCGAGCGTAACTGTCGCGGAGATTGACACGTCCCTCGCGAATGGCCTTGACCTCAGTGCCAAGGAGCACGAGCCCCGCCTCGAACGTTTCGACCAGGTGATAGTCGTGAAACGCTTTGCGGTTCTCTGAGACGTTGGCCTGAGCGGCCTCGCGCTCTGTTTTTTCACTCATGGCAGATCGATGATCTTACGTCGCCGGGCCAGAACCGTGCGCCGAGAGGCGCGCTGCCAGACGAACCGCGGTGATCAGGCTGCCCGGATCGGCAACGCCCAGACCAGCGATATCGAACGCGGTACCGTGATCGACCGACGTTCGGATGATTGGCAGCCCCAGCGTCACGTTCACCGCTTGCCCAAACGCCAGCAACTTCACCGGAATCAATCCCTGGTCGTGGTAGCTCGCCACGACAACATCGAACTCTCCACGCGAAGCGCGACCGAACACGGTGTCGCCGGGATACGGTCCGGACACGTTGATGCCCAGCTCCCGGCAGGAGGCGATCGCAGGCAGAAAGGTCGTCTGCTCTTCCGTGCCGAAAAGCCCGTGCTCGCCGGCGTGCGGATTGAGCCCGGCCACCGCAATGCGCGGTGTCGCGACACCAAATCGCGGCAACGAACTCGCTGTCAGCCCGATGATCTGCTCGAGCCGCTCGCGGGTGAGGGTCCGGGGCACGTCGGCCAGCGCAATGTGAATGGTCGCCAACACGACACGCAGTGGTTCCGAGTGGAACATCATGCCGACCTGCGGCGCGCCGGTGAGGTGCGCCAGCAGTTCGGTATGCCCAACCCAGGGCAACCCCGCAAGGTGAAATGCCTCCTTGTTCACGGGCGCCGTGGCAATCGCATCCACCCGTCCCGCTCGTGCATCCTCGACCGCGCGGACGATGAGGTCGTAGGCGGCCTGACCGGCGGCCGCGCTCAGGACTCCGGGCGCAAACACCTGCCCCACCGGCGGTGCGTAGAGAATCGGCTCGCAGACATCCAGCACGGCGGGATCGACGGCGGCGCGCGCGGCAATCTCTGGACCGATGCCGGAAGGATCACCGACGGTAATCGCAATGCGGGGCTTGTTCATTGACGAAGCACCCATCCCTAAAGATTGACCGCGACCCAGTCCGCGACGGTCTTGACCCCGGCATT
This sequence comes from Vicinamibacterales bacterium, assembly GCA_040081555.1. GTDB lineage: Bacteria > Acidobacteriota > Vicinamibacteria > Vicinamibacterales > CAVVIG01 > CADEEX01. The sequence goes on from JBEBGG010000043.1 coordinate 8,594, forward strand.
GCGCTCAAGCGCCGCGAGCCCTTTGTCAACAGCCGCGAACGCGCGTTCGCCACGCTCCCCGACAAGCTCCGTCATCTTCTGCAGTGTGCCCGCGAGGTCGGCGTTGGCAAGGGCGCGGCGATCGCCACCGACGCCGAGGAGCGCCGCATCACGAATGAGCGAGGCGACCATTCGCAAGTGGGTTGCCAGCATTTGCCGATCGGAGGCGCCACCACTACCAGTCTTGCCGACCAATTCCTTGGCCGCCTCGAGCCGACGACGCGGGTCGTCGCTGACAATCACTTGAGCCAGAACCCGCACCGCAATCTCGCGCGAGGCGATCAAATCATCGACATCCTCGGCAAGGGCGCGCTGCACACTGCCATCAGCGTTGGCCGCCGCAGCGCGGGCATCTCGCTCGGTCTTGCCCTGCTGCATCAACACCTGCGCGACCTCGTCCGCAGACAGCGGCTGAAACCGAAGACGGGGGCACCGCGAGCGCACTGTGGCCAACAGAGCGTCCGGTCGCGCCGTCACCAGCATGAAGACAGACGCCGAGGGTGGTTCCTCGAGCGTCTTCAGCAGCGCGTTCTGAGCGGCGCTGACCAGCGCGTCGGCCTCGTTGATGATCACCGCGCGCAACCGTCCCTCAAAGGGACGATACCCCACACGCTCGATAAGATCGCGGATCGGGTCGATCTTGATGGAGCCCTTGTCGTCTGGCTCAATCACCCGCACATCCGGATGCACGCCTCGTGCGATGCGCGCACAAGCTGCGCACGCCCCGCACGCATCGACCGAGGACGCCGACGAGCGGACCGGGGTGAGACAGTTGAGCGTCTGCGCAACCGCTCCGGCCACGAGGCGCTTGCCCACACCGGCCGGACCGGCAAACATCAGGCTCGGCGGCATTGTGTCGCGGGCGATCGATCGCATGAGTAGCGAAACGAGGGCGCGGTGTCCAACCACGTCGCGGAATGGCATCAGCAGGTTCCAGGCATCACTGGATCTGGTCGAGGATGGCGCGCACTTCGACAACCTCGTCGCTGCTGACCAAATGGCCCATGCCAGGATAGATCCGCTCGGTGACGCTCGCGCCCAGGCGCTCAAACACCTGCGCGCTCTCGTCGACACGCGTCTTCGGAATGTGCGCGTCACAGTCGCTGCAGCCGAGAAAGACGGGCGTGCCCCTGAAGCTCCCGGTGGCGTCCCACTCGGTGCCCGGAGGCCCGATGAGCCCGCCGCTCAGCATCGCGACCCCTCCATAGCGCATCGGGTGGCGGTACGCGTATTCGCCAGTAAGACACGCGCCCTGCGAGAAACCAAGGAGCATGATGCGATCGGCCCGCACACCGTGGCCGAGCACCTCGCTCACGAGCGAGCCAATCCGCGCCAGGGCCGACGACAGCTTGGGCTCGTTTTCCTCGGTGGGATGCATGAAACCGAACGGATACCACGAGCGACCGGCGGCCGACGGCGCGAGATACGTGAATGACGGGCGCGCGATCTGCGGCACCAAGTCCAGGATGTTCTGCGGCGAAGCACCACGCCCGTGCACCATGATCACCACACCCTGACCGCCGCCGAGCGGTGCGCCGGCCACCTCCACCGGCTGGTGTGCGTGCGGATCCACTAGGGCACCTCCACGGGCGCGAGTCCCCGCTCGATGAGTGCTCGATGCGGCTCTTCCCAATGCGGCAGCTTCAGTCCGGTGCCAAGCTGGTCGAGCGGTTCGTCGACAGCAAACCCCGGCCCAACCGTCGCCACTTCGAACAACACACCTCCGGGTTCACGAAAGTAGATGGAGGTGAAGTAGCAGCGATCGCGCACCTCGGTCACCTTGCTCCCGTACTCCAGCAGGCGCTCACGCAGGGCCAACTGCGCTTCGGCGCCGTCAATGGCCATCGCCACGTGATGCACCGTCCCGACGCCGTTGATCGCTGGCGGCGCCGCCGGATCCACCACAATATCGATCACCTTGCCGGGCGTGGCCTGCCCAACACCCACGCGGATGCGGTTATCCTGTCGGTCGACCACGTGATAGCCAAGCACCGACGTCATCAGGTCCAGTGTCCCTATCTCCGAAGCCACAGTCATCGTCACGCTGTGCACGCCGCGCACCGCGGTGTCGTGGTCGAAGCCGTCGGCAATCCATGGCGCGCGGTGGTCATGCTTGTTGGCGATCAGCTCGAACTCCAGACCGGAGGTATCGGCAAACGCAATCACCGCATCACCAAAACGATCGGCCACATCGGTGACGGCGATGCCGCGTTTGGCCAGGCGCGTGCGCCAGAAGGCCAGTGCTCCGGCAGGTACCGACAACGACGTCGTCACCACCTGCCCGGCGCCCTTCCTACCCACCGGCACACCGTGTCCCGCGTAGGGAAACGTGGTCCAGATCGTTCCGGCCGAGCCGCGCTCGTCAGCGTAGTAAAAGTGATAGACGTGGTGGTTGTCGAAATTGACCGTCTTCTTGACCAGGCGCAGCCCCAGCGCGCCGACGCAGAAGTCGAGGTCATCCTGTGCCTCGTCAACCGTGGCCGTCACGTGGTGCAGACCGCGAATGGGATGCGACATCGCCACCTAGAATAGCGTGGCGATGCGCCGCGCGGGTATCTCGCGAGTGCTGAGGCGGCCGGAGGCGGCTGCCGCCTAGCGCCCGCCGGGCAGCGGTGGCGCCGAACCGCCGTCCTGCTCGTAGAGCCGCTCGAGATAGCGCCGCACCCGGTCGCCATCTTCGAACGCTAGCTTCCAGAGCGCAAACAAGGTCGGCGCCGACAGGAAATTGGCGCCAAGGCGCGACAGCAGGTTCAGCGCCTCTGGCGTCACGCCATCGTCGCGATCGTCGGGGGCGACGTCCGGGTGACTGTTGGCCACCACCACCACCCGGTCGGAGCCATGAGCGAACTCATGCAGAATCCGGAACACCTCCGCCAGCTCGGGGCCCTTCTTCTGGAGGACACCCGTAGCGGGCGCAGTAAAGATCAAGAGCCGACGGTTCGCATCGAGCCTGGCGATAAAGAATCCGGCCGCCTCCTGAGGCTGCGTCAACTCCAGCTTCAGGGCCGCAAACGCGTCGCGCACCACCGCCTCTAGACCAGCACCACTTTGCCAGAGCAAACCGCCGAAGCGATCCATCGCCTCGAGCTCCATGGTCAGCCGTTCGATTTCGGCAATGCGGTTCCGATATCCCGGCGGCATCTGATCGACAAACCACTCCGGCGCTGTGGCCGGCCGCTCCATTACTGCGCTCATGGGTCCTCCTGAGACATCCCGCGATCGTTATCGGACTCGGCAGGAGGGTGCCGCACGCCACCTGAGCAGACAGAGCGCAGGATGGCGCAGCACCGAGCAAGTGGTTCGGGCGAGCCGCAGCTCTTGAACGGTGGAATGTGAGGGAGGTTCGGCCGCGAGTCTGTCACTACTCGCGGTGTGCGACTTACATTGGAAGGTGGCGGGGTCGACGGGACTCGAACCCGCGGCCTCCGGCGTGACAGGCCGGCGTTCTAACCAACTGAACTACGACCCCTAATCGAACTGGCGACGAACTGGGCGGTACAGGACTCGAACCTGTGACAGCCGGCGTGTAAAGCCGGTGCTCTACCAACTGAGCTAACCGCCCCCATCGCGCGGCTTCCTGCCCGCCAGAGCCACCCATTATAGCGAGGCTTTGATCCAAAGCAACAGCAGCGCAATCGCGACTCCGGCCAGCGCTCGGTATTCCCGGTTGGCTATGGCTTGCGCCATGCTGAAGGAACGCGACGCCTCCATCTGTGCCCCGGCTGGCCGAGCGCCCCCGCGGCGCCACGTGTCGTAGTCGCTCCCGAACTTCTCGCGTAAGAAGGCTTCCTCACTGCGAATGGCCGCGCCAATAGTCGTTCCAAGATAGAGGGCCACGATCAGTGCCACAGCAACACTGCCTGCGGCGATCGCCAGGCCCACGCCCATCACACTCGACCCGACATAGAGCGGATGAGCGAACCATCGATACGGCCCCGACGATGTGACTTCACGCGACTTGTTCAGATGCCCGGCGGCCCAGATGCGCAGGGCTTCGCCAATCGCAGCGACGAGGCCTCCCCAGACAAGAAACGCCGGTGTGGGTCTCGCCAACAGGAACACCAACACAGCGAACGCAAATCCGAGCGGCACCCGCAGGCGCGCGAGCCGGCGCACCACGTCAGTCATGGGCCCGCCCTGAGGCAGCGGCAGCCTCCAGACGACGGGTCACCGCGGCGGCGACTTCGTCCACCTCGATGTCGAGCAGGCACATGCGGCCAACGCGGCACTGTCGCGAGTGATGACACTGACAGGTGGATGCGCGCGACACGGTTTCATCCGCCGCCACCCACGGGCCGTTGCGCTCGGGACGGGTCGGCCCATAGATCCCCACGATCGGCGTGCCTAGTGCGGCGGCAATGTGTGTCGGCCCGGTGTCGCCGGACACCATCACTGACGCGCCGCGCGCCAGCGCCAGCAAATCCGCCATCGTCGTCTCCGGCGTCATGATGGCGGCGCCCTTGGCCTGCGTGACCACCTCTGAGGCGAGTTCGCGCTCGCCGGGTCCCCACAAGACGACTGACATGAGCTGGCGTTGTTGCCAGAGACGCGCGGCGAGCATCGCCAGGCGCGCAGGCGGCCAGCGTTTGTTCGGCCATGCCGCGCCAGGATTGAGGAGCGCGTAGGACCCACCGGTGCGCGACATCATGTCCCTGGCGACCGTCGATTCCGTCTCGGCGAAGGGGAACGCTCGCACCGCACTGTTGATACCCAGTTCGCGCAGCATGCCGAGATTAATGTCCACCACGTGACGCGTCTCGCTCGGCGCGTAGATCCCCTCACCACCAGGGTCGTGCACGACCGAGTAGAAGAATCGCGCCAGCGACTCGCGCGCGTACTTCACGTTGAAGCCAACCACGCGTGGTGCGCCGGATAGCCGCGCGATGACCGCCGACTTCAGGAGCCCCTGCAGATCGAGCGTCACGTCATAGCGCGCGCGACGAATCTCGCCGATGGCGCCGGCGATCGTGAGGCCACCAGCCGCACCACCGCGATCGTCGATGACGATACGGCGATCAAGACCGGTAACGAGATCCAGAATCTCGCGGTGCTTCGAGCTGACAAGCCAGTCGATTTGAGCCGACGGCAGGGCCGTCCGTAATGCGGCCGCCACCGGAATCGCATGCACGATGTCGCCGAGTGCACCGAGACGGACAATGAGAATACGATGCACGCGCGGGCCTACGCACCCTCGGCGGCAATGCGCGCGATGAGAGCGCGAGTGTTGTGGTTCTTGGGGTCGCCAACAATGGCCGTGCGGCCACCATAGGCTTGAACGATGGCGCGCTCGGGAACGGTGTCGACCGTGTAGTCGGTCCCCTTGCAGTGAACGTCCGGCCGCAGCAGTGTGAGCAAACGTGAGACATCGGCATCGGAAAACAGCACCACGTAGTCCACGCCGCGCAGCGCCGCCACCAGCTCCGCTCGATCAGCACCGTTCAGCACCGGCCGGCCGGGTCCCTTGAGGCCGACAACCGACCGATCGTCGTTCACCGCCACGACCAGGCGATCGCCTTCGGCCGCTGCCCCCTGCAAGTAACGCACGTGACCGACATGCAGCAGATCGAAGCAGCCATTGGCAAACGCGATCGTCTGCCCGGCCGCGCGGTCCCGCGCGATCGCGTCGACCAGTTGTGATTCCGTCAGCACCATCGCGCGATCACACCGCCGGACTGTCGTGTTCGATGGCCGCGCAGAGCTCTGCCGCAGTCACCGTGGCGGTGCCGCGCTTCATCACCACCAGGCCGCCGGCGTAGTTGGCAAGCCGAGCTGCATCCACAAACGTGCCGCCAGCGGCAAGTGCCAGCGCCATCGTGGCAATCACCGTGTCGCCGGCGCCAGTCACGTCCGCCACTTCATCTGAGCCGAAAATCGGAAAATGGGTCGTCTGGCGCTTTCGCTCAAACAATGCCATGCCTCGGCTGCCGCGTGTGATGAGGACGGCTTCCATACTCGTCCGCCTGAGCAGCGCGCGCCCCGCGTTCTCAAGAGCCCGCGGGTCGTCGTCGATGCGTACGCCCAGCACCTGTTCCACTTCGGACTCGTTCGGCGTGCAGGTGGTCAGACCGCGATACTCGAGGAGTCGATACCGGCTGTCCAGCAGCACGGGAATGGGTGCCCGCCCGCGTGTCTTGAGCGCGTTGACGCCTCGACGCACCGCGGCCGCAAGTGCCGGCGTGATCAAGCCGGAACCGTAGTCTGAGAGAACGACGGCATCGCAATCCGCGAGCGCCGGCGTGAGCTTCTTCGCAAACGCGCGGCTCAGCGTCTCGTCGAGCGGCCAGCCGGTTTCACGGTCGATGCGGACCACTTGCTGCTTTGCGGAGTGAATGCCGCCGGCGAGGATACGCGTTTTGACCGGCGTGCGGTACCGCGGAGAGCGCACCACCAGACGACGGTCAACCAGGGGGGGGAATGCGGCGAGCAGGCGACGGCCTTCCGAGTCGTTTCCCGCCAGGCCGGCCAGGGTCGGCCGGCCGCCGAGCGCCTCGACGTTGTTCGCAGCGTTCCCGGCGCCGCCGGCCACAATCTGCGTCTGGTCGTACTTGAGGATCAGCACCGGCGCTTCACGGGAGACCCGGCTCACTTCGCCGTAAATGAACTCGTCGGCGATCAGATCACCCACGACGAGGACCCGGCGGTCCGTGAAGTTCTCGACAAGAGCCAGCAGGCGTTCAGTCATGGGTAAGAAACCGCGGAGTGCGTGATCACGTCGCAGCAGCTACAGGGCAGCCGCGCCCAGCGCGCCAAGAATCCAGCTCGCGGCGCCGGCGAGATTGTCCACCACGACGTCGGGTGCGTACCCTGCGGTCGGCTGTTCGGCTTCCTGCGCTCCATAACCCGTTCGCACCAACACACCCTTCGCTCCAACGGTCCGCGCCAGTGCCACATCGAACCAGCGGTCCCCGACCGCAAACGAGCGCGCTGGATCGATTCCAAACTCCTGCACGGCACGCTCGACCAGCGCCGGCCCCGGCTTGCGACACTCGCAGCGGCGCGCGTACTCGGCCACCTTGCCGTCCGGATGGTGGGGACAATAGTAATACGCGTCGATATGCGCACCGCCTCTGGCCAGGAGCTCGGCAATGCGCGCGTGAATGCGCTGCACCATCGCTTCGTCAAAGAACCCGCGCGCAATACCCGACTGATTCGTCACCATGACGATGCGGATGCCGGCACTGTTGAGTGCCCGAATGGAGTCGACCGCCCAGGGGTAGAGCCGTACTCGACTCGGTCGATCGAGGTAACCGACTTCTTCAATCAGCGTGCCGTCCCGATCGAGAAACACCGCCGACTTCGAAAACCGCGACGTCGAGCCCGGCGTCCTCATCGCGACGCCATCGCGGCGCTGTGCACCGCTTCCACCGAGATCCCGGCCATGCATTGATGCGTCAACGGGCATTCGCGCAGCATACAGGGGCGACACCAGACCTGGTGCGTCAGGAATGCGTGACGCCCGGGGCCACGTGGATAGGTCTCGTGCTGGCGGGTCGGCCCGAACATCACTGTGACGTCAAGCCCCAGCGCCGCGGCCAGGTGCATCGCACCCGAGTCGTTGGTCACCAGCGTGCGGCAGTGAACGAGCACGCCAGCAAGCTGCGGAATATCGGTGCGTCCAATCAGATCGATCGGCGTTTTCCGGTCCACGAGCGCCGCGAGCACCTCAGCTCCGGCAGCGCGGTCGGCTGGGCTACCGATGAGCAGTGCGCGCGCGCCATCGGCCGGCAACCGCTCGGCGAGGCGAGCAAAGGACGCGGCAGGCCAGCGCTTCGCCGAGCCAAACGCGGCACCAGGTGCCATCGCCACCAGTGGCACGGCGCCGTCCCATCCGGCCTCCTTCAGCAACGCGGCGCCTTCGGCCCGGCGCGCAAAGGGCACGTCGATCTGGGGATCGGCCGGACCGCCAGAAAATCCCAGCGCTTCGACGAGCGCGCGGTACGAGTCCACCTGATGCACGCCTGACGGACGCGGAATGCTGCGGGTCAGCAGCCACGACCGCAGGTCGGCCGCATAGCCCCAGCGCTCGGGTATCGCCGCGGCCCGGGCCAGTCGCGCGCTGTGAAATGAGTTAGTCAGCAAGAGTGCCGTGTCGTAGCGCTCTTGACGAATGGTGGCGGCACTCCGCAGGCCAGCACCAAGCGTCACCACACGACGAAGCGCTGGCACCGTCGCAAACAACGGCGCCACGGACGCACGGGCCGCCACATCGATCGTCGCGTCAGGCCATGTGGCGCACACGGCCCCGAGTGCCGGCAGCGCCATCACGGCGTCACCCAACCAGTTCGGCGCAAAGATCACGAGTCGACGGCTCACCAGTCGTGCCCCGCGTGCGGATGTGGTACGTTTTCACCGACGATGGCCAAACACTCGTTCGCTCCGCTCCCGGCCAATCCGAAGCTTTCCGTGGTCATGCCCGTGTACAACGAGCGTACCACGGTCGAGGAGATCATCCGGCGCGTCCTCAAGGTCCCGCTCAATATCGAGCTGATCGTCGTCAACGACGGTTCGAAAGATGGCACTCGAGAGATTCTCGATCGACTACAGCCGGAACTCGGCTTCGCGCTCCATCACCAGGACAATGCCGGCAAAGGCTCGGCACTGCGTCGCGGCTTCGCCGCCGTGACCGGCGACATGGTGATCATCCAGGATGCCGACCTCGAGTACTCCCCCGAGGAATACCCGGAGCTGATTTCGCTGATCGTGAGCGGCCACGCCGACGTCGTCTATGGCTCGCGCTTTCTCGGCCGCCATCGCGTGTTCCTGTTTACTCACTACATTGGCAACTGCATCGTCACGTTTTTCACCAACGTGCTCTACAACACGATGCTCACGGATATGGAGACCTGCTACAAGGTGATGCGGGCCGAGGTGCTGCGGTCGTTCACACTCGAGTCGAACTCCTTCGGTATCGAGCCGGAGCTGACCGCGAAGATCTTCAAGCGCGGCTATCGTGTGTACGAAATCCCCATCACCTATGCCGGCCGGGACTACGATGAGGGAAAGAAGATCACCTGGATGTCCGGCGTCGAAGCACTCTGGATTCTGGCCAAGTACCGCTTCATCGAGTAAGGGGCCGTTTCCGCGTGAAGATCGCGCTGCTGCAACTGAATCCGACCGTTGGTGACATCGACGGGAACGCCCGGCTGATTCTTGACGCGGTACGCGAGGCGGCCGCGCAGGGTGCAGACCTCGCCGTCACTCCAGAACTGGCACTGGTCGGCTACCTGCCACGCGACCTGCTGCTGAATGAGTCGTTTGTGGCGCGCAGCTGGACGGCGGCCAGCGCACTCGCCAGTGCACTGGCGGCGCTCCCGCCGACGCTCGTGGGGCTTCCCGAGGCGAACCCGTCCGACGAGGGTCGTCCGCTGTTCAACAGCGCCGTGATGTTACGCGGTGGCCAGATTGACGGCCGGTTTCGCAAGGCGCTCCTCCCGACCTACGACGTCTTCGACGAGGATCGCTACTTCGAGCCGTTTCACGGCGCCCAGACAATCGACATCGGCGGAACACGGATCGGCATCAGCATCTGTGAAGACCTCTGGAACGACCGCGACTTCTGGAAACGCCGCCGCTATCATCACGACCCGGTCGAGGAACTCGTGCGCGCCGGCGCTCAGGTGATCGTGAACCTCTCGGCATCGCCGTTCGCCGTCGGAAAACACGTGCGGCGAGAAGACATGCTTGGGAGCATGGCGCGCAAGTATCACGTGCCGCTGGTCTACGTAAACCAAGTCGGCGGCAACGACGACTTGGTGTTCGACGGCCGCAGTTGCGGGTTTGACGCTCAGGGTCATTGCACCGCCCGCGGCCGTTCCTTCGAGACCGACGTCTTGGTCTGCGACCTGACGAACTCGGCGGCGTTGCCGCCTCCGGTTGACGTCGATGCGGAGTCTGAAGTCTGGCGGGCGCTCGTGCTGGGGACTCGCGACTACGCCCGCAAATGCGGCTTCTCACGTGCCGTGCTTGGCCTCTCCGGTGGAATCGATTCAGCCCTCACGGCCGCCATCGCCGCGGAGTCTCTCGGCTCGTCCCAGGTGCTTGGCGTACTGATGCCATCGCCCTTCTCGAGCCCAGGCAGCATCGACGACGCACTGGCGCTCGCTGCACACCTGGGCATCGAGACGGTCACGCTCCCGATCGAGGCCGCGATGGCCGCTATGGAGACAACCCTCGCTGACACCTTTGCCGGCACGACGCGCGATGTGACAGAAGAGAATATTCAGGCGCGCATCCGCGGCAACCTGCTGATGGCGCTCTCCAACAAACGCGGAGCGCTGCTGCTCACGACCGGCAACAAGTCTGAACTCGCCGTCGGCTATTGCACGCTCTACGGCGACATGTCCGGCGGGCTGGCAGTGATTGCCGACGTGCCAAAGACGATGGTCTATCGCGTGTCACGGTGGTTGAACGCGTCGCGCGGACGAACCGTGATTCCCGAGGCGTCCATCACGAAAGCACCGTCTGCGGAACTGCGCCCCAACCAGACAGATCAGGATTCGCTCCCACCCTACGATGTCCTGGACGGCATACTGCAGCGACACATCGAACAGCATCAATCCGCCGGGGCGATCATCGCGGCCGGCTTCGACGCCGCAACGGTGCATCGAGTCTTGACGCTGGTGCGCCATGCCGAGTTCAAACGCAAACAAGCCGCGCCTGGCCTGAAGGTGACCGACCGCGCGTTTGGCACCGGATGGCGAATGCCCATTGCCGCCAGATTTCAGAGTTAGCGCTGGAACCTTGGACCCGTCGAAGCTCTAGGGGTCAACTCGCCATCGTCTGTGCATCCACAGCCAGAGGTCCGGCCGGCGCCGCACGTACATCTCGAGCACGTCGGTGCAGCGCTGGGTGAAATCCTGAATCGGATCGGCGACCTCTGATCCGGGGGGCACGACAGGCGGCTCGTACACCATGCGGTAACGGCCACCGCCGAGCGGGAGCGCGAAGAGTGGCACGACCACGGCTCCGGTGCGCAGCGCGAGGGCGGCAACGGCGGAGGTGGTTGCGGCTGGACGATCGAAGAACTTCACCCGAACCGCGTCGCTCCCGAGAATGTGCTGATCGATCAGCACCCCGACCGCACCACCCGCCTGCAATCGCTTCAGGACCTTTCTAATGCCGCCCTGTCGGTAGATCACCGCGTTGCCTGTGCGTGTCCGCATGTCCTCGAGCATGGTATTCAGGCCGGGATTGTCGAGCGCGCGAGCCATCACGGCCATCGGCGGCAGACGTAGCGCATGCACCATCGCCTGAAGTTCCCAAAAACCGAAATGCCCGGTGACGAAGAGAATCCCCTTGCCGTGCGCCGCGGCGGCCCGGACGCGCTCCTCTCCCTCAAACTCTACGAGCGCCAGCATCCGCTCCGGCGAGAGCGTGCTCCACTTGAGCAGTTCAAACAGGAGCCGTCCAAAATGCCGAAAGGCGCCGCGGACAATCGCTCGCCGTTCGCTCGCCGTTCGCTGCGGCAGCGCCGCCGCAACGTTCTCCGTCGCCACACGACGATGGTTGCTGTCGACGAGGTAGAACAGCATCCCGACGGTGGACCCGGCGAGCAGCAGCAGCCGGCTCGGCAGGATGCGTACGAGGCCGATAACGGCGCGCGCCGCTATGAGTTCCAGACGATGCATCAGGCCCGACCACCGCGCAGGCGGTGCATTAACCAGCCGACAAAGGCCTCGGTGGGGTCGACGGTCGCCGTTAACGACACACTGGCGACCGGCAGGGCGCTGGTATTGAGCCGCTCGAGCCGGACAGCATCCTTTTCCGTGGTCACAAGCGCGACGGCGCCCACGGCCTTGGCGGCCGAGACAAGGCCATCGATATCGCGCTGTGAATACGGGTGATGATCGCGAAACGCCACCGACTCCACGACGCGCCAGCGCGCGTGCTTGAGATCGTCGAAGAAGCGATGCGCGCGCGCAATCCCGGCAAAGGCCACGACGCCATCACGCGGCTCGACCCGCCGCGACGCACCCGGCAATGTGAGGACTGGGCCGAGCTGCCGCACGACGCGGAACGCCTGAGACACGCCCATCGCCGACGCAACCAGCGACACATCGGCGGCGGTGGGAGCGGTCACCAGTAGCGCATCGGCCGCTGAGGCGTTGGCGAGAGGCTCGCGCAGGAGCCCCACAGGCAGTACGCGCTCACGCAAGTCGGTTTCGTCCACCAGGAGGAGGTCTGCGTCGCGCGCCAGCGCCACATGCTGAAAGCCGTCGTCGAGGATGTGAACCGTGGCGCCGAGGTGCTGCTCGGCGTGCATGCCCGAGGCAAATCGGTCTGCGCCAACCAGGACGGGTACAAACGGCAGCGCCCGGGCCAGCATCAGCGGTTCGTCACCCGCCAACGCGTAGTCGGCCAGTAGTTGCCGTCCGTCGGACACCACCGTGACGCCGGCGACGGCCCGCTGTCGACCGTAACCACGCGACAGGATGACGGGCCGCTCGCCCTGCGCCACCAGAATCCGCGCAATGTGCGCCACGATCGGTGTCTTGCCGCTGCCCCCGGCGCGCAGGTTGCCGACACTGACGACCGGACGTGACAGCCGGCGGACCCGCGACGGGTCGCGCGCATACCAGCGACGCCGCCATGACGCCGCCGCCCCGTACATGGAACTCAGGGGATTCACAAGTCCCTAGTGCACAAGCCGGAATGGTCGAACGACGGTGCCGCGGTGCGGCAGGAGTTGATCGATGACAGCGAGCGTCTTGTCCTTCGCACCACGATTGGCGTCAACCAGCGCCCGCGCCGCCGCGCCGAGACGCGCGCGACCGACGGGATCGGTCATCAGATTGCGAAGGGTTTCTTCGAGCTCGCGATCGCTCTGCACCTGAATCGCCGCCGCGTTGGCCAGGAACGTCTCGGCGATCTCCTTGAAGTTGTGCATGTGGGGGCCGAAGACGATCGGCTTCCCGAATACGGCCGGCTCGAGGATGTTGTGACCGCCGTAATCCGCGAGGCTGCCGCCCACGAAGGCGACAGTCGCAAGCTGGTAGATCTGCGCGAGCTCGCCAATCGTATCGAGCACCACAACGTCGACACGCGGGTTGTCGTCGGTCCGGAGGTGTGACCGCCGCACCACGCTGAAGCCTTCCTCCTTGGCCAGCGCCTCCACCTCGTCGAACCGCGGCGTGTGACGCGGCGCAATGATCAACAACGCCCCGGGCGCCATCGACTTGACTCGCGCAAAGGCTCGGAATACTGGGCCCTCTTCGCCCTTCATCGTGCTGCCGGCGACGACCACGACACGGGAGCTCGGCATTTGAAAGCAGCGCAGGACACCTGCGCGTGGCCTGCCGAACGCGATCGGCGCTGGCATCTGCAGGGAATCGAACTTAAGGCTACCGGTGACAACCACGCGCGCCGGATCAGCCCCAAGGTCGATGAGCCGTTGCGCTGACTCCTCGCTTTGCATACAGAAGCGATCGATGTCGGCCAGCACACGACGAAACAGCGGCCGCACGAGTTTGTAGCGCGGGTATGAACGGGCCGAAATACGCCCGTTGATGACGACGGTCTTCACGCCGCGCTCGCGGCACAGACGCAGGATGTTCGGCCAAATCTCGGTTTCCACCATCACGAAGAGCCGCGGCTTCACGATGCTGAGGGTTCGGCGAACGATGAACGCCCAGTCGAACGGGAAGTAGAAGACGCCATCCAACTGCTGCAGCTGCTTTGTCGCCACCTGCTGGCCGGCGAGGGTGGTGGTCGACAGGTAGATGCGGAGGCGCGGATAACGCGAGCGGAGATCGGCGATCAAGGCGCGCGCCGTCAGCGTTTCGCCGACCGACACCGCGTGGATCCAGATTGATTCGTCGCCATCGACATTCAATGCAATCGGCAGATAGCCGAGGCGCTGGCGCAAACCGCCGACATACTTCTGGTAACGAACGGCCTGGTAGAGGAAGTACGGCGAGATGAGAATGAACGCGGCGAGCGTCAGCAGGCTGTAGATGAAGTACATCGGACGACCGTCAAAGTGCCGAAGACTGCGCGCATCTTCTCGAAAGGACGATAAAACCGTCTATGCCAATAGTTTAGAGCCTGCTCAGTATAGCCATCAGGTTTGACCCCTCGCAAGGTGCTTCGTTAGAATTGGCCGTTTTGTCGGTACGCCATTGGCGGTGCCGGCGTCTTGGAGAGGGGCTGGAATGGCGGTCAGGGTCGGCATCAATGGGTTCGGGCGCATCGGGCGCAACATCATGCGTGCGGCGCTCGGCGACAAGAACATCGACTTTGTCGCGGTCAACGATCTGACGAGTGCGGGCACGCTGGCCCATCTCCTCAAGTACGACTCGGTGCTCGGCAACCTGCACGCGAGGGTCGAGGCCAAGGCCGACAGCATCTCGGTGAACGACGACAGTTTCAAAGTGCTGTCGATGAAGGACCCGGCGCAACTGCCGTGGCGGGACCTGGGCGTCGACGTCGTCTTCGAAGGCACAGGGCTTTTCACCAAACGCGACGATGCCGCCAAGCACATCTCGGCCGGGGCCAAGCGGGTCATCATTACCGCGCCAGCCAAGAACCCGGACATCACCGTCGTCCTGGGCGTGAACGAAGAGAAATACGACCCGGCCCTTCACCAGATCATCTCGAACGCCTCCTGCACCACCAACTGCCTCGCCCCCCTCGCAAAAGTCATCGATCAGACGTTCGGCATCAAGAAGGGCTGGATGACGACGATCCACTCGTATACCAATGACCAGCAGTTGCTTGATTTGCCGCACAAGGACCTGCGGCGTGCGCGCGCGGCGGCGCTGTCGATGATCCCGACGACCACCGGCGCCGCCAGTGCGGTCGGCGAAGTCCTGCCGCGACTGAAGGGACGCCTCGATGGCTTCGCCATGCGCGTGCCGACACCGAACGTGTCGGTCGTCGATCTTGCTGTGCTGGTCGAGAAGCCGACGAGTGCGGACGCGGTGAATGCGGCGTTGAAGGCGGCGGCTGAGGGCCCGATGAGGAATATCCTCGGCTACTCGACCGAGGAGCTGGTGTCGATCGACTTCCGCGGCAATCCGCATTCCTCAATCGTCGACGCCGCCTACACGAAGGTGATGGACGGCGACTTCGTGAAGGTGCTGTCGTGGTACGACAACGAGTGGGGTTACTCGAGCCGTTGCGTCGATCTGCTGCGGTTCATGGCGAGCAAGGGGCTGTAGCCCGAGTCCTCGCCAATGGCCAAGCTGTCGATTCGCGACCTCAACCTCAAGGGCAAACGCGTCTTCATTCGGGTGGACTTCAACGTGCCCATGAAGGACGGTGTCATCGGCGATGACACCCGCATTCGCGAGTCGCTCGGAACGATTCACTACGCCCTCGACTCGGGTGCCACGGTCATACTCGCCAGCCATCTGGGACGACCGAAGGGAAAGCCGAATCCACAATTCAGCCTCAGGCCCATCGCCGAGCGCCTCGGCCAGTTGCTCAAGCGCCCGGTGGAGTTCGCGGCCGATTGCATTGGCCCATCAGTCGCCGAGGCCGTCACTCGAGCCAAGGCCTCTGGGGGCGTCGTACTGCTGGAGAACCTCCGCTTCCACTCTGAAGAGGAAGCCAACGACCCAGCCTTCGCCAAGACGCTGGCGGGCGAGGCCGATGTGTACGTCGACGATGCCTTCGGCGCGGCACATCGCGCCCACGCGTCGGTGGAAGGCATCACGCACTATGTTGACCAAGCCGCGGCCGGGCTGCTCATGGAGCGAGAGCTGCGGTATCTCGGCGAAGCCCTCGAATCGCCGGCTCGGCCATTTGTGGCCATCCTCGGCGGCGCCAAGGTCTCCGACAAGATCGAGGTCATCGACAACCTGCTCAGGAAAGTCGATCGGCTGATCATCGGCGGCGCCATGGCGTACACGTTTCTCAAGTCTCGCGGCCTTCCGGTTGGCAAGTCGCTTGTCGAGAACGACAAGCTCGACGAGGCGCGGAGCATCACGGCCAAGGCACAGCAACAGGGCGTCGAGATCATGCTGCCGGTCGATCACGTCGTGACCAGCACGCTCGACGGCAGCGGCCCCAGCGAGCTCCTGGCGACAAACGACCTGGCCATTGGCCAGCGGATGGGCGTCGACATCGGCCCAGCGACCATCGAAGCCTACACAGACGCGATCAGCGCGGCCAAGACCGTCGTATGGAATGGCCCCATGGGCATCTTTGAAGTGAGCGCGTTTGCCTCGGGCACCAACGAAGTGGCGGATGCGGTGGCCGGTGTCATCGGCACCACAATCATCGGTGGCGGCGATTCGATCGCCGCGGTGAAGAAGGCCGGCATCGCCGACCACATCACGCACATTTCGACCGGCGGCGGTGCCTCGCTCGAGTTTCTCGGCGGCCACACGTTGCCAGGTGTGGCGGCGCTCGCCGAACGCGCCTAGTACCCTGGGATCGGGTGTATGCGGCTGCCACTGATCGCCGGCAATTGGAAGATGTTCAAGACCGTGAAGGAAGCCTTCGTCTTTGCGGAGGAACTTCGGCCGATGGTCAAAGACATCGCCGACGTGGAGATCGTGGTCTCACCGCCCTTCACCGCCCTTCACACCGTCGCCGAGGCGTTGCGCAACACCAACGTCGGCGTCGCCGCACAGAATCTCTACTTCGAGCGCGAAGGCGCGTTCACGGGCGAGATCTCGGCCGCCATGGTCAAGGAATCAGGCGCCGAATTCGCCATTGTCGGCCACTCGGAGCGTCGTCGCATGTTTGGCGAGACGGACGCGACCGTGAATCGCAAGCTCACCGCCGCAATTGGCGCCGGACTCACACCGATCTTCTGCATCGGGGAAACGCTCGAGGAGCGCGAGCAGAACCAGACACTCACCGTGCTCGACCGGCAGATCACGGGCGGGCTCGAAGGGCTCACGGCCGAGCAGGTTGGCGCACTAGTGATTGCCTACGAGCCGGTGTGGGCCATTGGCACGGGACGCGTCGCTACCGTCGCGCAGGCTCAGGAAGTGCACGCTCACATCCGCGGGCGGCTCAGGCAGTGGTTTGGGGCTGATACTGCCGAGCAATGCCGAATCCTGTATGGGGGCAGCGTAAAGCCGGACAACATCCAGGGGCTCATGCGGGAGCCTGACGTGGACGGGGCGCTCATTGGCGGGGCGAGCTTGGATGTGCAGGCGTTTGCGGAGATGGTGACAAAGAGCCGTCCGGCTACGCTATAATCTCGGCTTCCAGAAAAGACCGACATGCTTTACTACCTGATGACCACGCTCTACGTCTTCGTCTGCCTCGTGCTGGTGCTAGTGATCTTGCTGCAGCAGGGGAAGGGCGGCGACATGGCCAATGCTTTTGGTGGCGGCGGTAGCCAGGCGGCGTTTGGTGCCCGGGCCGGTGCCACGCTGCTCTCCAAGCTCACGACGGCGTGTGCGGTGCTCTTCATGGT
>JBEBGG010000331.1:0-1866 GCA_040081555.1 Vicinamibacterales bacterium
GGGCCTGTGGCGGTCCCGCGGATTCGGCTGGCCTACGGCCTGGCGAAGAGTTCGTCGATGCCCCTGAGCAGGGGCGGCGGTACCGCGTTCAGCCGGACGTTGCCGAACTTCGAGGAGACCGGCGCCTTCAGAACCTGCGTTGGCAGCCAGATGAACCAGGCCTGCTCATTGACGATGTTCTGGACCTCGCGCCAAGCCTCCTTCCGCTTTGCCATGTCGGGTGTGCCGACGATGATGTCCAGAAGGGCGTCGATCCGCGCCTCCTGCGGTGTTTCCGGATTCGGCTGTGAGTGGTGCCAGAAGTGCGTCTCGCCACTCGAGCGCCAGACGTTCTGTCCCTGGCCTGGGTCAGGAGGCACTCCGCTCTGCAGGCCCAGCAGGATCGCGTCGTACTGGAACGTATCGCGCTCGTTGGTGATGAGCGTGTTGAAGTCGACCGGCGTGAGCAGCACCTTGATGCCGACCTTGGCGAGGTCGTCACGGATGAAGTTCGCCATGCCGACCCGCATCTTGTTGTCGCCGTTGGTCTGCAGCGTGAAGCTGATCGTGTTGCCCGTCGTATCTTCAAGGAAGCCGTCGCCGGTGGCATCTTTCCAGCCGAGGCTCGCGAGCAGCCGCTTCGACTCGGCGAGGTTGTGGTCGTATTTCGTGATCGTGGGGTCATACCACTGCGCGTTCCCGGGCGTGGACATGGACCAGTTCTTCACCGCATGGCCGAAGTAGACGCTGCGGATGATGGCATCGCGATCGATGGCCATCGAGACGGCGCGACGAAAGACCGGGTTGCTGAACCACGCGTACTTTGTGGCGCCCACCCACGGCTCGCCGGCCTTCTTGCCCTGCGCGGGCTTGTGGACCCGGTTGAGATTGAACCAGAAGAAATTCGTCGTCATCCTCGGGCCGAGTTCGTGGAGCACGAAGGCGCCGCTCTTCTGGTTGTCCTCGTAGAACTTGTAGTTCTCGGGCTTGACGTTCTCGAGGCCGTCCAGCTCTCCCGATCGGAACTTGAGGTCGGCGGCGTCCTGATCCGGGACGACCAGGAAGACGAGCTCACTCAGGTAGGGCAGCCGATTGCCGGCCTGGTCAAATGCGTAGTGGTGTGGATTGCGGCCAAGAACGGTCTTCTCGCCCGGAACGTACTGCTTGATGATCCAGGCCCCACTCGTAACGATCTGGTCGGGTGGTGTACTCACCGAATAGGCGGACGCGAACGTGCCTGCCTTGAATGCCGGCTCCAGCACGTGCTTCGGCATGATGCGCACGGAGTTGACGAGCGACGACATCATCGCGTTGGGTGATGGTGTCTTGATGACGACCGTCCCTGCGTCCGGAGCCGTGACGTCGAACTTCTTGCCGTTCATGACGATAAGGTCCTGTACGGCTGGATGCAGTGTCTCGTCGTAGGCGAGCTGAAAGCTGAACAAGACGTCCTCGGCGGTGATCGGATGACCGTCCGAGAACTTCGCGCCGTCACGCAAGTGAAACGTCCACGTCAGTGCGTCGGCTGAGATGTCCCAGGATTTTGCGAGCTCCGGCGAGTCCCTCTGCGCGATCTTGTCGAACCGGGTCAAGGCTGTGAATGCGATGTCCGTGATGTCCGAGGAGGAGACTTCGACGGCCATCATCCCGTTGAAGGTCTTCGGGGGGCTGGTCTCCCCGTAGACGAATCGCCCGCCGCGGACCCCGACTTCGGGCAATTGCCGGACATCTGGCTCGGCCGGCTTCGGGACCGTGTCTTCAGCCGTTTGTGCTGGGCTTTTCCGGGTTTTCGTGCAGGAGGCGGTGGCGACGACGGCCAGGACGGCCAGGACAGCGCCGGCGGCCCGCAGGCTGGGACGGGACAGACGGGACGGGAGCATTTGAGCC
>JBEBGG010000044.1:0-25950 GCA_040081555.1 Vicinamibacterales bacterium
GGACGACCGTACGCCCACGACCAGCATGACGCCGCCGGAGATTTTCTACTTCAGCGATCGGCGCGGTTGGTATCGGGCCTTCGCCTGGCTGACCCCCGCTGCCATCGAAGACCTGCACGGACAGGGCGCCCGCTACCTGGCCGTCTCCGCCTACGACGCGCTGTACTTCAGGACTCAGTACGAGGCGCTCTACGAAGCACTGTCGGGCCGGTATCGATCGTTGACAGACGACGAGGACGGCATTGTTTACGATCTAGCCACGCCGGCCAGCTCCGCGCGTTGATGCCATGCTGTCCATCTGCCGCTTCTGTCAGGCACGCCTTCACGACACGTTCATCGACCTCGGGTTGTCACCCCTCTGCGAGAAGTTCGTGACGCCCGCCCAGCTGGCCGAACCGGATCGGTACTATCCCCTCCATGCCTGGATCTGTCGGGCCTGCCTGCTGGTGCAACTCGATGCCCTCGTGGCTCCCGAGGAACTGTTTGGCGAATATGCCTACTTCTCGTCGTACTCAGACAGCTGGGTGGCACACGCCAAGAATTACTGCGCGCACATCGTCTCGCGGCTCGACCTGAAGCGGGGGAGCCGGGTCGTGGAGATCGCCAGCAACGATGGCTATCTGCTGCAGCACTTGCTTGGTCGTGGCTTTGACGTCATTGGTGTCGAACCCGCGGCGAATGTGGCCGATGTGGCGCGCGCGCGGGGTGTCCCAACGGAGACTCGCTTCTTCGGTCGAGAGACAGCGGCCTATCTCCGAGAACAGTACGGTCCGGCCGATCTGCTGGTGGGGAACAACGTGTTGGCCCACGTGCCAGATCTGAACGACTTCGTGGCCGGGATGGCGGCGCTGCTGGCGGACACGGGCACGATCACGATGGAGTTTCCCCACCTCCTGCAGCTCATCGAACAAGGCCAGTTCGACACGATCTATCACGAGCACTTTTCGTATTTCTCTCTGCTGACCGCTGAGCGCGTCTTTGCCGCACACGGTCTCAGGGTCATCGACGTCGAGGAATTGCCGACCCACGGCGGCTCGCTGAGGATCTACGCGTCGCATTCGACAACTGGCGGCCGAGCGAGCCAACGCCTGATCGCGCTCCGCGAGCGTGAACGGGCCGGCGGCTACGATCGCCTCGAGGGGTACTCCGGCTTCAGCGCACGTGCCGAGGCCGTCAAGCGAGGACTGGTCGAGTTCCTGGTCCGGGCCAAGGCGGAGGGCAAGCGCGTGGCTGGCTATGGCGCGCCAGGCAAGGGCAACACGCTGCTCAACTACTGTGGCATCGGCCCGGCGTTGTTGCCCTACACAGTGGACCGCAGCCCGTACAAACAGGGGCTCTACACGCCAGGAACGCGTGTGCCGATCCATCATCCAGATCGTATCGCCGAGACACGACCGGACTACGTGCTGATTCTTCCCTGGAACCTGAAGGACGAGATCGTGAAGCAGCTGGCCTACGTTCGAGAGTGGGGCGGTCAGTGCGTCGTGCCGATTCCGTCCCTGCAGGTGGTTGAGTAGGCCGGAAGTTAGCGTCGAATGCGCGCCATCCTGAGCGCCTTGTTGAACGCCCGATGCCGCAGCCAGGCGACACGGCGCAGCAGATAGAGCCACACGCAGAGCTTCTCGTAAAAGCTGATGGGCGCCCGCAGGGTCGTCAGAAACCGGTACGAATGCAGCTTCAATCTCTGAAGGTTGTTGGGTTGCCCGGGATGCCCCGTCGCCGCGGACGCAGCCCTGTCCATCAGGATTCCGGTTGTCTCCCGATTGAGCCGCCGGACGAACAAGCGATCGGGAATCTCGACGAATTTGCCGCGTAGGGTCAGTTCCGCGATCATGCTGATGTCAGAGCCCGGCAACGGCCGATTGAGCGCCGTCTGTCTCAGCGCTGACGCCCGAATCACACCATTCATCACGTTGTTGATGCGCTCTCGATTGAGATACTCCCGAAAACGCTCCGAGGGGCGCTCCTGCTGCAGATCGAGGTCGTCGTCGTATTCCTGCGCGTATTCCTTTGTGCGGCCGTCTTCCGGGGAGAGGATCACGATGGCCCGCGGATACGCCAGCACGACATCCGGTCGAGCCTCGAGAACGGCCAGGCACTTGTCGAGAAAGCCGTCGAGGCAGACATCGCTGCACGACGCCCACTTGAAATAAGGCGTCGTCGACAGCGCGAAGACCTGGTCGTAATTCCTCAGGACGCCGATGTTGGTGTCGTTCCTGACGTAGCGAACGCGGGAATCAGCCGCCGCGATACGCTCGCAAATGGCCTGGGTCTGGTCGGTCGACGCGTTGTCGGAGATGATGAGCGCCAGATCTGCAATGCTCTGCCCGAGCACGGAGTCGACTGCTGCTTCGATCCATGGCGCGCCGTTGAAGACGGGCATGCCGATCGTCAGTCGCGGAGGGGCCGATGCCATCGCCGCGCCAGAATACACGCAATTTCCTGACATTGACCGGGAGGGGCGGTAATCCGCGCTGCCGAGGGATGTGGGTTGGAGGGCCTGGCCTACAATGAATTCATGAGCTCCAGGATGCCCGCGCTGGGGCAACCGTGAAGGTCTTTCTCACCGGCGTCGATGGCTACATCGGCTCCCTGCTGGCGCCGTATCTGATCGAGCGCGGCCACGCGGTCCTTGGCCTGGATACCGGCTTCTACCGAGAAGGGTGGCTGTACTCGCCCCGTCAGGCGCCCGAAGCCTCGCCCCCCATTCTCTCCAAGGATCTCCGCCACGTGCAGGCAGACGACCTGGCCGGTTGTCACGTGGTGGTCCACCTTGCCGAGCTTTCCAATGACCCGCTCGGTGAACTGCAGCCAGCGATCACGCACGCGATCAATCACGAGGCCTCGGTCCGCCTGGCCTCGCTCGCAAAAGGGGCCGGAGTCAGCAGGTTCGTCTACGCCTCGTCGTGTGCCGTGTATGGTGCCGGCCGGGACGAGATCCTCACCGAGGAGTCAGCGCCGAATCCGCAGACCGCCTACGCGCGCTGCAAGGTGCTGGTCGAGCGTGACCTCGCGGCGCTGGCCGACAACGGCTTCTCGCCGGTGTGTCTACGCAACGCGACCGCCTTTGGTGCATCGCCGCGCATGCGTTTCGATATCGTGTTGAACAACCTTGCGGGCCTGGCACGCACCACCGGACGCATCACGCTGACCAGCGACGGCACCCCGTGGCGCCCGCTGGTGCACGCCCTCGACATCTGCCGTGCCATCGCCTGCGCAATCGAGGCGCCCGCCGCGGCCGTGCACGCACAGACGTTCAACGTCGGTGACAACGCTCAGAACTATCAGGTGCGTGACATCGCGGCCATCGTCAGCGACGCGTTTGCAGGCTGTCGATTGACCGTCGGCGCAGACTCTGGCGATCGGCGCAGCTATCGCGTCTCGTTTGACAAGATCCACCGCGACCTGCCTGGGTTCCGCTGCGAGTGGGATGCTCGCCGAGGTGCCGCGCAACTGCACGACCTCTTTGAGCGGATCGACTTGAGCGCCGAGCGGTTCCAATTCAGGAGCTTCACGAGGCTCGACGCGTTGAAGTATCTCCTCCGCACGCATCAGCTCGATGCCGAGTTGTTCTGGGCGGCGTGATGCAATTCCTGCAGACGACCATTCCGGGCGTGATTCGTATTGAGCTGGAACCGAAGGCGGACGCCCGCGGGTACTTTGCGCGGACGTGGTGCGACCGGGAGGCGGCGGCAGCAGGACTGCGGACGCCGATGGTGCAGCACAGCATTGCGTTCAATGCGGTGAAAGGGACGCTGCGCGGGCTCCACTATCAAGTGCCGCTGCTACAGGCGCGGGTCATGCGCTGCATTGCTGGCGCGGCGTTTGTGGCCGCGGTCGATCTTCGGAGGTCATCGCCGACCTATCTCCAGGCACTCAGTCTGGTGCTCGACGCGGTCCAGCACTCCGCCCTGTATATACCTCCGGGTGTTGCTGCCGGCTATCAGACCCTGGCCGACCAGACGGTGATCGCGTACTTGATGGCGGAGTTCTACGATCCGCACACCGAGCGAGGTGTGCGCTGGAACGATCCGGCCTTCGGCATCACCTGGCCAGACGCGCAGCCCACAATCCTTGCGCGCGACGCGCAGTATCCGGATTTCGACCCAGATGGAGCGCTCGAGTGAGTGACGCCTCCGCGCCGCACGCCTGGTGTGAGGCCACCCCTGCTCTGGGTGAGCCGATGCTCGCGTTGGTGCGCCGGCTGTTCCCAATCTGTCGCAGCATTACCGGCAACGGTGTCCGCGAGACCCTGCGTATCGTCGGTGAAGTGGTGCCACTCACCATGCACGAAGTCGCCTCCGGGACACGGGTGTTGGACTGGACGATTCCGAAGGAGTGGAATATTCGAGACGGGTACATTGCGGATGCCCGCGGTAATCGGGTCGTCGACTTCCGCGCCAACAATCTGCACGTCGTCGGCTACAGCACGCCGGTGCGCGCCAGGATGCCGCTGGACCAACTGCAGTCGCACCTGTACTCGCTGCCGGAGCAACCCGACCTCATCCCGTATCGCACCAGTTACTACGAGCAACGGTGGGGGTTCTGTCTCTCGCACCGGCAGCGGCTCGCACTGGCGCCGGGTGATTACGACGTGGTGATCGACAGCACACTCACCGACGGCGGTCTGAGCTACGGCGAATGCGTGCTGCGCGGCACGAGCGATGAGGAGGTGCTGTTCTATACACACACCTGCCATCCGTCGCTCGCCAACGACAATCTCTCAGGCATTGTGGTCTGTGCGTATCTGGCCAGGCTGCTGGGTTCAGTCGAGCACCGCTACACCTACCGATTCGTCTTCGGCCCAGGCACGATCGGATCCCTGGCCTGGCTCTCGCGCCACCAGGAGCATCTGCCGAAGATTCGCCACGGGCTGGTTGCGGTGCTACTGGGCGATCGCGCGGGGCTTCGCTACAAGCAAAGCCGGCAGGGCGACCACGTGATCGATCGCGTGGTGGCACGGGTGCTGAGGCAAACGGGGCGGCCGCATACGATCGAGCCGTTCTCGCCGTACGGGTACGACGAGCGGCAGTTTGGCTCGCCGGGCTTCAATTTACCCGTGGGTCGTCTGAGCCGCTCGGCGGAGGAGGGCTATCCGGAGTACCACACCTCTGCCGATACACCGGTGATGATTGCCGCCGAGGCGCTGTCAGAGTCGTTGCGGGCCTGTGTTGAGGTCTGCGCCACCCTCGAAAGCGACGCCTGCTACGTCAACACGCGACCCTTCGGCGAGCCGCAGCTGGGCCGGTATGGCCTCTATCGAAAGGCCGGCGGCGACGCCTTGCCGGACCGCGAGCGCGCGCTGCTCTGGGTTCTGAACTACTCGGACGGCGACCACTCGCTGATCGACATCGCTGAGCGGTCCGGCCTGACGATGAGGGCCGTGTGTGGTGCGGCTGATGATCTCGTGGCTGCCGGCCTGCTGGTGCCGCGGTCATGAAGGTGGTGTTGTTTTGCGGCGGGTTGGGCACGCGCCTGCGCGAATACTCGGAGACCATTCCCAAGCCACTGGCACCCATCGGCGATCGGCCAATCCTCTGGCACCTGATGCGGTACTACGCACACTTTGGCCATACCAGGTTCGTACTGTGCCTCGGACATCGGGGCGAGATGATCCGCGACTACTGCGCCAACGACCCGCACCTGGACCCCAGCTGGGTGATCGAACTGGTGGACACCGGGCTGGAGGCCACGGTGGGAGAGCGGCTCAAGGCCGTGCAGCCGTACCTTCGTGGCGAAGACACCTTCCTCGCCAATTACAGTGACGGCGTCACCGATCTGGCGCTGCCGACGTATCTCGAGCAGTTCCACCGCCGCAACGCCGTGGCCGGCTTTGTGACCGTCCGCAATCCACAGTCGTTTCATGTGGTGCAGGCGAACGAGGCGGGCATGGTGACGGCGCTCCATCGTGCCCAGGACGCCGTCTGGATCAATGGCGGGTTCTTCGTGTTCCGTCAGTCGATATTCGACTACATCCAGCCTGGAGACGAACTCGTGGAGGGGCCATTTCAGCGCCTCGTGCAGGCGGGCCTTCTGTATAGCTACAAGCACGGCGGCTTCTGGGCCGCCATGGATACGTTCAAGGACAAGGTGATGTTCGACCAGCGGCACGCACAAGGCGATTGTCCGTGGGAGGTCTGGGCCCGCAACCAAGCGCCTGCCGATCACGCGGCGGGGCGGCAGGGGGGGGCAGATGCGTGAGCTGTCCTCGGGGCCGGTGCGGTCCCTGCTGTGCCTCGGTGCGCATTGTGACGACATCGAGATCGGCGCGGGCGCAACGATTCTGAAGCTCGTCGCCGAGCACCCGGGGCTGCGCGTGCACTGGGTGGTCTTCAGTTCAACCGACGAGCGGGCAAACGAGGCACGTGCCAGTGCTGCCGAGTTCCTCGCCACGGCCGACGACGTGGACGTGCAGGTGAAGGCCTTCACGGACGGCTTCTTTCCCGCCGAGTATGCGGCGATCAAGCGGTACTTCGAGACGCTGAAGGATGTGGTGAATCCTGATCTAGTGCTCACGCACTACCGGGACGATCGGCACCAGGACCACCGCGTGATCTCGGACCTCACCTGGAATACGTTTCGCGACCACCTGGTGCTCGAGTATGAGGTGCCGAAGTTCGACGGGGACTTGGGCCAGCCGAACGTGTTCGTACCGGTCGACGATGCGGTGAGGGCTGCCAAAGTGCAGCTGCTCCTGCACCACTACGGCAGCCAGTCGTCGAAGCACTGGTTCACGGCCGACACCTTCAACGCGATGATGCGCATCCGGGGCCTCGAATGCCGGTCCGGCACGGGCTACGCGGAAGCGTTCCACGCACGAAAGGTCGTCCTCGGGCGATAATCACGTGTGGTATCGCGAGGAGCGTGTCCGTGAGTGAGTCCGAGGAAGATTTCGCCGCGTTGTTCGAAGCGTCAGTCAAGACCACCCAGTACCAGAGAGGCCAGACGATCGAAGGCACGATTGTTGGCATCAGCCCATCGGTCGCCTTTGTCAACATCGGTGGCAAGGGTGAAGCCGTCATCGAGATCGCTGAACTGAAGGACGCCGACGGCGTGCTCGAGTTCGCCGTGGGTGACCGCGTGCAGGCGACGGTGATGTCGACCGTCGGCGGGGTGACGCTGTCGCGGCGCCTGATCCGCGGTGCCGCCACGGCGCAGCAGCTGAACGACGCCTTCAAGGCGGGCCTTCCGGTGGAAGGCAAGGTTGAGCGCGCCGTGAAGGGTGGCTACGAGGTCCGTGTCGCGGGCGAGCGGGCCTTCTGCCCGATGTCCCAGATCGATCTGGTCCGCACGGTGGATCCCGCATCGCACGAAGGGCACGTCTACACGTTCAGAATCATTGAATTCAAGGAAGGTGGACGAAACCTGGTGGTGTCGCGGCGCGTGCTGCTCGAAGAAGAGCAGCGCGCCAACGCCGCGGCAGCAAGGCGCTCGATCGTTGTTGGCGCCATCCTGACGGGCCGCGTGGTCTCGGTGCGCGACTTTGGCGCGTTTGTGGATCTCGGCGGCGGTATCCAAGGCCTGGTGCACGTCTCGGAGATGGCGTGGACGCGCGTCGCTGATCCGACAACGGTGGTCGCACCCGGCGAGGAGGTCACGGTCAAGGTGCTGCGGGTTGATGAGGCGACGCAGAAGATCGCGCTCGGCTTGAAGCAGCTGATCGAGAAGCCGGAGCCGACGGTCGACGCGGCGAAGGCGGCTGACGAGCCCGAGGTGAGCCTGGCGGAGAATACCGCCGCTGCCGGGGACGGCTTTGGCTCGATTGGTGACAGGTTCCGCAGTGCGCTCGAGCCAGCATCCTCTCGTAGTCGCGGGCCCTCAGGCTCGCGCTAAGAGCGTGGCTCGAACTTAGTCAGGGCCGCGTCGGGCTCGAGGGAGACGCGCTGCCCTTATCGATAATCCGAGGAATTGCCCGATGACCAACCATCCGACACCCGAGAAGATTCTGCAGACCGGCCTGGCCTTCTGGGCCTCGAAGACCCTACTGAGCGCCATCGAGTTGGGGTTGTTCACGGAACTGGCGGGTGGCCCTGAGCCGTTCGCGGAGATCTGTAGCCGCATTCGCCTGCATCCACGCGCCGCGCGCGACTTCCTGGATGCGCTGGTGGCGCTCGGGTTCCTGCAGCGCACCGGCGATCGCTATGGAAACAGCCCTGAGACGGAGCTGTTCCTCGACCGGAACAAGCCGTCGTATGTGGGCGGCATCCTGGAGATGGCCAACCATCGGCTCTATCCGTTCTGGGGACACCTCACTGAGGCGCTGCATACCGGACAGCCGCAGAACGAGGTGAGAGACGGCAGCCCGGCTCTCTTCGAGACGCTCTATGCCGACCCGGCACGACTGAAACAGTTTCTTGCGGCGATGACCGGCATCAGCCACGGCGCGAACATGACGATCGCGCGTGCCTTCCCATGGAAGGACTATCGGACGTTTGTCGACGTTGGGACGGCGCAGGGTGATCTGGCGGCGCAGGTCGCGCACGCCCATCCGCATCTGCACGGGCAGGGATTCGACTTGCCGCAGGTCGGCCCGATCTTCGAGGAGTACGTCGCACGCGTTGGCGTCAGTGACCGTGTGACGTTTGCGCCAGGCAGCTTCTTTGACCAGCCGCTCCCCAAGGCGGACGTCGTGTTGATGGGGCACATCCTCCACGACTGGGATCTGCCGACCAAGAAGATGCTCGTCAAGAAGGCGTTTGACGCCATCCCCAGCGGCGGCGCGTTTGTCGTCTTTGAAGCGATCATCGACGACGACCGGTCGAAGAATGCGTTCGGATTGATGATGAGCCTGAACATGCTGATCGAGACACCTGGCGGCTTCGACTTCACCGGCAGTGAATGCCAGGGCTGGATGCGCGAGGCCGGGTTCTCATCGACCCGGGTCGAGCCGCTGGTCGGACCGGACTCGATGGTGATCGGGATCAAATAGGGCGACCGGTCCAGGGGAAGGGGCTACTGCGCGACCGCCTGAATCGACAGGTGAATATGGACATCGTCGCCGACCAGGAAGCCGCCGGCTTCAAGTGCGGCGTTCCAGACCAGGCCGAAGTCCTTCCGGTTGACCGTCAGCTCGGCCTCGAAGCCGACGCGGGCGCCGCCCCACGGATCCTTGGCGTGGCCGAGGAACGTGGTCGGGAGCTCGACCTCCTTTTTCACTCCGCGAATGGTCAGGTTGCCGGTGATGAGGAAGTGTTCCGAACTCTTCTTGACGACCTTGGTGCTGTGGAAGGTCAGAGTCGGGTGCTCTTCGACATGGAAGAAGTCTGCTGACCGAAGGTGGGTGTCGCGGTCGGTGGAGCTGGTGTCGACGCTCGCGGCCTGAATCGTAAAGTCCACGTGGCACTGGTCGGGATGGGCTTCGTTCAGCGTGACCGTGCCCGTGAAATCCGAGAACCGGCCACGCACTTTCGTGATGAGGTGCCGAACCTGGAAGAAGACTTCAGAATGTGACTTGTCGATGGCGTACGTGTGGGTCGTGCTGTCGGTTGAGCTCACTGGTTGTCCTCCGCATGACCAACCCCAGGGCACCGATGGCCTTGGGGCTCGTGCCCGGTGCGTGAAGACCAGAGTGATCTCACGCGCAATTCCTGGGACGCGCCAGACCGGCCTCGAGGTCCGATAAAACTTCAAACGTCGGACCGGCGCCTACCATCCGCCGCCGCCCCCTCCGCCGGAGGAACCGCCGCCGCCGCCACTGCTGCTGCCGCCGCCACCACCACTGGAGCTACTCGAACTGGGCGGAGCGACCGCCGCGGCGAAGCCGCCGGCGGCCGTCGCCCACGATGCACCCGCGCCAGCGCCACCCGATCGGCCACCGCCAAACCCGCCCCACGAGTACGAACCTGAGCTCGAGCCCGAGCTCGAGCCGCTACTCGAGTCAGAGGATCTGGTGCGCCAGCTCGTGTCGGACTGAGTGCCGCCTTCGGCCCCAACGGACCACGCATTCATCTCGTTGGCGAGTTCGAACGCGAGCGCCCACGGATACCACTCGTCGCGGAGCGCGGGACGCGGCTTACGCAACTCCGAGATGAAATAGTTCCTTCCGGCCGCAAGCGTCTTCCTGAAGGCAATCCCCTCGGCCTGTTGTCGAGATCGCAGTGCGTTCACGGCCACGCTCGTCGCCCCAAGCGCGAGGCCGACGATGGCGGCGATCGTCAGGTTGGGAAGGGCCACTACGCCCGTGCCCACGTAGAACCAGAGAAACACGGTCGTGCCTCCGGCGATCACCAATGCGGGGATCAGGCACAGCGCGGCGGCCCGGAGCCCCCAATCCATGCGCGCGCGAAAGGCGCCTCCCGGCAATGACGAAAGTCCTGCGACGATGGCGCTGCCGATGAGCAGCAGGAAGAACACGAGACCGCTCACCTGTCCGTACACCCAGGCAGCGAAGAGCGAGGCAAGTCCGGCGAGAAATGCGACGCCGGTATCGAGGGCGAACTTCCGTGGCGCCTTGGGAAACGGGAACGTGGACTCGAGAGCCGCCCTGAGAGCCGGACGGATGACGCTGACAGGGTCAAAGCCCTTGGAGCGGTAGTGGGCCTGCACGTCGCTGATGCTGGTCGTGGAGCGACCGCCGAAGAAGAGCTTGTCCACCAGCTGGCTTTCGTAGCCCTTGAGCCTCGAGCGATTCGCTTTCAGGTGGAGGGTCATGGCGGCCTGCGCGCCGCGGCCCGAGATGTTGCTTGTGAGCGTGCCATCGGCGGTCATCCGTGCCAGGAGTGTCACCACCTCCGGCTGGCCGATGCTGTCGTCCCACGCTGCGGAGACAAGCTCGGCCGGGTATTTCAGAATGTGCTCACGAAGCCAGGCCTCGTTCACTCCGAGGGTCTCGACTGGTGAGAAGCGTCCCTTGGCCCGTTCCCGTACGAGCAGCCAGATGACCGACAGCGACGTGAAGACCAAGACGATCAGCACGGCGAGCCGTATTGCGGGTGGACGCGAAAATGCGAGGCTGGGAGGCGCGCCAGGTCCCACGTAGCGGAGCGGTATTCGTCTCACGACGCCGCGACCGGGCGCGAGTCCTCGTTCGGCATCGATCTCCGGTAGTGCTGTCAGGGCCTGCCACACCGGATCGAGCGTCAGCCGGAGATCGAAATGGTCAATGACGCCGACACGATCGGGGAACGCGAAGTCGTGGTCGAGAAGGTACTCGGCACCGCTTTCAAGCAGAATGCCTGACAGGGTGTAGCGAAGCTGGTAGCGCAGCGACGTGTGATCAAATGGCGGATCCGATCGGAGCCGGGCGCGCCAGCGAAGCGTCTTGCTGTCGGTCCATGCGTAGTCGTCGACGCTGTCGAGATCGGCATCCTCGGTCATGGCCTGCCACGCCGTGCCATTCCAGCGCGAGATGCCGTCAAAGGACAACGTCTGACGGGGGCGGATGTTGAAGGTGCGCTCGCCGCCATTCCAGTCGCCGGAAAACAGCATGGCGTGCGCCTCTTCGACGCGGAGGCTGCCATCGGCGTTGAGGTGGGCGGTCACGGATAACTCGTCCCACTGCAGCTCGCGCTGCGCCGACGCGAGGGCTGGTACGCAGAGCAGAAGGGCGATGATGCCCAACACGCGGATTGAAGCGAGTCTCATCAGGTGGCGTCCCGACGGGAATCTACCATTTCTTCGCGAAAGAGCCGTCAGAGGAGACGTCAACGGGCGAAGGTCCACGCCAGGATCCGACTCTGCTTCTGACCCTGTGCCATCGGAATGGTTCGTACGTCAGTGGCGCCACTGGCGCGAAGCGTGTCGTAAAAGCGCGGCAGGTGTGCGCTCTTGGACACCAGCGTAGTGAACCAGCGGCATTGGCCAGCCACGCCGGCGCTCTCGGTGATCATCCGGCGCACGAACCCACTCTCACCCCCCTCGCACCACAGCTCCCGAGCCCGCCCGCCGAAATTGAGCGGCATCTTCTTCGACTGACCCAGACCTCTTCGCTTGCGGCGGGTACCAGACGCGGCGTCCTCGGCCGATGCGTGAAACGGCGGATTGCACATGCAGGCCGCAAAGTATTCACCCTTGTTGATCACGTCCTTGAAACACCAGGCCGGCGACGGCTGCAGTCGGCACTCGATGAGGCCGGCCACGGCCGGATTGGCGGCCACAACCTGTCGAGCCCAGTCAAGCGCGCCCGGATCGATGTCGGTCCCGACAAAGCGCCAGCCATATTCGCTGGCGCCAATGAGCGGATAGATACAGGTGGCGCCCACGCCGATGTCGAGCACTCGGACGTGTGGACCACGAGGGATCATGGACGCATTGCCGCCAGCCAGCAGATCAGCCAGATGATGCAGGTAGTCGCTTCGGCCGGGAATGGGCGGACACAGATGGCCGGGAGGCACGTCCCAGTGTGTCAGCCCATACGCAGCGGCGAGCAGGGCGCGGTTCAGGGACCTGACGGCGTCGGCATTCGCGTAGTCGATCGACAGATCGCCGTGCGGATTGGGGCCGACAAACGGCGCCAGCGTCGGCGACGCGGCAACCAGCTGTGCGAAGTCGTATCCCGCCCGAAACCGGTTCCGCGCATGCATCGACTCCTTGGCCGCACGGCGAATCATCGGCGCGTGCGACTGGGAGGCGTACGACTCTCGCCGAAATACTTCTCGCTTCGATACCGGAGCCAGACGCGCAGCTCCTGCGGTACCTTCTCGCGATCCGCAGCGCTCAGGGCCTCGTAGAGCGCCAAGGCCTTCTCCCGTTCACCGCGGCACGCGCGGTTGTTGTGTGCGTCCCAATAACTGCGTGCGACGCGGATGCGGCGGCTGACCTCCTTGATCAACGCGGCGCCGTTGGCGGGCAACCGGATTCTTTTGTTGCGCTCGCGCGCTGTCGCGCACAATGTCATGACCTGACTCCCAGATAGAAGCGCGCTGGCCGGCGTCGAATGTCGCCTCACTCAGGCGGCCGCATCGCGTCCAGCCGATTGCGCGCCGCGAGGATGTCGCGTTTCAGGCGCCCGATCATATCCCGCACCAGGTCCTTGCCAGTGAGGGCGGCCTCGTCCACCATGAGTTTCAGCTTCCACAACGGCGTGTCCTTCAGCGACAGGAGATCGCTGGCGGTCATGGCGAGCTGTTCGTCGAGTTGCGCGATCCGGCGCTCGAGCCGCAGTCGCATCGCCTCGAGGTCGGTGCCTTGTACCGCTTCGGGGCTTCGCTCCCACGCCTGGAGAATCCAGCGGAGTTGCTCCTCGTCGCCCAGGGCGTAGGCCCGGTTGGCCTCGACCATCAGCGCATGACGCCGGTGTCGCGTCAGCTCGTCCTGGGCGAGGTCTGGATGAACGGCCTTCGCGACGTCACGAAACAACTTTCGAACGCCGTCCGTGGTGAATCGAGGCAGTGGCTCTGGCCGGGCCTCGGCGGGCGGCGCACTTGTCCGGCCGGCGTCCTCCAGCCTTTTCGACAGTTCGCCGAGTTCGGCCTCGGCGATCGCGAGTTCGAGCGCGTCGAGTTGTTCGTGCAGCAGGCCAACCTGTCGACGGTATCTGATCCTGAAGGTCTCAAGATCAGACTGCGCTCGGGCGAGCGCGGCGTCGCGCTCGCCGAGCTGTGTCTCGAGCTGGGCCACCCTCGCGCGCAGATCGTCGAGCGTCTGCTCTTTGGAGGGTTCGCGCCGGACGATCATGGTCACGGCAAAATGATATCGGATTGAAGCCGTGGCGTTCGAGCGCGTCGCTGTTCGGCGACCCTCATGCTCACCATCGTCTCCCGCGGCGTGTTAGTAGTGCGACACCGCAACAGCGTAGGACACGGGGCCGAGTTGATTCGAGACATCGGCAACGAGCACGCAATACGTGCCGGCAGCCACGCCGCTTCCAGACAACAGCGGAGCAGTTCCCGCCTGAGCCGTCGTGAAGGCGCCTGAGAGCAGCGTGCACGTGCCGCTGGTGACAGTCCCGACGCCGACGCCCATGGTGACCGTCGGCAGGAGGGAGGTGTCAGGCATCGTTTCTACCGCAGACGTCAGCGTGACAGTGAGCGTGCCACCGCTGAGACTCACGACAAACGTATTAAACGCGCTTTGCAGCACGCCGTCGACCGGCACGCCGACGCTCCCGGTCAGGACCTCCGTGGTCGGCGCAACGATAGTGTTTGACGTCGTCGATGATGGCGAGGTTGAGCCGCTGCAGGCCGAAACAGTGGCGGCGATGGCGAATGCTAAGACAGCTCTCAATCCGCCGGTGGTCTGTGTCATCTGCCTCCTGACAGGCCTATTGTGCGCTGGAGTGGGCCACCTGAACGCCGTCGTCACAGTCTTTTCGCACGTTCGTCCGAGCGCTCCTGGTGCCGCCTGATACTGGACGTATGATCGGCCCATTACAATTCGCGGCTTCGTCTTGCTCTTTCACTGACACTGAACGGAGAGTCACATGGCGCCCCAGCGTTCCATTCGCATCATTGTTGCCGCGGTCCTGGCTCTGTCGGCCGTCGTCCCGGTCGGCGCGCAGCGCGTGGTCGGCGTTACTGGGCCCGTGCCGAACCCGGTGACGCTCGACACGACCGGAATGTTCCAGGACAAGTTCGCCAGCGTCGGCGATGACATGTTCATCGGCGGCCAGCCCACCGAGAAGGCGCTGCGCGAACTTCGGGCCAAGGGCGTGACGACGATCGTCAATTTGCGGATGCCTGAGGAAATGGCACGCGTGGGTTTTGACGAGGCCTCCCTGGCAAAGGACCTCGGCATCAAGTACGTCCACATTCCGATGCGCGGCTCGGCGGACAATCCCTACGGACCGAAGCAGCTGGACGCCTTTGCCGCGGTCATGGCCTCGGCCGACGGGAAGGTACTGTTGCACTGCACGATTGCCTGGCGGGCCAGTCACTTGTGGGCCGCCTATCTGATTCGGGAGCGCGGTGTGCCCGTGGCCACGGCGTTGTCGCAGACGCGGCAGATCAATCTGATGGACGACCGGCGCATGGGGAGTGGCGAGCAGCCGCTCGAAGGATTTCTCGGCCGTCCCGTGCCGGAAATGGCGCATCCCCAGCGGTGACCCGCGCGTTCGCGTGTGTGCCGTACGAGAGAAGCTTCAGGCGTTGAAGGACGCCCAGAGCGCGTCGACTTCAGCGATGGTTGCCAGGTAGGCCTGGCGGATGTCGGTCGGTGTCAGGCTGCCGCAGCGGATAGCGTCCCACTCTGCGCGCTTGACGGCGATCGCGCACTCCAGCACCTCGCCAATGGGGCCATGATGGGACAGTACGGCCGCCTTCAGTTCGTCGCCAAGTGGCAGCGCAAAGAGCACTTCTTCCATGGGTAGGTCGAAGACCGCATCAAGCGATGAAATCAGGCCTGCGGTGAAGCAGCCGGAGATGTCGGCGTTCGGCATCAGCCGCGCCAGTTGCTCGCACATTACCGCCCGCTCCGTCGCGTCTTTGAGGAGGTCAACCGGCTTCTGAACGCCGCCAGCCAGCGACGCCAGCATCGACACGGTTCTGATGCCGTGGAAACCGAGCAGCAGAATCACCTGGCGCAGCGACTCGATGCGCGTCTGTACGGAGAACTTCGCGGAATTGATATACCGCAGCAGTTTGTAGCTGAGCGCCGCATCGCCTTTAATGATGCGCTCGAGTTCGTCCACGCCCACGCTTGGGTCACTGAGTCGCCCAAGTAGTTGAAGAATCGACAGTTGGCTCGGACTTCTTCGTTTGCCCGGAATCATCTGGGGCCGCGAAAGGAAGAAGCCCTGGAAGTACTCGAAGCCGAGGGCGCGGCAGCGGTTGAATTCCTCCAGCGTCTCCACTTTCTCGGCGAGCAGCTTGACGCGATACTGCCGAAACCGTCGTACGTGTTCCGCCAGATCGGCCACCGGAATCGCCGGCAGCTCGACTTTCACGATGGTCGCGATGTCGAGCAGCGGCTTCAGATCGTCGCGAAACACGGCATCGTCCAGTGCCAGCTGGTACCCGCTGGCGACCAGGCGGGCCACGCCGTCCAGGAGTTCCTGATCCACCACCACGTCCTCGAGAATCTCGAGCACGAGTTGGCCGCTGTCAAGCGGCAGCGGATGGTGGCCGAGGAGAAACTCCCGCGTCAGGTTGATGAACGCCAGCTTCTCGCCGACGACACGCTCGAGGCCAATTTCGACCACCGCGTTCAGCAGCAGTTCTGAGGTGGCCTGATTACCATCGGCGACGATGGCGCGGTTCTCGTGGCCGCCGCGGTACAGGACCTCGTAGCCGACGACATTCAGGTTAGCGTCGTAGATCGATTGACGGGCGACGAAGATGTCCAGCGCGGCCGCCGAACCGACCTGTGGCGGCGTTGCAAGCGTGGCTCCGGGCGTGAAAGGGCGTGAAGTCTGAGGTGCCTTCCTGGAGCCAAGAATCATGAGCTCAGGTAATCGGCCGCGGTGCCACGAACCCACAGTTCGGCAAGGACGCCGCCGCCTTCGAGCGTGCGTTCGACGGCCTCACCGCCGCGTGCAGCAACTGCCATCAGGCGACAGACTTTTCCTTCAACGTGGTACAGCGGCCGGTGACCAACCCCTATCCGAATCAGGCCTTCGCACCGGTCGAGAAATAGGGCGGCCGCGAGTCTGAGCGATCTCGCGGCATTGGGGGGAGTCGTGCCCCTTCAGAGCCGGAACAGCCGGTCTTTCAGGACACGTGCCTGCATGCGGCTGATCGGCAGCGTCTGACCATTCGAGAGAAGGGCCACCTGCGCGCCCCCCGGCATGAAGTTCACCTTGGTGATGGATTCGACGCGCGCAAGCACGCCACGCCCGAGACGCACGAACTGCTGGGGATCAAGGCGGTGTTCCAAGTCTTTCAGCCGATAGGTAATCGTAAACCGCTCCTTCTTGTGAGTGGTCAGGTGCAGCAGCTCGCCCTCGGCGACCACCGAGGCGATCTGCGAGACTGGCACGAGCACGACTTCTTCCCGTCGACGTACCGGGATACGCTCGATGAAGGACGGCCTCGTCAATTCGTCATAGGTTGCGGCGGCGGTCTGCAGCAGAGCCGCCTGGTCGCCGTGGTCGTGGCGTTCGGCACGCTCGATCGAACGGTTGAGCGTTTCACGCAGCCGCTTTGGTGCCACCGGTTTGAGCAGGTAGTCGATCGCATTCAGTTCAAATGCGCGGACAGCGTGCTGATCGAATGCGGTGACAAACGCGACCAGGGGCACATGTCCACGGAGCGCCCCAACGACCTGTAGACCGTTCAACTCTGGCATTTCGAAATCGAGAAGAGCGAGGTCAGGCTTGGTCTCCTCAATCAGTGCCACGGCTTCGAGTCCAGACTCTGCCTCGCCCACCAGGACGACGTCGTCAAAGGTGGCCAGTGTTGCCCTCAGAAACGATCGGGCGGGCCGTTCGTCGTCGGCGATCAGGACGCGAAGTGCGACGCTCATAGGGCCACCGTCGCGAGAGGCGCTACGACGGCGCTTGTCGGGATCGTGATTTCCACGGTGGTCCCGTGGGCGGGGCGAGACGTGACGGTCAGCGATGCGCCTCGGCCGTACTGCGCCTGGAGGCGGCGCTCGACATTGTTGAGGCCCACACCGGCCTGCCGTCGGTGTGGCAACTGGTCCTCGGCCAGGCCTGGACCCGTATCCGTGACGCGGATCACGAGCTGTGGCGTGGGATGGTCCGACTGTGTGGCGGTCACGATGATCTCGCCGCCCTCGCGCAACGGTGCGATGCCGTGCTTCACGGCGTTCTCGACCAGTGGCTGGAGAATCAGCGGTGGCACGGCGAGCACGCGCAGGTCTTCGGGGACATCGATCCGCACACGAAGCCGGTGCTCGTAGCGGGCGCGCTCGATATCCAGGTAGGCCTCGATGAGGTCGAGTTCGCGGCCCAGCGTAGTGAGGTCTCCCTCCGAGCGGAGCACGCCCCTCAGGAGCGCCGTCAGTCGCATCAAGGTATCGAGGGCGCGCGGCGGAGCGGATTGAATCAGATAGCCGATGGTCGTAAGCGCGTTGAACAGGAAGTGCGGGTTGAGTTGCGCGCGAAGCGCTCGCAGTTCCGCCTGCGACGCGAGTGCCGCCACCTCTTGTTCACGGGCCACACGCTCATAGCGTTCCTGAGTGAGCCTGATGGCGTCGATTCTTCGCGCCGCACCGATAGCGACTGACGACAAGAACGCGACGTCGCCAGACAGTACTCGTCGTCCGCCAGAGAGGAATCGGCACTCCAGGACGAAACCCGGCGCTTCCGAGGTCGGCACGATGACGTTGACGCTCGGTCCGTCAAGGGTGTCCACGATCGCTCGGCCGGCGTGCAACGTGGTTTCGGACTCGGCCCGCCAAGTGGCGTGCGCCGCACCGAGTGCCTGCCTCACATGCTGCTGCATGCGGTCCAGCACCGCGTCTGTTGTCTCGTCGAGCTGCAACTGCTGGAGTACTGACCCTTCAAGCGATCGATAGTCGGGGCGCGCGAGCACTATCGTGTCGACAAACCAATTGATTCCGTGGCGCGCCCAGGGGTACACGAGAGCCGTGGCCACCCACCCTCCCGCCAGCAAGGCGAGCTGCGGCGCGGATCCGTTGGTCGACATGCCGCCGAGCGTCAGACCGGCAAGTGCGGTGGAAACCAGGCCGATGAGCAGCAAGGCGCGTTTCAGAAATAGGTCGGCAAGCGCGAACGGGTAGTCCTGATACAGGATGGCCACGGCGAGAGGGATGGAGGCATGGTGGCCAAGCAGTTCCATCGGCCAGGTGGTGCCGCTTTCATGAAACTGACTGAGGTGAAGAGCCGAGACCGCAAACGCCGCGAGCGCGACAATCCATAACGCCCGTCGTCCTCCAGGCTGCCGACTCGTGACCGCGACCAGCGGCACCGCCAGCACGAGAAACGTCCAGGTGAGCAGGCGAAGCCCGACCACGGACGGTACCGGCTGCCCGCTCACGAGCGTCGCGACCTGAATGAGTGCAGCAGCCACGCTGGCCAGATACGCCACAGCCAGGAGAAGGACATTTGCGTGGGGCCACCGAGTGCCGCGTGGGCCCCGGACGACGCTGTGGACGACGACCGCCGGCAGGAAACCGAGGGCGATCGGGCCTGACACGGAGAGCACGCGCGCCGCACTGTCGGCGCCGATCCGAGGCAAGACATAGGCGGAAAGCGAACAGAGGTTCCAGACGAGCCCGAGAATGCCCGTGGCAAGCGGCACGGCATCCACTCGTCCGGCCCGAGTCCGGTCGCGGCCCACCATCGCCAGCAACATGGCGTAGAGTGCCAGTCCTGTTGCCAGTCCCAACGCATTCAGGAGGTCGTTCATGCCGTGCGCACAGTCCCAGCCATTATGGACGGGGCGCAGCCACTGGGCCTAGAAGCCGGCGCCCACCGGCAATTGCGCGGCCTGCGGCGCGACGAAGTGTGTGCGGCGTTGCTGACTGCACCATTGACCGCCGCGTCACCATAAGACCTCACTTCGTCAGGACTATCGACTCGGGGGCGATGTTGGACCCTATCAGTCGCTCCGCGGCCCGGCGACTGGAACTGCATGAATGGGCAGTTTAGAAGGCTGAGTGGAGCTTGCACCCACATGAGTGGTGTCGCGCTCACCTCGCAGGCGGCGGGACTCGCTAGTCGAGGTGTCCGCGCTCGGAATCGCCCATCTCGACCTTGTGCCCTGGAAAATACTCGCGCCACCGCTCGGTCACGGTGGCGGCGATGTCCTCACGGCACGTCAGTTCCGCCGGGTACCAAGGCTTGATGCGTGCGTCGATGACGATGGGCGCGGCGTAGGCGAGGTGGTGGCGGACGACGCGAGTGCCCGCCGCGTAGATGTCGCCGGCCGGCTCGAACCGCGTGAACGTCGTCCACAGGAAATTCATCGTGCTTCGCGTTGCGCGTGCAGGCTCGTCACTGAGAACCACCAGTGGCCATGCCTCAAACGCGGGATGCGCTGCGATTCGAGCGGCGGCGTTGGGTTCGGTCGAATAGGCGGGCGCATTCACGACCAGGCAGCCGCCGCAGAACACGCGAACGTCAGAAACGCCGGCAGGCAACTCGCTCGAGGAAAACGCTCGGGGCAACTCGCGCACCGGATCTCCCAGCCCAAGCCAGACGCCCTTTGAGCCTTTGTTGACGGCGGGTCCGCTGTAGTCCAGCGTGTCCATGGACAGGTTCGAGAAGACGTACAGATCGGTGGCCGGGTTGGTCCTTGCCAGAATGTGCTCGAGCGTTGCGCGAAAGTCTTTCAGGTCGACCGTCTGATCCGTGACCAGCAGGAACTTGGTCAGCGAGAGCTGTCCCTCGCCGAGAATCCTGAACGAGCTGGCCATGGCCTCGCGCGAGTAGCGCTCCCGAACGATGGCGCCGGCCAGCGAGTGGTACCCGGTTTCGCCGTAGGACCAGAGCTGCCGCACCGCGGGCATCACGAGTGGGAAGAGGGGAGAGAGCAACTCCTGCAGGAGATCGCCGATGAAGAAGTCCTCCTGTCGGGGTTTTCCCACCACGGTGGCGGGAAAGATCGCATCTCTCCGTCTGGC
This sequence comes from Vicinamibacterales bacterium, assembly GCA_040081555.1. GTDB lineage: Bacteria > Acidobacteriota > Vicinamibacteria > Vicinamibacterales > CAVVIG01 > CADEEX01. The sequence continues at coordinate 20,425 of JBEBGG010000044.1, forward strand.
GATTTGACTCACGTTGAAGACCGGGTAGTCGTGCTGGAGTGAGTAGTAGCCGTAGTGATCGCCAAACGGCCCTTCAGCGCGACGGGTGTGGGGCGGCACTTCACCGATGAGCGCGAACTCGGCGCCTGCGGGCAGGGCGTGGGGCCAATCGCCGTTCACCATCTTCAGGCGCTCGCCCGCGATGAGCGAGGCGAGCATCAACTCCGGTACGTTCTCGGGCAGGGGTGCAATCGCCGACAGGATGAGCGCGGGTGGCCCCCCGAGGAAGACCGTGGCCGGCAGCGGCTGATTGCGCGATTCGGCGAGGTGGTAATGAAAGCCGCCGCCTTTGCCGATCTGCCAGTGCATGCCGGTGGTGCGAGCATCATGTACCTGGAGGCGGTACATCCCGAGGTTGTGTCCATGCCCGTCCGGATGCTGGGTGAACACGAGGGGCAAGGTGACGAAGGGACCGCCATCCTCCGGCCACGAGGTGATGACCGGCAAGCGATCGAGGCGCACGTCGCGTGTGACGATGTCGGTAACCGGCCCGCTCCTGACCCGCCTGACGCCGACGTTGAGGAGCGAGCGGCCGACATCACGCGCGCCCCAGAGCTTTGCTGGTGTCGGAGGGAGAAGCGTTTCGGCCAGACCGACCAGTCGCTTGATCAACCGCAGCGGCCGGTCACCAAACGCCAGCGCCGCACGCTGTGGGGTACCGAAGAGGTTCGTGACGAGCGGGAAATCCGAGCCTTTGACATTCGTGAACAGCAGCGCCGGACCACCGCCGGCCACGACTCGACGATGGATCTCCGCCGCTTCGAGATACCGGTCAACCGGCGCGTCAATAGAGACGATGTCTTGGCTGCGGCGAAGTTCGTTGATGAACGCGCGGAGATCGGGGAAGCTCACGACTCGTGAAGAGTCTACTCCGACTCACCGACGATACCGATAGGGGGCTCCCGCTCCCATGCTCAGAATCCGGTAGTCCAACCCTTCTTGATTGGCATCGCTCACCGTCCAACCAAGCAGTGCTGAATCGCGTGTTCCTCAGATGGACCGGGTCTTCTTCGCCTTCTTCTTGGCGTTCTTCAATGCCGTGCGCTCGCGGTTGTCCCGAAGCCGCGCCTTCACAACCCTGGTGATGAGGGCATAGGGAATTGGTGCGTCGAGGGGAAACTTGAGGTTGCCTTTGGGACCGGCGTATCGGGCGATCGGTCGCTGCAGGGCGGCGGCGCGCACGGGAGGGAAGAGACCGATGTGCTTTGTGAACGCCGCGAAGTAGACAAGGGCGCCGTCCTGGAAGAACGCTGGCATGCCGTAGCTCATACGTTCCTCGGCGTCTGGGGCCGCCTTGCGGATGGTGGCACGGATGCGGGTGAGGATGGCCCGAATCTCCGGGGGAAAGGACGCGATGTAGTGGTCAGCCGTTCCTGGCTTCGAGGCGCGGAGATTGGGCACAGGCATGGGAGGGCCGGCCTAGATAGTAATACTCGCCGGGGCTGGGCGGCGGCGACCGCTGCTTAGCCGCGGATCCTGAAGTTGCGCATCATCCCCATATCCTCGTGCTCGAGGATGTGGCAGTGATACAGGTACAGCCCAGGGTGCTTCGAGAATGTGACTTGTACGCGGACCCGTTCGCCGGGAAGTACCAGCACCGTGTCCGTCCAGCCCTGATCGTGAATTCCTTCCCGCAGCGCATTGGGCGAACCGCCCGTGCGCGAGAGGACGCGGAACTGGGGACCGTGCAGGTGAATGGGATGGGCCATGGCCATTCCCATCGGGTTCGGCTCGTTCACGAACTCCCAGATGTGGGTCGAGCCAGGGCGAACGGTCTCCTCCTCAGCCACATCCTCCATATCGAAGACTCGGCCGTCGATGAGCCAGTTCATCGCCATAAAGGTGACTGGCACGCGGCGAACCGGTGCGGACGGCACTGCCTGGAAGTCGTCCGTGGAGAGGCGCTCGGGCAGCCGCACGCGTGGCCCCCGATTGGCAGACACCCGCATCGTCATCAGCGTCAGCGGCGCGCCTTGAGGCACGGGCGACCGGTCGCCCATCATGCCCACGCGTCCCACATCGGCAGCGGGGAAGGCGACGCTCTGCAGACGAAGCTCCGTTCCCGGCGCATGATCTGACAGATCGAGTAGAACGTCGGCGCGCTGCCCAGGCGCGAGGGTGACCATGCGCTGCGTTCGCGCGCGCTCAAGCAGACCGCCGTCGCCACCGATCACCGCCATCGGCGACTGGTCGCTCCAGGCGAGCTTGTAGAAGCGCGCATTGGATCCGTTCAGGAGCCTGACGCGGTAGGTCCGCCGATCGACGTCGATGGTGGGTTGCAGGCGTCCGCTGACGAGCATGCGGTCGCCCAGCCACCCATTCATCGTCTCCATCATCTGGCCCATGCCACCGCCCATGGCCCTGCCGCGCCCGCGTCCGCCTTGCATGCCGCCACCGACATCGCCGCCGGCGTAGACAAACTGATTGTTGCTGTCGAACCGGCGGTCCTGAAGGACGCACAGCAGTTCTCCGGTGTCTGAGGGCAGGCCGAGCGCGTCTTCTTCGGGGTCTGACACCAGGAGCAGTCCCGCCAGGCCCTGATAGACCTGCGTCGCGGTGCGCATGTGCGGATGTGGGTGATACCAGTAGGTGCCGGCGCGATTAGTGACCTCGAAGTCGTAGACGTATTCGCCGCCTGCGGCCACCGCGAGCCGCGGGTGCCCGTCTGCGAGTTCAGGGACGTCGAGTCCGTGCCAGTGGACGATCGAGGATTCGTCGAGTTGGTTCTTGAAGCGGATGCGTACCTGTTGGCCGCGTCGCAGACGGATGACGGGGCCCACGTATGAACCCTCGAGGTTCTGTATGGTCGACGCGGCGCCGCGAACGACGCGGCCCGTGAACTTCCACACGCGGGTCGGCGTGCCTGGCAGCAGGTGTGACTCCGCCGGCGCGGCGGTGAGCGCCAGTTCGACATCCGGCGGCCGGCTCGATGGGGTTTGGGCAAGGAGGCCGGCCCCAGGTAGAACGCCCGACTGATGCGCGAGGGCCGCGACCGGGGACAGCCCGAGGACGCGGAGCAGCGTGCGCCTCGAGACACCCTGTGTCATGGCGATGGGCGGGCTGACTCGATCGCCAGCAGCGCGCGGGTCAGGCGCTCATCGGCCTCCTTCGCGACGGCCAGCAACGGCGGATTGTCACCAACCACCCCGAGCGCCGTCAGTGGGGCCATCGCAGCGACGACGGTCTTGCCGGGCGCCTGCTCGTACACCACTACGTTGCACGGCAGCAGGAGCCCGATCTCCAGTTCCGCCTGCAGCGCGCGGTCCACGAGGTGTGGATTGCAGGCGCCAAGAATCGTGTACTTGCGGAAGTCCTTATCGAGCTTTGCCTTCAGCGTCTGCTGCATGTCGATCGTTGTGACCACTCCGAAGCCTTCCGCCTTCAGGGCGTCGGTTGTGCGATCGAGTGCCGCCTGAAATGGCAGCGCCGTGGTAATGCGAAGGCCGTAGGCCGTTGTGTCCATGGGATCCATTTCTGAACGTAGACGAGGAAGACCTGCCGCAGCCGTGAGAGAGGCCACGCGGGCAGGGACCGACCGCTTGCCAGAACCCACACGTCCGGTCAGGCATCTGGACCCGGCGGAACGCTCAAGAAACCGGTGGCCAGCCGAACACAGTAAGGGGATTAGGGCGTGCCGGAAGTCGCGGATGCGGTGACGGTGACGCGAACGTCCTCAACCGCGATGAACATCCCGTCGCTCGCCGTGACGCGCAAGACGTAGTCGCCCGGCTGGGTGAAACGAGCTGCCGCGGACGTCTTGCCGTTCCTCACGTCCTGCCAACCCGCCGGCTCGAACGTCACCTTTGCCGGGCCGCGATGGACGACCCACCGCGTCGTCAGCTTTCCCCGCGGGGGAAGAGGCGGGCGGTTGGGCCCGAGAGGCACGTTGACCGGCGAATCGATCGTGTTGGCCTGCAGCGTCGGCGGCGTTTCCTGTCCGGCCACGCGCAGCTGCTGGCGCGGCGGATCGGGTGGAGGGAGCCCATCATCGACCGCGGTGGCCGTCAGCGTCAGCGCCTGCGACACCGTCGTCTTCACCTGCGCGGCGGCGACCTTGACCGTCGGCAACTGGTTCTTCGCGATGATGTCGTCGTCGTCGAAGGTCGTGCCACGGCCGCTGCTCGAGAGCTCCGTCTTGCGATCGATCTCCCACTCCGGTTGTAGCCAGCCCACGGCTTGATCGGTCCGGCCGTGGGACGTCAGCGTCCACACGACTTCCTTCTTGCCCCAGTCCTTGGGGACGACCACCGTGAACGCGAAACGGTTGGTGCGCGGGTAGAAGTACGCCGGTTGGCCGCGGTCGGGGCCGTCCGGTTCGACACGATTGTCAGGGCCGAGCGGCACCATGATGTGCTCGGCGTAGTTGCGGTTCAGGTACCCAAACGCCAGGGTGAATGTCCCGTCTGGGTTCCGGAGCCATCCTTCGAAGATCGGGGCGACGTTTTGGCCCGCGTTGACGGGCTGTGCGCCGACGCGCGACGGCGCGGCAGCGAGCCCCACGAGGATTCCCGCCGCGATTACCCACCGGGCCTGACGTGAGAGCGTGTTGTGCATGGGGCTACTGCTGGGCGGTCGTCGCCTGACGCTGCTTCAGGCGCGCCGCCAGCTCTTCCTTGTACTCCTGGTCGGTCATGTCGTACCACCCGATCCAGCTGAAGGCCATCTCGTCAATGGTTCGAGTGCCGCCGCCCACCCAATTCTTCGGGTCGGGGTTGAAGCGGTTCGCCGTCGAGTTGTCGTGCCAGCTGATCACGTGAAGGATGGTGCCCGCCGGGACGATCGGTGCCGCGTCGTCCGCGTAGTTGTAGATCAGGTGCCAGTTGTAATTGAAGTTGGCGCAGCTGGCGACCTCGCTCCGGCCGTTCGGGTAGATCAGCTCGAGGCACTGCCGCTTGCCCCGAATGTGCATGTGGGGCTGGAACGCGGTGATCCGCGCCGCCATGTTCAAACGCGTGTAGCCGTCGGTGCGCACAACCGCGCCGGGCGCGATGTCGAGCGGCTCGGAGGTCTGCCCGAGCTGCTTGGTCCAGCGCACGTGCTTCGGCACAAACCCTTTCGGGTAGAGCACGATGCCCAGCTCCACCTGCGCGATCGTTTCTTCGCCACTGGCGTGGAGGTGGAAGTCGATCTGCACTCTCTTCCCAGCCTCCAGCAACACGCCGGCGCCGTCCGGGTAGATCTCCCCACCCTTGCCCGCCGCGTACTCGACGAGAAACTGACCAGCGCCCTTGCTGTCGTCGCCAAAGCTCGCGTCGGTCCGGCCACCGTCGACCGCGAACGCCGCCGAGTGATGGACGACCTTGAGCGCTGCAGCCGTCACTGGCCTGGTCTGGATGGCCTTGATGTAGCGGTCCGAGTCGATGGGAATATCCGCGAACAGGTTGCCGTAGAGGTCGGGGCCGACGCCCGGCTCGCCGGTGGTGACCACCTTCGACTTGCCGAGCAACGCCTGTTCGCACCAGAGCGACACCCATTCGATGCGCTCGC
>JBEBGG010000165.1:0-7356 GCA_040081555.1 Vicinamibacterales bacterium
TGGATTTCCAACCAGCTCAGAGCCTCGCGGAAGATCGAGCGGTGTGTCAGCGCGTGTTGCGCGCGGACGTTGACCTGCACGTCATGTAGCCGGCGCTGTAGGCCCAGAATCAGCTGCAGGCGTTCCAGGTCGCGCCTGGCCAATGGCAGATTTCCAAGTTTGGGTCCGACCGGCGCGGGTCGTCGCCGGCGCCGCTTGTCGTCACCGGGTTCGCCCCGGTCGGGGCGGCCCTGCTGCGGTGACAACCCCAGCGGCTCGAGCAGCGTTCCAAGCAGGACCGCGTTGGTCATGGTTTCCGGCGTCTCGTCGAATTGATGGCGGTAGGCGTCGAGTCGAGCCAGCGACGCGTAGAACGCGTCGCTGGTGCCTTGTGACAGTTCTTCGGAGACAGGCTGCAATAGCCCGGTTCGCGCGAGATCGCGGAACGTCCGTTCGGCGGCTCCGGCGCGCAGAATCTTGTAGTACTCCTCAAGGATGCGTGGCGCCGAGCTGGTCCCAATCTCTGGGGAGAGGCGGGCGATGGCGTTACGAAGAGGAGGGTCGATGGTGAAGTCGAGACGGGCCGCGAGCGCGATTGCGCGCATCATGCGCACCGGGTCTTCGCGCAGCCGGACGTCAGGGTCGCCGATGCAACGGACCACCCGCGCCTGAAGGTCGTCGAGGCCGCCGACATAGTCGATGATGGAAAAGGTTGCGATGTCGTAGAACATCGCGTTGACGGTGAAGTCGCGACGGAAGGCGTCTTCCTCCGGGGTCCCGAACGTGTTGTCGTGGTGCTGCAGAGGAGTGGCGGGATCAGAAGCCGCGGCTTCAATCGCTGCCGGCACGCCGTCCTGCACAACTTCTTCGCCCGGCTGTACCTGCCGTCTAAAGGTGGCGACCTCGATCACCTTTGACCCGAATTTGACGTGCGCGAGTCGGAAGCGCCGGCCGATGATCCAACAGTTTCTGAAGAGCTTCTTGACCTGATAGGGATGAGCCGACGTACCGATGTCGAAGTCCTTCGGCCGTCGACCGAGGAGCAGGTCGCGGACGCCACCTCCGACGAGGTAGGCAATGTGGTCGCCCTGACGCAGCCTGTAGAGGACTTTCAGCGCATCCGGGTCGACGTCACGGCGCGACAGCGTATGCGCTTCGCGCGGAACGACCCTTGGCTCAACCATCGAGTCCGGATTGTACCAAAGGCCAAACGAAAGTGGTTTAACCGTCTAGATATCAATGTGTTAGCGTCGAAATTCGTGTGCTACCATCGAGCTCATGCCGCGTCGATGGACACACGTGGTCCTCATCCTCACTGCCACAGCCTCTGTGGCCATCGCGGCCGACGGCAAGGACCCGCTCATCCGCGCCCGTGCTCTCTACAACAGCAGGCAGTTCGACTCCGCGATTGTCGCGGCGGATGACGCTCGAACGATTCCTACCCTGGCGGGGCGTGCGGACCTCATCGCGGCGCGTGCCTATCTGGAGCGCTATCAAGAGGGCAAGGCTGATATCGACTTGTCGAACGCTCGAGACCGTTTGCGGCGCATTTCAGCGGCGCATTTCAGCGCCAACGAGCGCCTGGAATATACCGTCGGTCTTGGTGAAGCCCTGTACTTCTCAGGTGCGTCCGGAGCCGCGGCGCTGGTGTTTGGTGCGGTCCTCGATGGCACCAGCGATGCCCGAGGCGTGAGCCTTTCAGGACTGGCCCGTGAACGAATCGCCGACTGGTGGGCGACGGCGCTTGACCGCGACGCGCAGCCGCGCCCGGACATCGAGCGCCAGGGAATCTATCAGCGTATTCGTGACCGGATGGCGGTCGAGCTGGCCAGGGATTCGGGCAATGTTGCGGCCTTGTACTGGATGGTCGCCGCATCGCGATCGCAGGGCGACGGGCAGGCCGCCTGGGACGCCGCCCAGGCCGCCTGGGCCTGGGCACCGATCACACTGGAGCGCGCCGCCACCCTGCGCCGGGATCTCGACGAACTGGTGATACGCGGGATCATTCCCGACCGCTCGCGCCGGCTCGGCATTCCGGCCGAATCGCTCATGGCCGACTGGGACGCGTTCAAGCGCGTCTGGACTATGCCTTAGCGTCTTTCCAGTTTTCGCCGATCCCGACGTCGACGATGAGTGGCACGTCGAGGACTGCGGCCGACTCCATCTTCGCCTTCACGATTCCGGCGATTTCATCGACTCGCGACTGCCGCACTTCAAACAGCAGTTCGTCGTGCACGGTCAGAATCATCCGCACATCGTCTCGACCTGCAAGCGCTGCGGTCACGTCGATCATTGCGCGCTTCATGATGTCGGCCGCGGTGCCTTGAATCGGCATGTTGACCGCCTCGCGCTCGGCAGCTGAGCGCCGCTGGAAATCCCGACTGGTCAACTCCGGCACCAGGCGTCGTCGTCCAAACAGCGTCTTCACCACACCGGAGACGCGGGCCTCCTCCAGTGTGCGGTCGATGAAGGCGCGCACACTCGGGAAGCCAGCGAAGTAGGCGTCGATGAATTCCTGGGCAGCTTGCGGGGTGACGCCAATGTCTTTGGCGAGCGTGAAGGCGGTCTTTCCGTAGAGCAGCGCGTAGTTCACCATCTTGGCGATGCTGCGCAGTGCATGTGGGTCGCGGCCGCTCTCGGTGCCGAAAAGCTTGACGGCCGTACGCTCGTGGAAATCCGCCCCTTCCTTGAACGCCTGCAGCAGCACCGGATCGCCCGACAAGTGCGCCAGCACCCGAAATTCAATCTGTGAATAGTCGGCGGAGATCAGCACGTGGCCGTCGTCGGCGACGAATGCGCGGCGGATCTCACGGCCAAGCGGCGTGCGGATTGGAATGTTCTGGAGGTTCGGGTCGCTGCTGCTCAGGCGCCCTGTCGCCGCGACTGCCTGGTTGAAGCACGTGTGGACTCGGCCCGTCTGTGGATGGACGAGTAGCGGCAAGGCATCAATGTAGGTGCCCTTCAACTTCATCAGTTGGCGCCACTCCAGGATGAGCCGCGGGATGTCGTGGCTCAGTGCGAGCTCTTCGAGGACCTCCACAGCCGTTGAAGGAGCCTTCGAGGTACCGGTTCGCTTCAACACGGGTAGTTGCAGTCTGTCGAAGAGGACCTCGGCGAGCTGCTTGGGCGAGTTGATGTTGAACTCGCCGCCCGCCATGCCGAAGATCGCGGCGGACCGTTGCGCAAGCTCCTGATCGACCGTTCGCGACTGGCCGGCCAGTGCCGCCGAGTCGATGCGCACTCCTGCCATCTCCACTGTTGTCAGCACCGGAACCAGTGGCAATTCGATCGTGCGATAGAGGCCGCTCAGCTGTTCCTTCTCAAGCAGCGCGCCTAGGATGGGAGCCAGTTGGCCCGCGAGATCCGCTCGTTCGCACGCGTAGACCAGCGCGGCGTCGACTGGCACCTCAGCCAGCGACAGTGCCTTGACGCCCTTGCCGCAGACATCTTCCTCGGACAACGCCTTGTAGCTGGTGTGTTCGAGCGCAATTTCATCGATCAGATGCCCTGAGCCCGTGGCATCGATCAGATAACTCGCCAGCATCGTGTCGAACTCGATCCCGCGCAGCGTGACGCCGTGTCTTGCCAGTACGATCGTGTCGAACTTGAGATCGTGTCCTTCCTTCCCGATCGATTCGTCTTCGAGGAGCGGTCCGAGCGCCTGCAGCGCCACATCGAGCGGCAGGCTGTCGGTGTCCCCCAACGAGCGATGTCCGACCGGCACGTAGTCAGCGTCGTGAGTCGATGTCGAAAACGCCAGCCCGACGATGGCTGCGCGCATCGCCGTGGGACGGTCCGCCAGAACACGTAGCGCGAAGCGCCCGGCGGCACGCAGCCGATTAGCGAGCGCGTGCACATCCTCCGCACTGTTGACGATCCGGTAGCTCTTGGTGACGGTGTCAGCTGTCGGGGCGTACTCCTTGGCGAGGCCCCGGAAGCCGAGCTCGTTGAAGATCTCGAAGCATCGTTGCGGTGAGCCGCCGCGATAACGCAGGTCCTCAGGGAAGAAGTCGACCGGCACGTCCGTGCGAATCTTGGCGAGCTCTCGGCTACGGCGCGCCGGTTCGACGTTGGCCAGCAGTCCCTCTCGGTACCGCTTGTTCTTCACCTCGCCGGCGTGCGTGAGCAGGTTGTCGAGCGTGCCGTAGTGCGTGATCAGTTCGCGGGCGCCCTTCTCGCCCACGCCCGGCACGCCCTTGATGTTGTCGACGGTGTCGCCCATCAGGGCCAGCACATCGACCACCTGGTCCGGGACGACGCCGAACCGCTCCTTCACGCCGTCGGCGTCGTACCACGTGCCCTCGTCGCGCGGGTTGTAGACGCGGACGCCGTCGCCGACGAGCTGGTAGAAGTCCTTGTCCATGGTGACGATCGCGACGTCGAAACCGGCCGCCTGGGCCTTCCTCGTCAACGTGCCAATCACATCGTCTGCTTCAAAGCGCTCGGAGGTGAGGATCCGCACGCCAAGGGCTTCGCAGGCCGCGTGGACCATCGGAATCTGTTGCGCCAGCTCACTCGGCATGGGCGCGCGATTGGCTTTGTAGTCGTCGACCAGATCGTCCCGGAATGTGCGGCCGGGCAGATCAAAAGAGGCAGCGATGAACTCCGGCTTTTGCTCGTTGAGCAACTTCCTGAGCATGTTGACGAAGATGTAAACCGCGTTGGTCGGTACGCCCTGGGCACTGCGGAGCAAGCCGCCCTCGGCGGTGCGCACCGGCGCGTGGAACGCCCGATACATCTGCGAACTGCCGTCGATCAGGAAGACGAGAGGCCGGGCGGACATTAAAGGCAGGAAATTTTTACTATATCATTGGCCCGAGATGCGGATCGGTGCGGCGTTCGCGCTGCTGACAGCGCTGTTGATCTCGACGCCCGCCTGCAGCCGCGGCGATTTCTTCCGGCACCATGAATACGAGGAAGAGATCTTTCTCTCGCTCGATGGATCCGCCGAGGTCTACGTCAATGCCTCAGTCGCCGCGCTGAATGCGCTACGAGGCACGTCCTTTGACACTGCAGAGTCGGCGCCAATTGACCGCGAGGGCGTGCGGCAGTTCTTCACGACGCCGGTGACTACCGTTGCGAGGATGCCGACTCTGTCGCGCCGCTCCGGCCGCCGATTCGTTCACGTCCGCGTTGCCGTGGCTCACATTGATCAGCTCTCGAAAGCCGCGCCGTTTGCGTGGTCGTCGTACCACCTGAGCCGCGACGGCGCTCTGGTGACCTTCAAGCAGCACGTCGGGGCGAGCGCTGGAAAGGACGTTGGCGAGGTCGGTTGGACGGGGATGGACACGGTCTCCTTCCGCGCGCATCTGCCGAGCACCGTCTTCTATCACAACGCTGGGCCCGACGGCCTGCGTCGCGGCAACATCCTGGTGTGGGAGCAGCCGCTCGCGGATCGTCTCAAGGGCGAGCCGCTTGATCTCGAAGCGCGCATGGAGTCTCAGTCAATCCTGTCGCGCACCCTGCTGCTCTTTGGCGCGACGGCGCTCCTTGTCGCCCTGATGTTTGTGATGATCATCTGGTGGGTGAGCAAGAAGGGCGGAAGAAGGTAGGGCTGAACGATCAAGTGGCCGACCTATCCCCGAGCGCGCCTGCCTGCGGCGCGCCGAGGTGCCGCAGCTTCGGCGACGGCTGGTGCGGTCTTCTTCTTGCCCGAGGAGATGCTGTCGAGGCTCTTGCGCAGCGCCTCCATGAGATTGACGACCCGTGGTGGTGCCTCGATCTCTTCGGCAACGATCTGGCGCCCCTCGATCTTGGCGTCGATGATCTCTCGCAGCCCCTCCTGGTATTCGTCCTTGTAGCTCTTGAAGTCGATCTCGCCTTCGAAGGTGGCAATCACCTGCTGGGCGAGCTTGACCTCTGCAGGTTTGACGGTCGACGGCATGTCGTTCAGCTCATCGATCTGATCCATGCCGCGGATCTCACTCGCGTGGCGCAGCGTGTACATCACCAGGCCCTGTTCGCGTGGCTGCACGTTGATCAGGTACTCGCGCCCGTAGAGCGCCACTTTGCCGATGCCGGCCTTGCCCTTCATGCCTTCTCGAATGACGGCAAACGCCTCCTTAGCCACGGGCCCATCTGGCGCGAGGTAGTAGGGGCGTTCGAGGTAGATCGGGTCAATGGCGTCGGCTTCGGTGAATTGCTCGAGGTTGATGATGCGAGTCGACTCGACGTGCACTTTGTCGAGGTCCTCGTCTCCCATGACTACGTAGCGTCCCTTCTCGAACTCGTAGCCTTTCACGATGTCGGCGCTGGCGACTTCGCGCTCGCAGTGTGGACACCAGCGCCGCTGCTGGATGCGCGTCTGACACTCGGCGTGCAACTGATTGAAGCTGAGGGTGGCGGCGGAATCAGTCGCGGGGAACACCTTGATGGGGATGTTCACAAGACTGATCTTGAGGTAACCCTTCCACGTGGATCGAGCAGCCATAGGAACCTATGCGCAGACTATCGGCCGGTGAACGGGGACGCGATAGCCCCGTCGGTTATGACGAACCGCCGGGGCGTCTGTCGAGAGGCGCCCCAGTGGACGGAGCGCCTCAGCCAGGTTAGATTTCGGCGACGACGGCCTTGGACAGCTCGGCAGTGGTCGCCTTGCCGCCCAGGTCCGGCGTGCGCACCTTGCCGCCGCTAATCACTCTCTCGACGGCACCGAGAATTCGGTCGTGCACGGCCCGGTGACCGAGGTGATCGAACATCTGCGCTGCCGCCCAGATCGCTCCGATCGGGTTGGCGATTCCCTTGCCAGCGATGTCAGGCGCTGACCCGTGAATCGGCTCAAACATTGACGGAAAATTGCGCTCGGGGTTGATATTGGCCCCTGGCGCGATGCCCAGGCTGCCGGAGATGGCGGACCCGATGTCGGTCAGGATGTCGCCAAATAGGTTCGAGCAGACGATGACGTCAAGCGACGCCGGGTTGGTGACCATTCGCGCGGCGATGGCGTCCACGTGGTACTTGCGGTATTCGACCGTCGGGTAGTCCGTAGCCACGATCTCGGCGACTTCGTCCCAGAGAACCATCGCGTGACGCAACGCATTGGACTTGGTCGCACTGGCGATCATCTTGCGGGGTCGCTTTGAAGCGACCTCGAAGCCGTAGCGCAGAATGCGCTCGATGCCGGTACGCGTGAAGAGCCCCGTCTGTTCCGCGACTTCGTGCGGCGTGCCGACGTGAATGCGTCCGCCGAGTCCGGAGTACTCGCCCTCAGAATTCTCGCGGACGCAGACCATATCGATGTCGGCCGACGTGCGGTGGGCGAGAGGCGACACCAAACCCGGAAGCAGGCGCATCGGGCGCAGGTTCACGTACTGCTGGAATCGTTGCCGCAGCGGTAGCAGCAGCTCCCACACCGCAATGTGATCCGGTACCTTCGGC
>JBEBGG010000045.1:0-25728 GCA_040081555.1 Vicinamibacterales bacterium
GCCCTCTCCACTCTGGACAAGCAGCCGGTCTCGGTCGCCGGGGCAGGTCGCACCGACGCCGGCGTCCATGCGCTGGGTCAAGTCGCCAGCTTCTCGCTCGCGCGCGACATCGACGTGGACACGGTTAGACGTGCCCTCAACGCGCACTTGCCGCCGTCCGTACGCGTGGTTGACGTCGCGGTGGTCGACAGCCGGTTCCACGCTCGCTTTTCGTCCGTCTCCAAGATCTACCGCTACCGCATCTGGAACGCCGAGGTCTTGAATCCGTTCGAGCGGCCCTACGTATGGCACATTCCCTCGCCACGCCTCGACTGCGCCGCGATGGACGATGCCGCGCAGCAGTTGGTGGGCACGCATGAGTTCTCGTCGTTCCAGAGCGCAGGGGCGACGACGTCCACAGCAGAGCGCACGTTGTACTCGTCGCTCGTCTGGTGTGGTGAGGTCGATCTTTCACGATCGAGCGCCGGTCCCACGTCAGTCCCGCTTCTCACCTATGAGGTACACGGCACAGGATTTCTCAAGCACATGGTTCGCAGTATCGTCGGTACGCTGGTGGAGGTGGGACGTGGTCGACGGACGCCCGCGTCGATGCTCGACGTGCTCCAGAAGCGATCGCGCGCCTGCGCGGGCGAGACGGCGCCAGCCGCTGGCTTGTTTCTGGTGAGCGTCTCCTACGAATCGCCAGACCTATAATGGACGGGCATGTCGCTTGAACAACTCCTGGCGTGGATCCCGCCAGGGTCGGCCGACGAGGCGCTCGCCCGCGAGGTCAACTTCGAGCAACTGCCGTCGCACGTCGCCGTGATCATGGATGGCAATGGCCGCTGGGCGGCGGACCGGCATCTGCCAAGAGTCGAAGGGCATCGTGCGGGCATCAATTCAGTCCGCGATGTTGTCGAGACCTCTGCCCGACTCGGCATCGGTGTGCTGACGCTCTATGCGTTCTCGATGGAGAATTGGAAGCGTCCACGCGCCGAAGTCAGCACGCTGATGCTGTTGCTGAAGCGATACGTTCGGCTGGAGATCGACGCTCTTCACAAGAACAACATCCGCTTTCGTCCGATCGGTCGCCTTGGCGAACTCGATCCCGATGTCCGGGACGCGCTCGACGCTGGCGTTGCCAAGACCGCGGGCAACACTGGCATGCTGTTCAACATCGCCCTGAACTACGGGGGGCGGGCCGAGATCGTCGACGGCGTTCGCCGCGCGATTGCCGATGGGATCAAGCCGGAAGACGTTGACGAGCAGCGGTTTGGTGAACTGTTGTATACCGCGGGACAACCGGACCCCGATCTGCTCATCCGCACGAGTGGTGAGATGCGAATCAGCAACTTCCTGCTCTGGCAGATTGCATATTCTGAAATTTGGGTGACGGAAACTCGGTGGCCCGATTTCAGGCGGCGGCATCTGCTCGAAGCGATCATCGCCTACCAGAAGCGCGAGCGTCGGTATGGCGGCATCAAGGTGCCGGCCGTGGCGACCGGCGTCAAATGACTCGCGTCATCAGCGGCGCCGTTCTCGTTGTCATGATGGTGGCGGCAGTCTGGTTCGCATCGCCCCTGGTCTTCTTCCTTGTCGCCGAAGCGCTCCTGTTTCTGGCGTGTCGCGAATACGTAGCCCTCAGCAGCGCGGTGGGCGTTTCAATTCCAGGGGCGGTGAGCACGGCCGGGTCGCTTCTGACTGCGGCAGCCTTTGCGCCGGTCGCGCTGCGCGCGCTGTTCTGGGCGCCCGTCGACACGGTGCTGATGACCGCAATGGTGGCCATCGGGGCCGTCTCCCTGGTTCGCTGGCGCGGCGAACGCGAAGCGGCGGCGCACATCGGGGCGGCGGTACTACCGTTGCTCTACCTCGGACTCCCAATCGGAGCCATGATCGCGATTCGCGAGATGTGGGGACGAGAGGCGTTGTTGCTGTTGATGGTGACTGTGGCCGTGAGCGACACCGCGCAGTACTACTCGGGCCGCCGCTTCGGTCGCCGGCCGCTGGCACCCGCCATCAGCCCGAAGAAGACTATCGAGGGAGCTCTCGGCGGATTTGCCGCCGGTGCGATTGTCATGATCGCGCTCGGTGCGGTGTGGTTGACGATCGCCCCGTGGTGGTTGCGCGGTTTGCTTGGAATGACGCTCGTCTCGCTCGGCATCGCGGGGGATCTATTCGAATCAATGCTGAAGCGCAGCGCCGGCATGAAAGACAGCTCAACCCTGATCCCCGGCCACGGCGGCGTGCTCGATCGAATCGACGCGCTGCTATTTGCAGCGCCAATCTACTACGTCGTCCTCAAGAACCTCTAGGCCGGACACTTCCCAGTGACACAGGTCGCGATTCTCGGTTCCACCGGTTCCATCGGGCAAAGCGCGCTTGCGGTCGTCGACGCACATCGCGACCGGCTCACTGTGGTCGGTCTGGCGGCTGGAGAAAACGTCGAGCTTCTTGCCGAGCAAATCGCTCAATACCGACCACAGATCGCCTCGATGGCGACCCCAAGTGCGCGGGCGCGGCTTCGGGAGCGCCTGTCAAATGCGGGAACCGGCGTTGCTGCCCCAGGGCGCGAGGGGCTGGTGGCCGTGGCCTCACATCCTGATGTCGACATCGTGCTGTGCGCGTCTTCCGGCACGGAAGGGCTCGAGGCGGTGCTCGCGGCGATTGAGGCCGGCAAGACGATTGCTCTCGCAAACAAGGAAGTCCTGGTGATGGCCGGCGGCATCGTCACGGCGGCTGCCGCGCGCAAGGGCGTGACAATTCTGCCGGTTGACAGCGAGCACAACGCGATTCACCAGTGCCTGCACATGGGCGACCGTCGTCATCTCAAGCGGATCGTCCTCACCGCTTCTGGTGGACCCTTTCGCGGTTGGACGACGTCACAGTTAGCGCGGGTCACCGCCGACGAGGCCCTGCAGCATCCGACGTGGCGAATGGGCCGGAAGATCACGGTCGACTCCGCGACCCTCATGAACAAGGGGCTCGAAGTCATTGAAGCGCACTGGCTGTTCGGCCTCCGGGCCGGCCAGATCGATGTCCTCGTTCATCCTCAATCGGTGGTGCACTCGATGGTGGAGTGGGTCGACGGCTCGGTCATCGCTCAGCTTGGCGTGACCAACATGCAGTTGCCGATTCAATATGCGTTTTCCTATCCGGATCGCTGGAGTGCGCCGCTACCGGCGCTCGATCTCGTGGCCGCCGGTCGTCTTGAGTTCGCCCATCCGGACACCGCGGCCTTTCCGTGTCTGTCGCTGGCGTATCGAGCCCTGCAGTCATCCAGCAGCGCTGCCGTTGTGCTGAATGCCGCCAATGAAATCGCCGTGCCCCTATTTCTCGAAGGACGGCTGTCGTTTCCTGGAATTGCACGTGTGATCGAGGAGGCGATGGACGCCCATGCGCCGGTGGCGGTCTCAACGCTCGACGAAGTCCGCGACGTTGATCGCCACGCCCGTGAGTCGGCGCGCAGAATTGCAAGCGGGTTAGAATCGAAAGTCTGAGGGTCATGTGCTGGGTTCATTGACGACGCTGCTTTCGTTCGCGTTTGTGCTTGGTGTGCTGGTATTCGTGCACGAACTGGGGCACTTCTTTGCCGCCAAGCGCGTTGGCGTCAAGGTGCTGAAGTTTCAACTCGGCTTCAACCCGACCATTCTCAAGGTCCGCCGAGGCGACACGGAGTACTCGCTTGGTGCGCTGCCGCTTGGCGGCTACGTCAAGATGGCTGGCGACAATCCTGAAGAAGGAGTGACCGGCGCCTCGTACGAGTTTCTCTCGAAGACCAAGTGGGAGCGATTCCAGGTGCTCATCATGGGTCCGGTGATGAACTTGGCGCTGGCCGTGATTCTTGCCGCGGTCGTGGCGTATCAAGGTATTCCCCGTCCCGCCTACCAAGATCAGCCGGTCGTTGTTGGGGTGGTGGAAAGGAACTCAGCCGCAGAGCAGGTCGGCCTGACGCCTGGAGATCGCATCGTCTCAGTCGGCGGTCGCGACGTGCCGACGTGGCGCGATTTCGAGATCGAAGTCGCGACAGCGGTCAACCGTCAGGTGGCACTGGTGGTTGAACGTGGCGGCGAGCGCCTTTCCCGTAACGTGACGCCGGCGCCCCGCCCAGACAGCAAGTTTGAAGTCGGCGAGATCGGTATCCTGCCGAACGTCCATCCTCACATTCGCTCAGTTGTGGCCGGCGAGCCAGCTGCGAAGGCGGGTCTTCTGGCCCACGATATCGTCGTCGCGGTCAACGACGAGCCGATGACCTTCAGCACGGACCTGCGGGCGGCGATTACGAAGAATCCCGAGACGCCGATTTCTCTTTCATTGCTGCGCAACGGCGCGCCGACGACGATTAGTGCGACTCCTGCGCGATTTGGCGCCGGCGGTCGCCTCGGTATAGAGATCGGCGACGATGTGGTCAGCATCAAGCCTGGGGTCGTCGAGGCCATGAAGGCGGGCGTCGATCAAAATGTCGAAATGGCCGGGATGATCTTTCGAACCCTCGGTGGCCTGTTCACGATGGCGACATCTCCCAAGCAGCTGATGGGACCGGTCGCCATGGCGCAGCTCTCCGGTGAAGCCGCTCAGCTCGGCTGGATTCCGATCGTCGCCCTCATGTGGCAGTTCAGTCTGAATCTGGGGCTGCTCAACTTGATGCCGATCCCGATTCTCGACGGTGGCCATATCTTCATCATGTTCCTCGAGGGCCTCGCGCGCCGGGATCTCAGCGTGAAGCTCAAAGAACGGATGATGCTCGGTGGATTTGTCGTCTTGATGTCGCTGATGGTTACCGTGATTTACAACGATCTGACCCGCATCAGCTGGATTGAGCGGCTGATGCCGTGGCGGTAGCGCGTCACACGTTTAGAGCACCTCTCGCATCGCATCGTGCGCGGCCTTGATCGTGCGGTCGACGTCGCGCGTCGTATGTGCGGTGGAGAGGAACCACGCTTCGAACTGTGACGGCGGCGGATAGACGCCTCGTTCCAGCATTCCTCTGAAGAATCGCCCGTAGTGGTCGACGTTGGCGCCGGTGGCCGACGCAAAATCTCGCACGGGTTGCGCGGTGAAGAACGGTGTCACCAGCGAGCCGAAGGCGTTGACCTGTAGTGGCACGCCGGCCGCGCGCGCGGCAGAGGCAAGGCCGCCAGCGAGTCGGGTGCCGAGTGCCGCCAGCTCTTTGTAGACGCGTGGCTTCAGCTGCTCGAGGCACCAGAGACCAGCGGTCATCGCCAGCGGATTTCCCGATAGGGTGCCGGCTTGATAGACGGGACCGGCGGGCGACACCAGTTCCATGAGCTCGGCGCGTCCTCCATAGGCGCCCACCGGCAGGCCGCCGCCGATGATCTTGCCGAGACAGGTCAGATCGGGACGAACCCCGAACAGCGCCTGCGCCCCGCCCGGGGCGGCACGAAAACCGGAAATGACTTCATCGAAGATCAGAAGTGTGCCGTGGCTGTCGCACAACAGGCGCAGCCCCTTCAGGAAACCGTCAGCCGGTGGCACGAGACCCATGTTTCCCGCAATGGGTTCGACGAAGACGGCTGCAATAGCGCTACGGTTTGCCTTGAACAGTGCTTCGACCGAGGGCAGATCGTTGTAGTTGGCGATCAGCGTGTCTGCTGCCGCTCCTTGGCTGACGCCAGGGCTCGTGGGTGTGCCCAGCGTGAGCGCTCCAGAGCCGGCCTTCACCAGGAACGGATCGGCATGTCCGTGATAGCAGCCCTCGAACTTGATGATCTTCTCGCGCTTCGTGGCCGCTCTTGCCACGCGCAGCGCGCTCATCGTTGCTTCGGTACCAGAGCTGACGAAGCGAATGCGCTCGAGCGACGGCATCATCCGGCGGACTCGCTCGCCCAGTTCGACTTCGAGCGGGCTCGGGGCGCCGTAGCTCGTCCCGAGCTTCGCGGCTGTTGTCAGCGCGCGAATCAGGCCACGCGGTGCATGGCCGTGAATGAGCGGCCCCCACGACATGACGTAGTCGATGTACTTGTGGCCGTCGACGTCTTCCAGTGTCGATCCGTAGCCGCGCTGAATGAACAGGGGATTGCCGCCGACGGACTTGAAGGCGCGGACCGGGCTGTCGACGCCGCCCGGCAATATCTTGATAGCCCGGTCAAAGAGCTTCGACGAGCGCGGTATCTTCATGGTGTATGCCGTGGCGTTCGGCTTGGTGTGATGATCTAGAGCGAGCGGGCGGCTTCGCGCGCGTAGTAGGTGATGATGATGTCGGCACCAGCGCGACGGATGCCCACCAGCGTCTCCATCATGGCGCGGTGTTCATCGATCCAGCCATTGCGTGCCGCGGCTTTGATCATGGCGTATTCACCGCTGACGTGATAGGCCGCGGTTGGATATCCGAAGGCGTCTTTGACGCGGCGAATGACGTCGAGATACGCGGCCGCAGGCTTTACCATCACCATGTCAGCACCTTCGGCGATGTCCTGTTCGACTTCCCGCAGCGCTTCTTCGGCGTTGGCCGGGTCCATCTGGTGGGAACGTCGATCGCCGAACTGTGGCGCCGACGCGGCGGCCTCTCGGAACGGTCCATAGAAGGCCGAGCAGTACTTCGCGGCATACGACAGGATGGCCACGTTCGCAAACCCGCTGTCGTCGAGCGCCGCGCGAATGGCACCGACGCGGCCATCCATCATGTCCGACGGCGCGACGATGTCTGCGCCGGCCGCAGCGTGAGAAACGGCGGCGCGGACCAGCTGTTCCACCGTCGGATCGTTCAGAATCTCGTGGCCCTGCACGATGCCGCAGTGGCCGTGATCGGTGTACTCACAGAGGCAGACGTCGGTGATGACGAGGGTGCCCGGCACGTCGCGCTTGATCGCGCGGGTGGCCGCCTGCACCGGCGCGTCCGGAGCGTAGGCCGCCGAACCGACATGGTCTTTGTGCTCGGGTAGACCGAAAAGCAGCACACTGCGCACGCCGTCTTCCTGCGCGGCCCGGGTCTCTTTCACTGCCTCGTCTACCGAGAGGTTGAAGACGCCGGGCATCGAGCTGACCTCGCGTCTGATGCCGTGACCTTCACAAACAAACAGCGGCAAGACGAGCATCTCCGCCGACAGCCGTGTCTCGCGCACCAGCCCGCGCATGGTCTCTGTTGAGCGGAGTCGGCGCAGCCGATGAGTGAGGTGCAGCGCACTCTGCAAGGCGCCACTCATGCACGGCCCTCGAAGTGCCGGGCGATCGCATCGACCATGGCTCGTATCGTGTAATGCGCCGGCACGATCTGGGAATGGATATCGAATTGCGCGGCGGCTTCTGCGGTGACCGGTCCGATGGATGCGACGACCGTTGTCCGGAGCAGGTCGGCAGCGGGCTCCGCGCCAATCAGATCGACGAAGTTGCGGACGGCCGACGGGCTGGTGAATGTCACGACGTCGATGCCGCGTTCGAGCAATAGCTTGAAGACGTCCGGGCCGCCATCCCTGTCGGGATCGACAGCGACTGTGCGATATGTCACCACTTCTGTGACGTCCGCGCCGCGTTTCCGCAGGCCTTCAGCGATGACTTCTCGTCCGATGTCGGCGCGCGGCACGAGCACGCGGCTGCCTTTCATGGAACCAGAAGCGAGCATCGCCTGGACGACCGCCTCGGCCTTGGATTCTGCCGGTACCAGATCGACCTTCAAGCCGATGCGCGTGAGCCGTTCAGCGGTTGATGGACCGATCGCGCACAGCTGTGCGTTCTTCAGCGCCCGAAGGTCGAGCGGCGAGGCGAGCAGGCGGTCGAAGAAATAGTCGACCGCGTGCCCGCTTGAGAACACGATCCAGTCGAACTCGCCGAGGCGCTGGCAGACCTCGTCGAGTGGGCCCCAGTCGGCTGGCGGCGCGATAGAGATCATGGGCGCTTCGATAGCCTGCGCGCCAAGCCCTTCGAGTTGCATCACGAACTCTGCCGACTGTTCGCGCGGCCGCGTGACCAGGATGCGCTTACCGAAGAGCGGTCGTGAGTCAAACCAGCGCAGATGCTCGCGCAGGGCCGCCACACGTCCGACGACCAGGATGGCGGCGCGGCGGTTGACGGCCTTGAACTTCTCTGGAATTTCGGCCAGCGTGCACTGCACGGTAATCTGATTTGCGGTCGTGCCGTCGTAGATCAGCGCTGCCGCCTCATCCCCTCGGCGCCCGTGGTCGAGGAGCTGATCGATCATGTCCGGGATCTGGTCTGGTCCCACGTAACACACGATCGTGCCGTCAAGGCGCGCCAACGCCGCCCAATCGACAGAGACCTGCGACGCGCCGGCGCCTTCGTGGCCGCGGACAAACGTCAGCGTGTCTCCGCCGTCCGGGTAGGTAATGGGAATTCCGGCGTGGCTCGGCGCGCCGATCCCATACGGGATACCCGGCACGACTTCGAAGCGCAGACCCTGCTCGTGGAGGAACAGCGCCTCCGGACCACCGCTGTCAAACACAAACGGATCGCCCCACTTCAACCGCGCGACGATCTTGCCTTCGCGGGCCTTTTCCGCCAGCAGATAGCAAATCGCTTCCTGCTCGAGTGGTTGTGGGGCAGCCTTGCCGACGTCGATCCGCTCAGCGCCAGGCCGCGCCGCCGAGAGCAGGCGCGGATGCACGAGATGGTCGTAGAGGACGACGTCGGCCGCCTTCAGATATTCGAGGCCACGGACGGTGATGAGGTCCGGACTTCCCGGACCGGCGCCAATCAAGTAGACGATGCTTTTAGTCACGGTATGTGTCAACGATGCGTTACTTTTCGCCTGTTTAACGTCCGTGTCAAGCGTTCCTCAGCTCTGCGCATGCCGTGCGCCCTCGAGGATTGACGCCGCGCCCTGGGCAAGCAGTGCGTGCGCGACGCGGGTGCCGAGCACCTCGGCCTCTGTGATGGGTCCCCTGCCTTCAGCACGCGCTTCCGCGCGGCCATCGAGGGACACAACGAGACCAACCAAGTGCAGCTGGTCGGCGCCTTCCACCGTGGCGAGGGCGCCAATTGGCGTCTGGCAGCCACCGCCGAGCGTCTCGACCAAGGCTCGTTCAGCCGCCAGTACCGACGCGGTGTTGCCGTCGGTGATGAGGGCGACCGGCTGCTGCGTGACCGCATCACCACGGCGGATCTCAATCGCGATGACTCCTTGACCCGGTGCCGGGACGCTGACGTCGAGCGGAAGCGTCAACGAGATCCGTTGCTCGAAGCCGAGCCGGATCAGCCCGGCTGCAGCCAGCACCAGCACATCGTACTCGCCTCTGTCGAGCTTTCGCAGCCGGGTGTCGAGGTTGCCCCGAATCGCGGAGAATCTGGCGTGTGGCCACGCCCTCGTGAGTTGCGCCACGCGCCGTACGCTGCTGGTGCCAATTGACGCCGCTGGGCCAATGCGGGCGACGAGCTCGCTCATGGAGCCGACCTGATGGTCCGCTCCGCCGCGGTACGGCAGCACCACCGCGTCGCGTGGGTCGGCTCTCGGCAGCACTCCGGCAATCATGAGTTCCGGTGGGAGGATCGCCGGCATGTCCTTGCTGCTGTGCACCGCGAGATCGATCTCTCGGTTGAGCAACGCGTCCTCCAGCTCCTTGACGAACAGTCGCTTGCCGCCGACCTCTGAGAGCGGCAATTCCTGGAGCCGGTCTCCGGAGGTCTTGATGATGACAATCTCTGGACGCGGCGCCCCGGCCGCTTCAATGAGCCGTGCAACGGTGTTTGCCTGATAGAGGGCCAGCTGGCTGCCGCGCGTGCCCAGTCGGAGCGGGAGAGAAGGAGTCGACACGTCAGCGCTTCTGTGGACGCACGAAGGGTTCGACTTTTCGGCGGCCGGCGCGCACGGTGTCCGGCCGCGGCGCCTCTTCCGCAGCGTCACCTGCCGCCTGGGTATTGAGATTGAAGACGCGGGTGAGAGCCTCGGCGTACGAGTTGACCAGATCGGCGTCGCCGATGGCCTTGAGCTGTTCGGTGGGCGTCAACAGTAACTTCTCCACCAGCAGGCGGGTAATGTCGTCTACGCGCTCGCGCATCTCAGGAGGAAGGCCGACCGTTAGTCGGTCGAGCTCAGTACGGCGGACGGCGTCGAACCGCTGCCGCAAGGACACAACAATGGGCACGGCGCTGCGCGACCGCAACCAGGACGCGAACTTGTCGACCTCTTCCGCCACGATCGATTCGGCGCGGTGCACTTCGTTGGCTCGACGTGCGAGGTTCTCTTCGACAGTCGTCCGGAGATCGTCGACGTTGTAGAGGAACACCTGTTCTATTTCGCCGGCGGCGGCTTCCACATCCCGCGGCATCGCGATATCGATGATGAAGAGGGGGCGGTTGCGTCGCGGACGCATGACCGAGTCGACTTGTGCTTTCTTCAGGATCGGTGCCGCGGCGCCGGTGGCCGAAATGACGATGTCGGCGGCGCTGAGCTGAGCCAGCAGATCCTCCCAAGGTGCCGCGGTCGCGCCGCCAATCGCTTCCGCCGTCCGTACAGCGCTCGCCATGGTCCGGCTGACAATTGTGACCTGCTGCACCCCTTGCGACTTCATGTGCAGCGCAGTGAGCTTGCCCATTTCGCCGGCGCCCACGACCAGAACGCTGCGCCCTTTCAGATCGCCGAAGATCTTCTTGGCCAGCGCCACAGCTGCAAAGCTGATCGACACGGCACCCGAGCCCAGGCCGGTTTCTGTGCGGACGCGCTTGCCGACGCCAAACGACGAATGAAACAGGCGGTTGAGGAGCGGCCCCGACGTGTGCGCGAGCGCTGCCGCACCGTGCGCTTCCTTGACCTGCCCCAATATCTGCGGCTCGCCAACGACCAGCGAATCGAGACCCGCGGCGACACGAAACGCGTGCCGCGCGACATCGGTCCCTGCAACGCTGTAGATGTGCGGTTCTAATTCGGCGCGAGTGACGCCGTGGTAGTCGCTGAGGAACTGTACCAACGCTCCGCGCGCGACTGACAGGTCGTCGCCGACGCCGTACAGCTCAGAGCGATTGCATGTCGAGAGCACCACGGCCTCGCGTGCAATATTTCTCGCTTGGAGCGCCTGTAGGGCCGTGCCCAAGCCACGCGTCTGGAAATCGATCCGTTCGCGCAACTCGACGGTCGCGGTTCGGTGACTGATTCCGACGAGAAAGAGGTGCATCTAGAAGTTGTGGCTCGTGGTGAGGAAGTAGCTCACCGGCACGAAGTTCAGAAGCACAATCATGAACCCGAGCGCGGATAGATATGCCGATCGTCGACCGCCCCAACCGAGCGCCCGTGCCGCAAGCGCCTCGAACGAATAGATCAGCCAGCAGCATAGAGCGACAAAGATCTTTGGATCATCGAGCGACATCGCTTGCAGCCGCGGGTCGTAGGACGGCGTGTTCCCCATCCAGACGAACCCGACGAGTAGGCCGACGGTCAGAAATACCCAGCCGATGACGACCGCCCGATAGTTCATGGTGTCGAGGACCTGGAGCGAGGGTAGCCGTGCGTAGAAGAAGCCCAGGTGCTTCGCCTTGATCTCCTTGAACAACAGCACGTAGGTGAGGCCGATGACGCCAGCGAGCGCGAAACTGGCGTACGCAAAGAGCAGCGACGATACATGGACACCGAACAGCGGACCCTGGAGCAGCTCGGCACGATCTTCAACCCCGGGATTGAAGGCGGCAATCGACTGTAGCACGACCGCCAGTGGCAGGATGAAGGCGCCCATGGCTCGCTCGTCGGTGCTCATCTCCGTGTAGAGGTAGGCGAGCGTCAGCAGCCAGACTGTCGTCGAGATGGCCGATGCCGCGTTGGTGACCGGTACGTGGCCCGCTTCCATGGTCTGCATGCCCACAACGAAGGTGTGGGCCAGCGCGCCGAATACCAACAGCGTCGTCGCCGCGCGCCCGATAGCCGGTTGCCTGGCGGCGAAGTGCCAGACGTAAGCCACGAGCGCAGCGACGTAGAGTGCTAGAGGGACGAAGTTCATGGCCGGTCAGCGCGTGGGGGCAAAGTATCCCTGTTTGGTCCGGGGGATGGTATTGCTGCGGTTCACTCTGACGACGACGCGCCGCCAGGCGCCGTCGCGTTTCTGGTTCTTGGAGCTGTAGCCCACGGTGTACTGACTCGAGAGCTCATCGGCGATTTGGTCGTAGATGGCCGGCAGTTCGGTCGCCAGATTCGGAAAGAACGCCCGGCCGCCTGTTTCCTGCGCCAGCTGGCGCAGCACGAACTCAGCTTCCTTGAAACCCTTGTTCGCGGCGGCGTCGTTACCGCGAATGCCGATCGCGTAGATTGCAGTCTCCGAGCGCTTCGCGAGGTCGAGAACTTCCTCGAAGGGCAGCAGGCTCGACGTGTCTTCGCCGTCTGATAGCACCACGATGGCCTGTCGGCGGACTTCATCGGTCTGCGTGGCGACGATCTTCTTGAGGTCCTTCAACGCAATATAAATTGCGTTGTACATCGAGGTGGAACCGCCGGCCGAGGTGCGGCGGATGGCTTGTTCAAGCTCACTGGCCTTGTTGGTAAAGGCTTGCAGAATGACGACACGGCTGTCGAAGTCGACGATCTCGGCGAGATCTTGCGGTCGGAGTTTGTTGGCAAATCCGACGGCCGCTTCCTGTGCGATCGGCAGGCGCACGTCCATGCTGGCACTGGTGTCGACGAGAAGGGACAGCGCAATCGGCAGATTCGCCTTGTTGAAGAAGGTGACGTCCTGCTTCACGCCGTCCTCAAAAACGCTGAAATCCTCCTGCTGCAGATCGGTGATGAACCTGGCGGTGGGGTCGGTGACGGTGACGTTGAGCGACACGATGTCGACGCCCGCTGTGAAGGAAGGGGCCTGGGGCGCCTGAGGCGTTTGAGACGCTTGAGAGCCAGGCGATTGCTGACCCTGGGCCGTTGTGCACAGGAGCACTGTCAGCGTCAGGCCGACGAGCCAGCGAGCGATGCTCATCGGCGTTCCTGCGTGACGACCCGCGCGGCAGCGCCGCGCACCGTGAGCCCGGACTTGGCGCCAGAGATTGTCACCTGTTTGGGCGGAATCAGCGACTCTGGTCGCGAGTAGGTGACCTTGAATTGGTGCGTCAACTCGGCTGCCAGCTTCTTCATTCGTGCCGTCAGCCCAGTGCTACTCAGAATGTTGTCGTAACTGCCGCCGCTCTCCTTGGTGCCTCTGCCAAGCACCGTGACTCGATCGGGGTTGTTGTTCTGGGGCCGGCCTACGACGATGGCGTGCAGGGCGGCGCCCGAGGCGCGGAGTGGCTCGAGCACCGACTGATATTGCCGACCGCTTAGCTCCGGCCCCTCGGTCGTGATCGCCACAATCACGGCTCGCTCTGAGGAGCGCTTTGCGAGGCCCTTACTGCTTTCGATGATGCCGTCGAGCAGATAGGTTCCGCTCTCCGGCATGCTGAACAGGCTGGCCACGGCTTTGGTGGCGTCTGTAACACTGGTGCGGTAGTCAGCCTTGATGGTCGGCCTATCGGCAAGCGTGATCACCGCGATCTGGTGCTTCGCGCCGGTTTCGTCGGCCGCGATACCGGTGATGAACGCCTGTAGGGCCTCGCGATAGTCGCGGATTAGTGGTTCTGAGGCCGAGCTGTTGTCGACAAGGAGCGCGATGTCCATCGGCTCGGTCGCCGGCCAGGTCTCGAGAACCTCGCGGATGACCTTGTCTTCTCGTACGACGAGGTCGTCTGGGTTGACGCTTTGAACTGGGACACCGGTCGAGTCGAGCACGCTGGTGAACATCGTGCGGCGGCCCGCCTGCGCGAACCCAGAGTCGGCGAGCACGACCATGATCGCACACGCGGCGAACGATACAGCGAGGCGCCCCCTCATCATGCGCCCAGTATAGGTCCCGGCTTTTGCGACCGTCAAGCCGAACAATTCATGGAAGTGGTTTGGAATCTGATAGTTGCAGTCTCCAATTGGGGGCGGCCTCATTCCGCTGTTTGTGCGCGGTTGATGTTGGCGTCGCTTCGCGTCCAGGTGCGCGGTGCGACTTGGTGAACTTTTTCACAATGTGCGATATACTCCGTCGGCTCTAACAACTGATAATGCCGCGTTTTGCTCATGGCCGATGACGAACGTCTGCGGCTGCTGGAGCGGTCGCTGGAGGCGTTTCAGGAGCAGGTCCAGAAGTCAGGGTCAGCGTCGTCAGCCAGTTATGGCCTGATTGGCGCCATCCTGCTGATGGGTGGGCTCGGCTACGCGTTCGACTGGTGGCGGGGGACAACCCCTTGGGGGCTTGTCGTCGGTCTGCTCTTCGGACTGATTGTCGGGTTTTACGAGCTCGCAAAGGCGGTCTGGAAGAAATGAAGGCCGTCGCTTCGATGACCGCTCTGAGTCTGCCGGTGTGGTTCGTGGCTTGGGCGGTTGCTGGAGTGGACTCGACGCTCGAAGTCACTCTGGGTGTCGTGACGCCGCTGGTCGTAGCGTGCGGTGGGTGGGTCATGATGGAACGCACCTTCACGCGGCGGCCCGGGGCGCTGACGTCGGTGATGATTGCGGCGTTTGGCTTCAAGCTCGTGTTCTTCGGGGGGTGCGTTGCCCTGGGACTTCGCGGGTTGTCGCTTGAGACGCGACCGTTTGTCGGCAGCCTCGCAGCCGCATTTATCGTGCTGCACATGGCTGAAGCGTATTTCTTGAGCGTGTTGTTCAAGACGCGCTCTGGTTCGGCTGGTTCGTAAGAGACGTTGATGATGCTGGGTCAAGAACATCTAGAGGCAGTACACGAACACGGGGCCGCGGCGGCGGAGAAGTTCAACGCCGGCGAGGTGATCATCGAGCATGTGTCGAACAGCGGGATCGAGCATCCGCTGATCCATCTGCCCACGATTCTTGGCATTGATTTCTCGGTCACCAAGCACGTGCTGATGCTGTGGATCGTGGCCGCGCTGCTGTTTGTCACTGTGACGACGGTCGTGCGGCGTTATTTGAAGCAGGATCGCCTGGTGCCATCCGGCGTCATGAACGGGCTGGAGTTCGTCGTCGAGTTCATCCGCGACTCCATTGTGCTGCCCAACGTTGGCAAGAAGTGGGTGCTGACCTGGACTCCGCTTATCCTGACGATGTTCCTGTTCATTCTCGTGTCGAACGCTCTCGGCATGCTGCCGATCTTCGAGGTCATCGAGTTGCTCAATCGCTCGGTGTTCCACTTGGGCCCCGATACGTTCGTGGGTAAGCTCATTCACGGCGGGGCCACGCCAACCGGAAACTTCAACGTGACCGCGGCTCTCGCGATGATCACGTTCTTCTCCATCATCATTGCTGGCAGCCGCGCGCACGGCTTCGTCAAACATTGGATGAACATGGTGCCGCACGGTCTTAATCCGGCGATCTACATCATCCTGATTCCGATTGAGATTCTTGGGCTGTTTGTTCGGCCCTTTGCGTTGACGATGCGACTTGCTGCGAACATGACCGGCGGGCATATCGCGATTCTCACGCTGCTGTCATTCGTGTTTATCTTCACGGAATTGTTCGGGCAGGCGATCGCTGGCTTCGGCGTCGGATTTGCTGTGGCGCTGCCGCTGGCCGGCGCGATCTCTGGACTCGAAATCATTGTGGTAATCGTACAGGCGTACGTTTTCACACTTCTGACGGCCGTGTTCATTGGCATGGCTATTCACGCCCATCACTGAGAGACGGTTCTTTTTCTTCGAAAGGATACGGGAATGAGCAGAGCAGGTGTTGTTAGAGGGATGGCGGCCGGTACGCTGGCTGTGGTGTTTGCGTCGATGTTTGCCACGCCAGCGTTCGCGCAGGAAGCTGCCGGTGCCGCAGCGTCGAACATGAGCATGGCGTACCTCGGTGCTGCTCTCGGCCTCGGGATGGTGGTCATTGGTGCGGGCCTCGGCATTGGCAAGCTGGCGGCGGCCGCCGCGGAAGGCATCGCTCGGCAGCCCGGCGGCGCTGACAAGATCACCGGCGCGGTGAACCTGCCGCTCTTCTTGCTCGAAGGCGTGGCGATCATTGCTGAAGTCGGCGTGCTGCTGATCGTACTGACCAAGTAGTTTGGTTCGGGCGCGACGACCCTAAGTCGCGCCTGAAAATTTTCGAGACGAAGTCATGGACAATCCACTTCTCCGGCCAGATCCAGGCCTGTTCGTCTGGACCATTCTGACGTTCTTGCTCCTGCTGGGGCTGCTGGCAAAGTTTGCCTGGCGGCCGTTGCTCGAAGCACTCGACAACCGGCAGCAGGCGATCCGCAAGGCGCTCGACGACGCGCAGCAGGCGAAGCAGGAACTCGAGCGGCTGGGGCAGGAATCGGCGCTGATCATCAGGAAGGCCAGAAGCGAAGCGGACAGCATCATCACGTCGAGCCGTGCTGACTCCGACCGGTTGCGTGAGGAGATGCGAGCCAAAGCTCGGGCCGAGGCCGACGGCATCGTCCGCAGCGCGGAGCGTCAGATTCAGCTCGAGACGGCGCGGGCGCTGCAGCAGATTCGTTCGGAAGCCGTAGACCTCTCGGTGCAGATCGCGTCGAAAATCATTCAGCGCAACCTGTCGAAAGAAGACAATGCGCAGCTGATCGCAGACGTTCTCAAGCAAGTCGAGGCGCGGGCCAACTAGCCAGGGTCGGGTGTCACCACACTCGACCCTCCACGCTTGTTCCCCCCTGCATCGGGTCGAGATCTTCCTCTACTTAGAAACACCCAGGCCCAGCACCAGTGCGCCTGGACGGCGGACGCCGACCTTTGCGTCGCCTGTGCGGTCACCTGGCGGCACCAGATACTGAATCATGAGTTCTGCCGCCAGCCTGTCGGCAAGCCTGTCAAGTGCGATGCTGAACGAGGCTGGCGAGTAGATCGTCGTGTACTGCCCACGAGTCTGGTCTGCGACCACCTTCAACAAGTCGTCGCCGGCTTCGTTCGCTGTCGTCGTGGCCTGACGCTCTTCCACGACGTGGACACTTGCGCCGCTAGTCACAATCCCAGGCAGCAGGTCCGCGCGTACTGGGGCAGCGGCGTCAACGGCCCCCGCTGACACGACGACGACGGCCGAAAAGGGGGACTCGGTCGTGGTGAGATGGCGGCTCGCTCCGGCAATCGCGGCGAGCGCCGTCGGCGTTCCTCCACGGGCCGGTGTAAACGCGCGCAGGCGCTCCAGCGCCCTGTCGCGTCCGGCGTCAAGTGCAGAGATGATCTGGCCGTCGTCCGAGAGGGTCGCAATCATCACCGGCCGTTCGCCGATCCGGATGATGAAGCGGATGGCTGCTGCCTGCATCGCTGGCCACAAGGCCGCCGGGGCTTGATCGTCAAGTAGCAGCGCGACCGGATAGTCCGCGACGTGGACGTCGAGGACCTCCCGATTGCGGGAGCCCTCAGAGACCACGAAGTCGTCGACTCCGAAATCCACCACCGTGCGTCCGCGTGCGTCAACGACCGTAGCGAGGAGTACCCGTGCCGCCGTGTCCTGTGCGCCTATGTCGCCGACGAGCGACGTCAGGACCAGAACCACACACAGCAGCGTCCGCATCGCCTACGTCTGCGGTGGCCTGAGCGCCGCGGCTTCGTCGGTGCGGCCGCTGCTCTTGTAGACCGCCATAAGGCCAGCGAGGACGCGTGGATTGTGTGGCGCTTCCTTGAGTTCTTCAAGGAACAGGTACTCCGCCTCCGAGAGACGCTCGGACCGGAGCAGGACCTCGGCGGTGTAGAGGCGCAAGTCATCGAGCGGTGGAAGTTGCTGCGCCTCGACGGCCGCGAGCGCCGGCTCAAAGAACTCCAGCGCAGCCGTGTAGCGGCGCTGTTCCACGGCGATGCGACCGTTGACGTACGCAACGACAGGACGCGTCGGGTCGGCGGCTTCAGCGCGGGCGGCTTCGACACGCGCAACCTCGTAGTTGCGGCGTCCAAGTGCCACGCGGGCCAATAGACCGTGGGCCATTGCCGCAGCGGGCGCGGCACCGATCGGGCCATCAATGACTTTTTGGGCCTGCGTACGGGCGTCGTCGAATTTCCGAAGGCGAATCAGCGCATTCGACAATGCCAGATAGCCGTCGGCGTTAGCCGGGGTCAGTTCGACGACATGGCCATACGCATCGGCGGCCACACTATGCTGTTCTGCGCGAGTTGCCGCCGTCGCCAGATGTATCCACACATCGGCCGACGTCGACTGCTTCGCTGCCAGGGCCCTGAAGGCATCGATCGCCGCCGGGAGACGATCGGCGGCCAGCAGGCCGACAGCCACTCGGTACTGCTCCACGATCGACGGGTCGGTTGGTGAGGGTGTTGGCTGGATCGACACCGCCGTTGATAACGTGCCTACATACCCGAGTCGCTCAAGGCGAACACGGTCTGCGTTGGCGACGGCCTCCATTGGTGCCACCGGTGCTGTGCGCGACACATCAGCCAGTGCTTTCAGGAGCCTGTCGGTTGCCTCGGGCTGTTTCTGAGCGATGTCCTCGTTTCGCCCGGTTTGAGCGTCCAGATCGAAGAGCATCGCCGACGCGCCACTGACCAGCCGGTAGTGGCCATCGGTGATACTCGTCAAAGGCTCCCACCCGAAGTGGTAGTGCCCGAACAACGTTTCGGCGTAGAGCGTCCGTGTGTCGAAATGACCGCCGTCGTCGAACAGCGGTGTCAACGATCTTCCCCGGAGATTGTCAGGAACTGGTGCCTTCGCAAGGTCGAGGATCGTCGGCACGATGTCGACATGCTGGACAGGCGTCTTCACGCGCCGGCCTCCGCGACCACCTGCCGCTGGCTTGATCACCAGCGGTACGTGCAGGACGTCTTCGTTCAGCAGCAGCCCATGTCCCTGTTCGCCGTGCTCACCAAGTCCCTGTCCGTGGTCTCCGAGAACGATAATGGTGGACTGGTTGTAGAGCTGACGCGCCTTCAGATAACGCACCAGCCGCCCCACGATGTCGTCGGCCTTGGTGATGCGAGTGTCGTAGGTCAGCGTCGAAGCATCGGTCGTCCCAGCGTCCACGGTGCCTGGCTCGGCCAGATGAAGGAATAGGAAGGCGCGTGTGGTGCCGAGGCTGTCGAACCAGCGTTCCGCCATGCGCTCAGTGTCGGAACCGTCCCGTATGAGCGGTGCACTCGGGTGAGAGGGGTCGACCTCGCCGGCATCGAAGAGCGAGAACCCTTGGCCGATGCCCGTCGCCTTGCGCAGTAGATACGAAGAGGTGAGGCCAGCGGTTGCGTATCCACGATCGGCAAGCATCTCCGCCAACAGCCGTTCGCCGGCACTTACCGTGAAGCCGACACCGTCGCGAACTCCGTGCTCGAATGGCAGACGTCCGGTGAGGATGGACGCATGCGCCGGAAGCGTCTGTGGCACATGCGAGTAGGCTCGTTCGAAGACCAAGCCGTCTTTCGCGAGTGCGTCGATCGCCGGTGTCGTGCCAGCGCCGTAGCCGTAGACGGGAAGGTGATCCGCGCGCAACGAGTCGATGGATATCAGGATGATGGGACCGGTAACCGGCGCCGACACCCGCGCGTAGCGCCATCCGGTCAGCGCGGCGAGGCCGGTGCCGACGGCGACGAGGGTGAGGATGAGTCTGTAGCGGAGAGACCGGGACAACTACTTCTTCAGCGACTCGAGCGAAGCCTTCGCGAGCGCCGCCTCTGGCGAGACCGGATCTACGGCGATGACGCGTGCCATTAGTTTTGTGGCTTCATCCGTGTCACCAGACTTCAGCGCGCAGAGACCCAGCTGGTAGAGGGGTTTGCCCCAGAACGGGTCGGTCTCTGCCGCCTTCTGATACCAGCGCGCCGCTTCCGTGGTGTCATTGGCAAAGTTGAGGTTCCCGAGCGTGAACAGCACCTCGCGCTTGACGCCACTGGACTCCGCCGCCTTCCGCAGCCCGCCTTCCGCGCCGAGGCGGTCGCCGCGCTCGACCTGCGTTTCGGCGATGCCGACGTGAGCCTTGCCATTGTCCGGATCGACCTTAAGGAGTTCCGCATAGGCGGCCAGCGCCGCGTCGTAATCTTTCTTGCTCCGGTAGGCGGTCGCCACCTGAAGGTTGACGACTGCGAGCGCGGGCGAGCGGCTGATCACTCTGCGATAGGCGCTAATCGCCTCGTCCCAGCGCCCCGCGGCAAGCGCCTTGTCGCCCAGTTCGAGGCCGTCCTGGACGTCCCTGCCGGAAATACCGCCCAACGCCCCAAAGTTGGCGACTCCGGTCTTCTTCAGGACGAAGGTGAGCGGTGGGTTGGGAGCGCCCATGCGCACGCCCATTGCGCCGCCATCAGTGGAGAAGCCGGGGGCCTGGACGATGAAGCGCCAGGTTCCTGTTTGCAGGCCGATCATCGTGAATCGACCCTTGTTGTCCGACGACGCGGTGAAATTCTGGCCGGTGTTGCTATTGTCCGCCGTGACGGTGGCCCCCTTCAGTGGCTGTCCGTCTTCGCTCTTGACGACGCCGCCGACGCGGCCGATTTGCGCATCCGCGCGGTTCGCGACGCTGAAGACGAGAAGCGCACCGCACAGGGCGCGCATGGCAGGTCGACAGACACCCATTTTGCGAAGACTCCTGAAGGCTCGAGACGCGCCAGTATATACCTACCAGAGCCAGGTCGGCTGATAGAGGAGCACGTAGACGAGGACCCCTGTCACGGAGACGTACAGCCAGATCGGGAGGGTCCACCTGGCGATGGCGCGGTGTGCGGAAAACCGAGACTTCAGGCCGCGCGACAATGTGATCAGCGCGAGTGGGACGATGGCTGCCGCGAGCACCACATGAGTGAGCAGGATCGTGAAATACAGCGGCCGCACAAATCCCTGGCGCTGAAATGGCACCGAGCCGACCTGAGCGTGGTACACGAGGTAGCAAACGAGGAAGACCGACGAGGTGCCAAAGGCTGCAAGCATGCACATCCGGTGCTCGTCGATGCGTCGTGCGCGAATCAGGACGTAGCCCGCTAGGAGTAGCACGCCAGAGGCGGCGTTCAGCGTTGCATTGACGGCCGGTAGGTCGTGGACGGTCATTTGAACGCGGAGTGGTCGATGATCATTGACGCCCACAGCAGCGGCAGATACGTGATTGAGCCAAAGAACAGCCATCGCGCCGCCCGGTCCGATCGCTTCATTGCGAAACGCGCCGCGAGTCCCAGCAATGCGAAGCCAAACGCCAGCGCGACCCAGAAATAGAACCAGCCGCTGACGCCGATGTACGCTGGCAGCAGGCTCATCGGAATGAGGGCGATTGAATACAGCAGCGCCTGCTGTCCGGCGCGTCGTCCATCTGGCTCGACCACCGGAAGCATTGGGAAACCGGCGTTCTTGTAGTCGTCGCGATACATCCAGGCGATCGCCATGAAGTGCGGAATCTGCCAAAGGAACACGATGCCGAAGAGCGCCCAGCCGCCCATCGACAGCGTGCCGCTAGCCGCCGCCCAGCCAATCAGCGGAGGGAGTGCTCCCGGGATCGCACCGACAAGTGTCGACAGCGACGATCGTCGCTTCATCGGCGTGTAGACAGTCAGGTACACCACGATGGTCGTCAGGGCGAGCAGCGTTGCGACGACGTTGGTGGACACCGCGAGGAGCAGCAGCCCCGCGCCTGATAGCACCAGGCCAAACCGGTACGCATCGGGGGGAGAGACGCGGCCATCGGGCAGCGGCCGCGTGCGTGTTCGGCGCATCAGCCGGTCGGTGTCGCGCTCGTAGACTTGATTCAACACGGCGGCGCCGCTGGCGACGAGAGCCGTGCCAATCACGGCCTCCGCCATTTCCAGCGGGAGCACTGGTCGTGTCGCTCCGAGGTAGTACCCCGCGGCGCTGGTGGCCACTACGAGGAGGTTGAGCCGCGGTTTTGTGAGCGCAACGTAGTCGCTGATCGACAGCGAACGCTGCGTGTCGGTGGAGAGTCCCGCGGCGTTAGCCGAACCAGTCGGCCTCACACCCTGCCTCCGGTGGTTTCTGCGGACGTCGAGTGGAGACTCATGGTCCTCTCGTCGCGCTTGGTGAGGAGGGTGACCGCACCAGCGCCGCTTGCATCATCACGAGTCCGATAATGAACGCCGCGGCTCGGGGGAGGGCGCTGCGTCAGACCGGAACCTGTGCTCGTGACCGGACTGCCGGCGGGCAACGGCACGGTGCAGGCGGAGTCGAACCTGGAAAAGCGGTGGAGCATTGGTCCTGGACTAGTTCGTTGCGGCCGGTACCTTGAAAGCAAACGCCACTGTCTTGGTTTCCTTGGTGCCGATCGTCACGCTCTGCGTCATCGTGCCAAGCTTTTCGTGCCAGGCCTCGATCGTATAGGTGCCCGGCGGCAGGGACTTCATGTCGAAGGTACCGTCGGCGCCCGTGACGGCGAAGTACGGATGATCGAGCACGGCCATGTAGGCGTTCATCCAGCCGTGCACATCGCACTTGAATGGCACCATCACTTCGGGCTGCGTAAAGGTATGGGTCGTCTTCATACCTTGAATCGGCTGGCCATTGTTGAATTCGGTGTTCAATTTCGGAATCGCGTGGATGTTGTGCAGCGTCGGGTCGTTATTGACGATTTCGAGCGGTTGCCCGACGCGAACTCCAAAGACGTGGGGGTGGTAACGGCACTGGTGCTGATCCACCACGACCGGCCCGGTAATCGCTGGGTAGGCGTAATTACCCAAGCCGTCTTTCACGTACACGAAGACGTTGCCGAGCGACTTACCGTCGGCGCCGACCACGTAGGTTTCCTGGAATTGCTCACCCTGCACCTGTTTGTTGCAGGCCGGGTCGGCAATCATGCGGATTGCGGAGTTGGCCGGTGCCTGGCCGTCAATCACGACGGTGCCCTTGAGTTCCCCAACCGTGGCCATGTCGATCGCCGTGCCAGATGTGGCGCCGGCCGGCGTTGCAGCTGGCGCTGGTTCAGATCCGCCGCCGCACGCGACCGTCGTGACCGCCAAGCCCAGGGTCAAGCCAATCGCCCAGGCCGTCTTAACGTGCATGAGAGCTCCTCGCAAGTCATGTGGCGCCCGATGGATGCGCCGACTGTCCAATGATACCCCGTCAGGGTTGGGCATTGGCGTCGCCGGCGGCGCGCAGCTTCCGCTCGACACGGTCCTGGACCCAGTGCGCGTCCCACCATTCGACCGGGTTCACCGGGTGCCCTCCGACCAGCATCGTGAAATGCAGGTGGTCGCCGCCGGCGAGTCCCGTCATGCCGCTGCGCCCGAGCATTTGGCCCTTGGTCACTCGATCGCCGACCTTGACGTCGACCGACGACAAGTGACCGTAGAGCGACGCCACGCCCATTCCGTGATCGATGATCACGCAGTTGCCATAGATGCCGAGCCAGGACGCGTTTACGACGACGCCGCTATTGGCAGCGGCGAGCGGGACGCGTGACGTCACGGCGAGATCAAAGCCTAGGTGCGTCTGCTGGTCGATGTCCTTGTTGTTGTAGACGTACGTCCGATGGTCGGCAAAACTCGCCTCGACTTGTGAGTTGCCGAGCTGAGTGAACGCTCCCTCCCACAGCCTTGTGGGCGAGGTTGCCGCCGTCAGTGCCGCGATCGTGACAGCGTTCAAGCGGCGAAGGCGGCCGTTCTCCTCGAGGAAATCGGTCACAAGACCGCTGCCCGCTGACTTGATCTCCGGCGAGTGTTCGAGAATTTCTGGCACCACACGGCCCAGGAAGCGATCATCGATGGCGATGCGGCTGCGTTTGGAGGGCTTCTCGAAGACATTGTCGATGAAGCCAGAAGCCGTTGCTTCGTTGCCAGCCTGGTCGCGCGCAAACGCCACGATCGGTGCGCGCACATCTTGGTCGTGGAGGAGCGCGAAGAAGGCGACCTTCAGCGCTGGCGTCGCGTTGGCGATCCCCATGCCCGCGGCCGGGAAGCCGAGGTACTCCACATCGCCCACCCGGACGCCTGACTGCACGTCGGGAGGCGTCGCACGATAGACGATCATCTCAGCGCCCCCGTGGTTCACGTAGTGGTGCGTGGAGAGGACCGCAATGCGCGGTGGGTCGAGCTGCACGTGGACGTCCTTGCTGGCCCTGGCAGAGCGCTGCCTCAGGTTCAGAAACGACGTCCGTGTGGCGGTCACGTGGAGCGTCGCTTTCCCCTGTTGCAGCTGCGGAATGCTCGCCTTCCCGAATGGACGCACGACGCGTACGACGTCGCCTGACGGCGTGCCGACGCTCGCCGATTGCGGCGCGTCGAGCGTGAATAGCGGCACCGTCGTGCCATCTTGTTCGACTGAGATCGTGAGCCCCGTGAGCGATCCGGCAGGCGCGCTGACAGACACTTGGAGCTCGCCTTGCTGGCCGACGGCCTTGTCCGGACGGTCGATAGCAATTGCGGGAGGGGCGATCCGGCCGGCGACAATAAACGCCCCTCCGGTTGTGAGCACAATCAGGCCAAGAAGCGCGAGGAGCCAACGAAGCATGGACTCCAATGATACAAGTTTGGTAGAGTGACGAGTTCCTATTCGACCACGGTTGGCGGTATCGTCTAGGGGTCAGGACACGTGGTTCTCAGCCACGGGACCGGGGTTCGATTCCCCGTACCGCTACCATTTAGTCATAAATTTCCGCTCGATAATCGCCCCGCGCTTGCGCGGGGCTTTTTTTGCTACGATTCGCGCCATCGATGAGTGTGGCGTTTGGTCTCTTCATAGTTGCGCTGCTGTTGCGGCTGACGACCCTCAATCGTCACGTGCGCGGGCGCCTCACGGTCTCGGCATTTTCCTTCGCAGCGTCTGGGCTAATCGCGGTTGGTCTTGCGTCTGGGCATCTGTCTCAGGCGATGCAAGACCAGTTGCTGACGCTGCAGCCCCTCTTGGTTGTGTTTGGCGCCATCAACGGGCTGGTCGCCGTCATCATCAATCCGTGGCGCGCGGACCGCGTGCCCGATCGCTTTCCACGCATTGTTCAGGATGCGATCGTGATCGGCGTCTTCGCGTTCATGGCAACGCTGCTCTTGCAGGACAGGATTTTTGCGGCCACGGCGGCTGGCGCTGTGGTGATTGGTCTGGCTCTCCAAGGCACCCTCGGGAATCTGTTCGCCGGGCTGGCGATTCAGATCGAGAAGCCATTTCGTGTCGGGCACTGGGTGCAGATCGCCAACGCCGATGGGCAGGTCAGCGAGGTTACGTGGCGTGCCACGAAGATCCGCACCAAGGCCGGTAACTTCGTCGTTGTGCCCAACGGCAAACTCGCTGACGACATCATCGTCAACTATTCCGAGCCGACGCTTGAGAGCCGCATTGAGGTCGAGGTCGGCGCGACATATGACGCCCCGCCGAATCGCGTCAAGTCGGTGATTCTGGCAGCGATCCAGGACGAGCCGCTGATTTCCAAGGCGCGGAAGCCCGAAGTCCTGGTCGTCGACTTCGCCGCGTCATCCGTGAACTACAGGATTCGCGTCTGGTGCGATGACTTTGCCGCCGATGAACGGTTGCGGGACCGGATCCGCACCGCGGTTTGGTACGCATTCAAGCGCGAGCGGATCGAAATTCCCTTTCCAATGCAGGTGGAATACAGCCGAGAGAACGTGCCGCTCACCACCGCGCTCGACGCCGACGGTGCGGCGGCCCTCGGCAACGTCGCGATCTTTGCGTCGCTTGAGCCGGATGCGAAGCAGGCACTTGAGGCCGCTGCGGTTGCTGGCCCCTATCCCGCCGGTGCTGCCGTCGTTCGTCAAGGCGACGCTGGCGCGTCGATGTTCGTCATCGTGCGGGGCGAGGTCGTCGTCACCATTGAGCCTGGCAGGCAGGAAGTCGCGAAGATTACCTCGGGCGGCTATTTCGGTGAGATGTCGCTGCTGACCGGTGCACCGAGAAACGCCACGGTCACCGCGTGCAGCGCGGCCTACAACGCACGCTCTGGAGACGGGCGACTGGGCTTCGAGCGCGTCTTGGAGTTCCGGGTACTTCAGCGTTTCCTTTCT
>JBEBGG010000332.1:0-1830 GCA_040081555.1 Vicinamibacterales bacterium
ACTCCGTGGAGGCAGCCCGAGTCGCGGCGCTGCCGTGGAAGAAGATCTGGCTGGTGGTTGCCGGCACGTTGCTCTGCGCCGGGATGGTGTGGGCCGGTCTCAAGTGGCCGCAGGAACTCGCTGGCGTCGCCGAAGTGAGCAGTCTGCAGGGAGGCCGTCCCGACGCGGGTGCGCCGATTCTGCGTTCCATACAGCCGTTTCTCGAACTGGCCAAACTGGTCTGCGCGTTGTTGATTGGCTTGCTCGTGAGCGCAGTCCACCAGCCCTCGCCGCGGGAGCGTTCTTCCGGCCGGCAGATGGAACAGGCGCAAACACTGCTCTGCGTCTCCGGCGCGATGATGATGATCATCGTCGGTAATTCACTGGCCCGTGCCTTCGGCATCGCCGGCGCGGCCAGCATTATCCGTTTCCGCACGCCCGTGGACGACCCCAAGGACGTCACGGTGCTTTTTCTCTTAATGGCGCTTGGCATGTCCACCGGCCTCGGTTTATTCGGTGTCTCCGGGCTCGGCACCGCGTTCCTCTGTCTGACGTTGGTGGCACTCGATCAGGTCGCGCAGCAGTCGGCGCGCGTCATGGCGGTGGAAATCGTTGCCGACGGCCGCGACTTCCCGACGACGCACGTGGAAGGGGTCTTTGCCAGAAACCTGGTCACCTTCGAACCCCGCGAAATCACGCAATCAGACGATGTCACGATCAAGTACCACACGTGGCTGACTCCGCAGACCTCGCTCGAGGAGCTCAGCGGGCAGTTGATGGCGCAGGGCGGCGGGGTGTCTGGCGTTTCGTGGGAACATCCCAAGCGGGCATGACAAACACGCCGTCGATGCCCGCCGATCGAATCGTCACTGCCTGCGAAGAACGTCGCCAAGCCGTGGTGGAGGTGCTGCGCTTAGCCAAGCGTCGCATCACGTTGTCGCTCTTCAGGTGTACGGACAAAGCGATCTTTTCGGAGCTCGCCGCCGCCGTCAAACGTGGCGTCGTCGTCGAGGTGCTCGCGACCTCTCGGGCCAGAGGGGGCAAGAAGAAGCTGAAGCAGCTCTGGAACAAGCTCGAGGCCACCGGGGCCACCATCGCGACTTACAACGATCCGGTCGTGAAGTACCACGCAAAATACCTCGTGGTGGACGATGGGCCGGCATTGATCGCTTCGCTGAATTTCACCCGCAAGTGCTTCTCACGTACCAACGATGCCATCGTGATCACTCACGACCGAGCGGTCGTTGATGGCCTGCGGGCTTTGATGATGGCCGATCGCGATGAACGCCCCCTCCCGAGTGGTTTGCCGGCGCGCTTGATCGTTGGTCCAGAGCTGGCGCGCAGGCAATTCACCGAGCTAATCGAGACCGCCAGCGCGCGCGTACAGCTCATCGATCCAAAGGTGTCCGATCCGGCGCTCCTGGCGTTGCTCAGCGCGCGCCGCAAGCAGGGGCTGCGCGTCGATATTCACGGGGACCCCCATCTGGCGGGCATGAAGTCACACGGCAAGATCATGCTCATCGACGGCAAGCGCGCTGTGGTGGGCAGCATGGCGCTGACGGCGCTCTGTCTCGATTTTCGCCGCGAAGTGGCGGTGGTGGTAGACGAACCGGCGGCGGTCGCCGGGATCCAGAAACTCTTTACGTCGATTGATGCGGCCGCCGGTGTGCCTTCGAGCGCCACGGCATCGGTCGCAGGAGGCACGTTGTGCTGATTGCCCTGCTCATGGCTCTGACCCTAGACGCGCCGGCGACACCCGCGCCCGAACCGGCGCCATGAAAAACGCAAACAGCAGCCCCGTGGACAGTCCGTTGGCAATGCCCGCCGGCACCCCGTTGGGTACGTCAAACA
>JBEBGG010000333.1:0-1818 GCA_040081555.1 Vicinamibacterales bacterium
CCGATTCCGCTCCCGTCGGGCGGCGACGGCAACGGCCAGACGTACGTCACCAACAAGCAGTTCGCGTCGGGCGTGACCTTCGTGCAGTCGTCACGGGCGCTGCTCGAGGCGCGATTCGGCTGGTCTTCCACCGTGGCCGGCAAGAACCCGCTCGCGCTCGGCGCGGCGTCGGCACTCGAGACCTATGGCATCGGTGGACTGCCGACCGATTCGCGCATCGCGGGCGGGCTGCCCTCGCAGCTGATCACCGGCTACTCGAACCTCGGTCGCCAGGCGACCAATCCCCAGTGGCAGTACCCGACGGTCTACAACCCCAAGCTGAACTACACCTGGGTCGCGGGCCGGCAATCGCTCAAGGCGGGCTACGAGTTCCAGCGCATTCTCACCGAGGTGCAGGACGTGAACCCGCTGTACGGCCGCGACCAGTACGCCGGCAGCTTCACCCGCCCGGCCGGTGCGGCGGCCAACAACCTCTACAACCTCGCCGACTTCATGCTCGGGCTGCGGAGCACCTACGCCCTCAGCAACGTCCTCGTCGCGCACCTGCAGCAGAACATGCACTTCACCTACCTGCAGGACGACATCCGGGTGAACGACCGGCTCACGCTCAACCTCGGGCTGCGATACGAGTACGCCAGCCCCTGGACGGAGCGCGACAACAACATGTCGAACTTCGACCCGGCGACGCTGCGCATGGTCCGCGCGAGCGACGGCGACCGGGCGCTCGTCGACCCGGACCGGAACAACGTGGGGCCGCGGCTGGGGCTCGCCTGGACCGTGCGGCCGGGGACGGTCGTCCGCGGTGGCTATGGGGTGAGTTACGTGCACTTCCAGCGCGCGGGCGGTGGCAACATCCTCGCGATCAACGGACCGCAGGTGATCAACGCCGTCGTCGTCCAGTCGAACCCGACCGATGCGACCTTCCGGACCACGCAGCAGGGGTATCCGGCTGGCCTGACCGACCCGTCGCAGTTCAACCCGCTGGCGGCGAACATCACCTACATTCCGCGCGACTATCACTCCAGCCAGGTGCAGAGCTGGTTTGCGTCGATGCAGCGCGAATTCGGCGGACGGCTGCTGGTCGACGTGGCCTACGTCGCCAACCGGGCTGACGGCCTGCTGCTGTTCGCGAACTACAACCAGGCGGCACCCAACGACGCCACGGGTTCGCTGTCACTGCAGGCACGTCGGCCGATCCCGCAGTATGCCGACATCACGTACGCCTTCAATGGCGGCCTGTCGCGGTATCGCGCGTTCCAGGGCAACGTCGACTGGAAGGCAGGCCGCGGGCTCTCGGTGCTCAGTTCGTTGACGCTCTCGGAGACGAAGGACAACGGGTCGGGTTCGCTCGAGAACCCCAACGGCAACTTCCCGGCACCGCAGGACTTCCGGAACCTGAAGGCCGACGTCGGTCTGTCGGGCTACCACCAGCCGTACAACAGCACGACCAGCGTGATCTGGGACACG
Organism: Vicinamibacterales bacterium; assembly: GCA_040081555.1. Classification (GTDB taxonomy): domain Bacteria; phylum Acidobacteriota; class Vicinamibacteria; order Vicinamibacterales; family CAVVIG01; genus CADEEX01. The sequence continues at coordinate 1,468 of JBEBGG010000333.1, forward strand.
CCGTTCCGGAACCCGGTGCTCGGCGGCTGGCAGGTGGCGGCGATCAACACGATCACCGCCGGTGAGCCGGTGACCCTCACGTACACCCCGGGCACGGCGTTCATCGTCTCGGGTATCCAGCAGGACTTCCGCGGCGCGAACAACTACCGCCCGAACGTGGTGGGCGACCCGCTCGCGCCGGCCGATCAGCGCACCATCCAGAACTGGTTCAACAAGAGCGCGGTCGTGATTCCGACCGACCCGAGCCAGCCGTTCGGGAACGCGGCGCGGAACAGCGTTCGCGGGCCGATGTTCTGGCAGGTCGACCTGGCGCTCTCGCGCCGCGTGCCTGCGGGCCGCCTCGGCGCCGTC
>JBEBGG010000334.1:0-1807 GCA_040081555.1 Vicinamibacterales bacterium
TAACAAACGGCCAGGCCTTCGGCGGGGAATTGCGCGCCACGAGGCTGGCAAATGACCTGGATGTCGGACCGGTCGTCGTGACTCTGGCGACCACCCTCTCGAGCCGCTACGGAGCGCTCGCAGGTGCCCACCCCGACGAATCCGACTCCGTCGTCCGGGCATTCCTCGGAATCCCCGAGAACGTCGACCTCGGCGAAGGCCTCCGCTATGAGACGGAGTACTTCGGCGCGACTGCCTTTCTTGAAGATGCGCTCGCGAACGGTGGGGTGGATTCCTACCTCGCGAATCTCGCGGAGGAAGTCGGCGACAAAGGCGCAGAGGTCCGCCATTACCCGGGGATCGTCGAGAACGACTTTGGCATCGCAGCTGCCGCCGCAGCCGGCGCGACGCTGACGTTCGCCGGCAGTCAACTGGGAGCCGGTGCCGCCCAGTATGTCGGCTTCCACACGATGCCTTACGTGTTGCGCTTTGTCGGCGTAGAACCCGACCCGACACCAAGGGAACTGATGCAGACCTTGGTCGACATCGACCACCAGCTCAGCTCGGCGAGGTGGGAACTGAGCAGACTGAGAGATTCACAGGGATGCGAAACCGCCCAATGGGGGTATGACACTCTCGTCCAGGTCTCGAGGGCCACACTCGACGAGCTCCAGCAAGTCGCGGGGCTCTTCGCGCTGCTGGGTAGCATCGATGCCAGAGATCCAAAGAACGCCACCGTAATCGCGAACACAAAGCGCCAGATTCGGCAGGTTGCCGAGAGGAACCACGGGATGGTTCAGACGGTCGGCGACACCATCGTTGGATCCGGCGGTACGCGCGGGCTGATTCGGGCGTACAGCGACAAGATCAAAGCGTGTGGCCGGTTCCTTGACACGGACAAGTCCGATGCCCTGATTGCCCAGAATGCGTATCTGACCAACATCATGGTCACCACCTGCAACCTGATGCAGAACTATCGCAACGACGAGGGTCAGTTCGGAGTCGCGACACAGCTACGAACCAGCTGCGAGGGCTACTACGCACAGCTTCGGCAATTGCAGCTCACGCCTATCCCGGCGGACACGTACTTCGACCACACGAAGGCTCAGCTCTGGCGCGTTGCGATGGAGCCGAAAGGCAGAGGCGGCAGCGGTGGTCTCGGCCCAACCGCGGGCCAGGTCCAGCGGCTTGTTCTCCAGCGGTCCGGGCTGAATGTCATTGAGGCCCATGAAGTGGTGATGGAACCGCCTCAGGGCGATCCCTTCTGGGATGCCTGGCGTCTCCCCTACCAGGCTGAGCTGCGCGACTTGTTTGGGACCTGTACCAACCCAGATGCAGCTACGACTCGGAGCTGCCTGATGAGCGCCGGGCTCAACGTTCGATGGAGTTCGTACGATGGGTTCCGCTTCCTCTGGGCAAGCAATCAGGATTCCACGATCGACCTGAGCGATGGTGCCCGCTACCGTCACGCGCCGTATTTTGTCGCGTCGAATGGTACCTCCAACTTGGCGCCCCTATTCGAGTTCGTGGATCTGATCTTCATTCGTAAGACAGCGTTGCCACGATTCGTGTGGTAGCCGATTCGCCGAGGAGGCCGCTAAGGCGCGAAGAACTCACCGATCACGGTCGTGCGCGAGTCGCCGAACGAGGTGCCGAACGCTCCGACGTGCGAGCCCGTCACCGTGGAGTAGATGCGTCGGTACACCTCACTGATTGAGGTGGCCGGCGCATCCCTCGCCACGCGCCACAGCGCCTCGGAGAACTGATCGGTGATCCACGCGCGCTTGTCGAGGTCATATGTGCCGCTGCGCGAGTTCTGCGTGGCGGA
>JBEBGG010000166.1:0-7207 GCA_040081555.1 Vicinamibacterales bacterium
CGCATGCCGCGCTCATGGCCGCCGCCGTCGATCTGTGCCGACAGGAGCACGCGCGGGTTACGACGACGCACAAACAGCGCGCCGACCCCCTTCGGGCCGTACATCTTGTGCGCGCTGATGGACACCAGATCGACCTTGAGGTCATTCACGTTGAACGGGATCTTGCCAACCGCCTGCACCGCGTCGGTGTGGAAGAGAATCCCCTTCTCCTTCGCGATGGCGCCAATCTCGGCGATCGGCTGGATGACACCAATCTCGTTGTTTGCCGTCATGATGCTGATGAGGATCGTCTTGTCCGTGATGGCGGCCTTGAGATCGTCGATATTGATGAGGCCGCTCTTCTGCACGGGCAAGTAGGTGACGCGATAGCCGTCTTTCTCGAGCCGCTTACAGGTGTCGATGACCGCCTTGTGCTCAGTCACCGCGGTGATGATGTGATTGCCCTTTTCGCGATACATCTCGGCGACGCCCTTGATCGCCAGGTTGTTCGACTCGGTGGCGCCGCTGGTAAAAACAATTTCCTTGGCGTTGGCGCCAATCAGATCCGCCACCTGCTTACGCGCCTTGTCCACCGCCTCTTCCGCCTCCCAGCCAAATGGATGGTTGCGGCTGGCCGCGTTGCCGAAGTGCTCGGTGAAGTACGGCAGCATGGCATCAACGACGCGTGGGTCTGCTGGCGTGGTGGCGTGGTAGTCGAGATAAATCGGAAGCTTGATGGCCATGAATCGTCTTCTCTCTGTCGTGTTCAGTCGCAGTGTCCGATGTGAGCCGGACCAGCGTCTGGCTTCAGCCAGACACCACGTCGATCAAATATGCGCGTGCAGGACCGCGGGATGCGACGTTTGCCCGAGCGGTGCCGGTTCGGCGGCGAGTTCGGCAATGGTGCACTCGCCAAGCGCTGACAGAATCCGCGCCCGGACCTTCCAGAGCGGGTCGCGGACGTTGCACTTTGAAAACTGCTCGCAGCTACCATCGTCTGACGAGGAGCAGGCGGTCACAGCGACAGGGCCGTCGATGGCCTGAATCACGTCCGCCACTGAAATCAGGACCGGCACGCGCGCCAGTTGATACCCGCCTCGGGTCCCTTGGTGAGAGGCCAGCAACCCCCCGCGCACGAGGCGCTGCAGGACTTTGGCCATCAGCTCTATCGGGATGTCGTACTGCTCGGCGATTTCCCGAGCGCTTGACGACCCAAGGTCGCCCCGCAGAGCCAAGTGCTTCATGGCCATGAGGGCGTAGTCTGCTTTCTTCGACAATCTCAACATATCCGACCGACTGGGTCCTATATTACTAGTACTTCGGCTGGCTTGGATCGACTTTGTCGATCCAGTCGAGAATTCCGCCCTTGAGGTTGAGGACGCGCTTGAAGCCCACCGAGCGGAGGTAGTCAGCGGCCTTGGCGCTGCGGCCGCCCATCTTGCACTGCACGACGAGCTCCTCCTCAGGGTCGAGCTCCGCGTATCGTCGAGGAATTTCACCCAGGGGGATGAGCTGCGAGCCCGGAATCCTGTTGATCTGGTACTCGTTGGGCTCGCGGACGTCGACGATCTTCAGTCTGTCGCCCTTGTCGAGACGAGCCTTCAGCTCCAGGGCGGTGATCTCGGTCGCCTGGCTGCTAGCAATGGTGGCCACGGCAATCTGCTCCTCTGTGACGGCCGGACGCAGGCCGCAGAACTCTTCGTAGTCGATCAATTTCGTGACCGTCGGATGGGTGCCGCACACCGGGCAATCCGGGTCCTTACGGAGCTTCAGCTCGCGGAACTTCATCCGCAGCGCGTCGTAAATCAGGAAGCGGCCAATGAGAGGCTCGCCAATGCCGGTCAGGAGCTTGATCGCTTCGGTTGCCTGAATCACCCCGATGACGCCAGGCAACACGCCGAGCACACCTCCCTCGGCGCAGCTCGGCACAAGGCCCGGCGGCGGCGGTTCTGGATACAAGCAGCGATAGCACGGACCTTCCTTGGTCGAGAACACCGAGGCCTGGCCTTCGAAACGAAAGATGCTGCCGTAGGCGTTGGGCTTGCCGAGCAGCACGCACGCATCGTTGGTCAGGTAGCGTGTCGGGAAGTTGTCGGTGCCGTCGAGGATGACGTCATACGGCGCGAACAAGCGGAGCGCGTTGTCTGACGACAGCGCTTCCTCGTAGGTGTCGACCTGAATGTGGGGGTTGATATCGAGCAGGCGATCCTTCGCCGACGCCAGCTTCGATCGACCGACGTCCTTGGTGCCGTGAATGATCTGCCGCTGCAGATTGCTGAAGTCAACGACGTCGAAATCGACGACGCCAATCCGGCCAACCCCGGCGGCGGCCAGATACATCGCGGCCGGGGACCCGAGCCCGCCGGCGCCAATGCACAAGACGCTGCCTGCCTTCAGCCGCTTCTGCCCGTCAATGCCCATCTCCGGCATGATCAGGTGTCGGCTGTATCGCTTGATTTCGTCCTTGCTGAGTTCCGGTAATGCGTTCGCGTTCATGGGATGTCCACTCACAAACGCCACGAAGGCGCGGAGGCACAGTGATCTCGTCTGGGGAGAACTTCCAGAATCTCTGTGGCTCTGTGGCTCAGTGGCCTAGATCCTTCTCGCTGACTAGCGACTGCCGCCGGCGACGGACGGAATAATGCTGAGCGTGTCGCCCGCATTGACCGGCGTCGCTTCCTTCTGCAGATAGCGGATGTCTTCGTCGTTCAAGTACAGATTGACAAAGCTGCGCAGCTTGCCCTGCTCGTTGTAGAGATGGCCCTTGAGACCAGGATGCTTTGCCGTGAGATCGGCCAGCAGTTCGCCGACGGTGACGCCGTGCGCCTCGACCGCCTCTTGCTTATCCGTGTACGGTCGCAGCGGGGTGGGAATCAGAATTTTCGTCGCCATTCAACGTGCCCTCATCAAAACTGGATCGGTCTTCCTTCAGGAACCACACGGTCATGACTTTCGAGACAGCCGACATGACCGAGACAATCACGTACGCGAAATTCGGCCACGCATGATCGAGATCGAATTGCGACGGCCGGGCCGGATGGTCAGGATGAGAGTGGTAGAACCCGAGCAGCTCGCCCCCGAGTTCGCTCGCCTGCTTCTCAGCCATCCGGTAATCGGACGGGCGCACCAGAAAACGGCGTCGCGGCCCCTCCTCGGTGGTATTTGGCAGCGCCACCGCATGCGTCACGCGATCGCCATTGCCAATCAGCGCGCCGCAGCACTCATGCGGAAACGTCTCCACACCATGACGACGAATCGCCGCCGCCACGCCATCACCCAACGTGCAAGGCCTCATCGCGCTACTCATCTTCAACAGTCCAGAATGTTTCACTCAGGTATTTCTCGGCGCCGTCCGGGAAGACCGTCACCACCACGCCTTCCTTGAGACGCCGGGCCACCTGCAACGTTGCACCGAGCGCCGCACCCGCCGAGATGCCGACCATCAATCCCTCTTCGCGCGCCAGCCGGCGCACCAGGCGGTGGGCATCCTCGGTGGAGACGGCAATGTCTTCGTCGGCCACCGACGGATCGTAGATCTTCGGCACCATGGCGCTCGCCATGTGCTTCATCCCTTCAAGGCCATGGAACGGCGAGTCAGGCTGAAACGAAATCAAACGGATGCTCGGGTTGTACTCGCGGAGTCGGCGAGCGGTGCCGATGAACGTGCCACTGGTCCCGAGACCGGCGACGAAATGCGTCAGGCGTCCGCCGGTCTGCTGAATGATTTCAGGGGCCGTCGTATCAAAATGCGCTCGCCAGTTGCTGTCGTTGCTGTATTGGTCCGGGTAGAAATACTCGTCGGGGTGCTCGGACACCAGCCTTCGCACTCCGCGAATCGCGCCGTCAGTGCCTTCGAGCGGACTCGTCAACACCAGTTCCGCACCAAACGCCTTTAAGATCAGCTTCCGCTCCGGACTCGCATTCTCGGGCAGGAACAGCTTGACCTTGTAGCCCTTGGCCGCGCCGACCATGGCGTAGGCGATGCCGGTATTTCCAGACGTGGCATCAACGATGGTGAGCCCTGGGCGGAGACGGCCTGAGGCCTCACCGTCGGCAATCATGCGCGATGCGGCGCGGTCCTTGACGGATCCGCCAGGATTTTGCCACTCCGCCTTGGCGTAAAGCTCGACGCCCGGCACTTCTCGTTCGAAGTGAGGCAGGCGCACCAGCGGCGTGTGGCCGATGAGCTCGAGGACGGAAGTCGCAGCGCGGTCCGCCAGCGATGTCGAAGGGATCGATGAAGACATTGACGATATGCGACCGTAGAAGTCCGTGATTATAACCCTGGGGGAAGTCGACGGGCTATACTCGCGTGTTCCACGGCCATCAGCGGCCCCATAACCGTTGCAGTGATACAACACGACACAGACACCTTGGCGCGCGTCGGCGGCTGGCTTTTCAAGAAGCGCACGTCGATTCCACTGCCAATCGCGCTCACACTGCTGCTCGTACCACCGAGCTGGTCGGCGCTATCCCTTTCGACGCCGGCCGCACTGGGCGGGGTCCTCGTCGTGGTGCTGGGCGAATTGCTGCGGCTCTGGGGAGTACATCACATTGGCGTCATTTCCCGCACACGCAGCGACCGGCTGGGCCCGCTCATCGACACCGGCCCCTTCTCACTCGTCAGAAACCCGCTCTATCTTGGGAACATCTTGCTGTGGGTCGGCTTCGCGGTGAGCGCACGCCTCATCTGGCTGGCGCCGTTCATCGTTCTGCTCCTTGGCCTGGAATATCACGCGATCGTGCGATGGGAAGAACGGCTGCTGAGGTCGCGCATTGGCGCCACGTATGCCGACTACATGCGCCGCGTGCCGCGGTGGATCCCAACCCTGGCTCCGCCGAAGGCACTGGTCGGCGCAGCGCCGTTCTCGTGGGCCGAGACCTTCCGGAGCGAGCGGGGCACCCTCATCGCCATGGTCGCCGGCTTCGCCCTGTTGGCGCTCAAGGGAAAGTACTGGTTCTAGGCGCGAGACGCTCGGCGCTGTTTCCGCACCTTGACCCTATTCCAGTTTCAGGCTCTGCCAGAGATACCACGACGCGACGGAACGGTACGGCTTCCAGACCTCGCCGATCCTGTGCAGCGTCTTGGGCTCAGGCCGTTTCCGCAGCTTGTAGAGACGCTGGACGGCGTTGACGATCCCGAGATCGCCGACGGGAAGCACGTCGGGCCGATGCAGGCGGAACATGAGAAACATCTCCGCGGTCCAGCGACCGAATCCCTTCACGGCCGTCAAACGCTCAATCACGGCTTCATCGTCAAGCGCGTCGAGTTCTTCTGGCGCGAGACGCCCATCGAGCATCCGGGCCGAGAGGTCGCGGAAGTAGCTCACCTTCTGGCCGCTCAACCCGACGCCCCGCAGCGCCTGATCGTCCAAGGCTGCGATACGGGCGGCGGTCGGTGTCTGGTCTGGAAAGAGCGCCACAAAGCGTCCGAAGATCGTGGCCGCGGCCTTGGTCGACAACTGCTGACTGACGATCGATGCACAGAGGGCCGACAGATGATCGCCGTGCTGAGCCCCGGCAATCCGGCACGGGCCGATGCGCTTGATCACCGCCCCGAGCACCGGGTCGCGGCGCATCAGCGCGCGGCGAGCCGCGGCATATTGTGGTGGCGTCAGAGACCTGGGCGGCATCGGCGAAAGGCTACTTAATCGCCACGGTGAGCGTGACCTGCGCCCGAATCTCGACCTCGCCCGCCGCAATCGGCGTCTCCATGGCCACATCGGCGCCGGCACGCATCATCGACTGTCCCTGTAGCAGCGGACCCCTGTATTGCCGAGGGCCATCATCGATGCGAAGGATGCGATCGACCGTACGGCCGGCGCCAGCGGCGAGGGCGTCGGCGCGACCACGGGCGTCAGTGACGGCCAGGCGCAGAGCCTCGCGCTCCGCCCCAGCTCGATCTTTCACCTCGAACCGGACGCTAGACACAGATGTCGCCCCGGCCTGCACCGTCAGGTCAAGGATCTCGCCGACGCGGTCGATGGCATCGAGCCGAATCTCGACACCATTACGCGCCACATACTCGCGCGGCGTGCGGCGTCCGCCTGCGAAGTCGAACTCCTGCTGAATGTTGTAGCCGGTGGTGCGAACAGCGTCCTTCGCGAGACCCGCACCGGTCAGCCGGAGCTGCACGGCTGCCATGGCCGTGGCGTTCTGCTGCTGTGCGTCGCGCGGCGCCTTGGCGCGCGTCTCGACGGCGACGGCGACAAACGCCTGATCCGGCGCTCGCTTCACGCTCGCCTCGCCCGACGTCACGATCGTCGGCACAGACAGCATCGCATCCTGTGCGACCGCCGGCACCACCATGGCCACTACGAAGACGGCTGTTCCAAGAACCTGATAACGCATAGGCGACCTCCCAATGAGCTACGTCATACTATCTGGTGACGATGTCGTCCCCACTCTCAGGAACAACCGTGGTCGACCAAACGCGAGTACGATCACGGCCTCTCTGCGCCGCGCCGCCAGCCCTTGGCCAACACGCCGACACGCTGCTGGCTCGCGATCTCAGATTATCGCCGCCCGAGAGAGCGGCGCTTCGCGCGGAAGGTGTCATCTGATGGAAACGTCTGTTGTCAGGAAACGAATCAACGAGTCGATCGACCTCGCTCGGCGGGAAATGGCCGAGCGCCGGACTCGCAGCGACCAGGCCACAAAGGAGTACGCCGCTTTCTTGAGCGACGTGGCCATCCCGCTGTTCCGCCAGGTGGCGACTTCGCTCAAGGCGGCCAACTTCTCGTTCAGCGTCTTCACGCCAAGCGGTGCCGTTCGCCTGATGTCCGACAAGGTCTCCGAAGACTTCATCGAATTGACACTCTCGACGACGGGCGAACGCCCAGTCGTGATGGTCCACACCAGCCGCTCGCGCGGACGGCGCGTGATCGAATCAGAATCGCCGATTCAGAGCGACACCGTTGGCGACATCACCGATACGCAGCTACTGGATGTCGTGGCGGAGCAACTGCGGCCGTTCGTTGAACGATAGATTCGGTGACGCACCCGCGGCGAGCTAGCCGCGGCGGTTCGGATGCCCAAGGCCCGTAAGGAGCCCGTCAGCGATGAGGTAGGCGGACTCCGGGGTATTGATCAGCAGTTCGCGCGTGCCTTGCGCTGACGGCGCACCCGAAGTCTCGACCACGACACCAACGAGCACTTGCGAGAGCGCCATTTGCGTCTTCTGGCGCTGCGCCGAGGAATAGAGTCCCAAGAGATCGTCCAGGACACC
>JBEBGG010000335.1:0-1799 GCA_040081555.1 Vicinamibacterales bacterium
ATCGTCGACCCTGTCCATCTCCGACTTGAACGAATACGCGGAGTCGACCATTGCCCAGCGCATCTCGATGGTCACGGGCGTCGCTCAGGTCCAGATCCAGGGCGCCGCCAAATACGCGGCTCGTATCGATGTCGACCCGCGCAAACTGTCCGCGCACAGCATTGGGATCGACGAAATCGCGACGGCCATCCAGACCGGAAACGTGAACCTTCCAACCGGCACGCTCTACGGTCCGCAAAAAACGTTCACGGTACTGGCAAACGGGCAGCTCACCGACGCCGCCGCGTTTCGCCAGATGATCGTCGCGTATCGCAACGGGAACCCCGTGCGGCTCGAAGCCGTTGCCCACGTCTACGATGGGCTCGAAAACGAGCGGTCCGGCAACTGGTACGGCGGTCTTCGGAACATCACCCTCTCGATCCAGAAGCAACCTGGCACGAACGTCGTCGAAGTGGTCGAGGGCGTGAAGAAGGTCTTGCCGGCTTTGCGCGAACAGTTGCCGCCGTCCGTGCTCATCGACGTCCGGTCCGACCGGTCCGAATCAATCCGTGAGTCGGTCCGTGACGTGAAGCTGACGTTGCTCCTGACGATCGGCCTCGTCGTGGTCGTCATTTTCCTGTTCCTGCGGAATGTGTCGGCCACGATCATTCCGAGCCTGGCGCTGCCCGCCTCGATCCTCGCGACCTTCGCGGTCATGTATCTGCTGAACTACAGCCTCGACAACCTGTCGCTGATGGCGCTCACACTGTGCGTCGGATTCGTCGTCGACGATGCCATCGTGATGCTCGAGAACATCGTGCAGCACATGGAAATGGGGAAGCCGCCGATGCAGGCGGCGTTCGACGGGTCGAAGGAAGTGGCGTTCACGATCCTGTCGATGACCATTTCGCTCGCGGCCGTCTTCATTCCCGTCCTCTTCATGGGCGGCGTGGTCGGCCGGCTGCTACACGAGTTCGCGGTCACGATTGGCGTGGCCATCCTGGTCTCGGGCCTGGTGTCGATCAGCCTCACCCCGATGCTGTGCAGTCGGTTCCTCGCCTCTCCGCACGAGCAGAAGCACGGGTTCATGTACAACGCGATGGAGCGGATGTTCGAGCTGTGGCAGCGTTCGTACGGCTGGTCGCTCGGCTTGAGCTTGCGCTTTCACGTGATCCCGATGGCGCTCTCGGTCGCGCTGCTCGTTGGGACCGTCTTCATCTTCGGCAAGGTTCCCAAAGGATTCCTGCCGAGCGAGGACCAGGGACGGTTTCAGATCACGACGGAAGGCATCCAGGGGACGAGCTTCGACGAAATGGTGCGGCACCAGAAGGAGGCCGCCGACATCGTCGGACAAGACCCCGACGTCGCATCCTTCAGCAGCAACGTGGGGCTGGGCGGCGGCTCGAGTACTGGGCGCATGCTGATCGATCTGAAGCCGCGAAAGGAGCGTACGCGCTCGGTCGATGAGATCATCGCCAGCCTCCGTCCAAAGCTGAACCGCGTGGTAGGCATTCGGGCCTTCATGGTCAACCGGCCACCGATCAACCTGGGCGGATCACAAGGAGCCCGTAGCCTCTACCAGTTCACCCTGCAGGATACCGACACCGACGAACTCTACAAGTCCGCGCCACTATTGGAAGATCAGATCCGGCAGATCCCGGGTATCGAGGACGTCAGCAGCGATCTCCAGATCAAGAATCCGCAACTCCGGCTCAACATGGATCGCAGCAAGATCTCGACGCTGGGTCTGACCGTGAATCAAGTCGAGACGGCCCTGTTCAACGCGTACGGGAGCCGGCAGGTGTCGCAGATTTACGCTC
>JBEBGG010000167.1:0-7155 GCA_040081555.1 Vicinamibacterales bacterium
CGAAGGTCAGCCCGCTCCGGCGCCGCCGCTCTTCGCGTCAGCCGAAGAGCGAACCGTGGCGGCGGCAGCCCTGCAAGCGATCGAGGCGCTGTCGCGCTGGCCGTCGGACCTGCCTGGCGCGGCTCTCCTGCGCCGGCCGGACATTCAGGCCCGTGTCGTCGAGGCAGTCAAGGAGAGCTACGAGCAGCAGCTGACTCTGGAGGGCGTTCGTGAGCCCGTCGACGTCGAGCGGGTCGTGGCTAGCGTCTGTGCCGAGGTCGCCGCCGCCACGATCGACATCCCCCGCGTGCTCGTCGTCCCGATTGGCAAAGTCGAATCCGGATTCAGTGCGTTCACGCTGGACCTGTCGTCGGTCCAGTACCAGTCGGTGACCGAGGACCTCTGGATTCAGCACTTGCGGACGGCCGAGTACCAGGTGCTGTCGACTGGCAAAGGCGGAATCCGCGAGGAGCGGTTAGAGAACTACGTCGTCCGAGGCCTCGTGGACTTCGACGACGTCTCGTACGACGAGCAAGCGGACCTGCTGTACGACCTTGCAGCGCAGGTGGTCAGCCACCTCCGCAGCTACCTGACCGAGGAAGAGACCGGAAGGGTCCTTCAGTTCCACCAGCGAGCGCTGTGCGCCTTGATCCACGCGCAGATGCACGCGCCAGGGCACTACTGGGAGAGGGCGGAGGGCGGTTACGAAGTCAAAGTCAGTAACGGCTTCACGCCGCTCCGCCGCAGCGCCTATACGGCAGACGCCGGTGACCCGGTGCACGACTACCGCGTGGAGCCCACGGACAAGGCGAAGATCGGTCGACTGCTGTTCGGCGGCTTCGCCAAGTGCCTGTATCGCGTCCAGAAGTTCCAGTCGGACACGGAGCGCCGCTTCGCGGTGATACTGGAGCGGGACGCCATCCGGTGGCTCAAGCCGGCGCGGGACCAGTTCCAGATCTTCTATCGTGTCGGCTCGGCCCCGCAGCAGTACGTGCCTGACTTCGTTGCGGAGACCGACACCGAACTGCTGATGGTCGAGACCAAGGCGCGCAACGAGATGGCGACACCGGAGGTCGCCGCGAAGCGTCAGGCCGCCGATGAGTGGTGCGTCAACGCATCGGCGCACGCCGCCACGTACGGCGGCAAGTCCTGGCGATACGCGCTGGTGCCGCATGATGTGGTGGCGGAGAATACTACTCTTGGGCACCTGAGCCGAGGGGGCTGGACGTGATCCTGACCAGTGGAAGTACAGGCGCTATGTACCCCACGCAGCAATTGTTCGAGCCCTTTCTTGCTTGGAGCCGCTTGAAGGCAGCAAAGATGAAGAATGGATAAGGGAGCGCACTTTTATCGCTGCGACCTGCAAGTTCACTCGCCACGGGACGAGCAGTGGACAGGCGCGGACTGCGTGACGGACGCAGAGCGTGATGCGTACGCCCAGAAGCTTGTTGAAGCCTGCCGCACACAGGGCCTGCAAGGCATCGCCATCTCTGACCATCACGACATGGTCTTCGTGCCATATGTACGTCGTGCTGCGGCAGCGGAAGCAGATGCCAGCGGTAACGCTTTGGACCCCACGCGGCGGCTTGTGGTGTTCCCCGCGATGGAACTGACGCTCGGTGTGCCATGCCAAGCGCTGATCGTTTTTGATGCGGATTTTCCGGAGGCTTGGTTTTCGCAGGTGCTCACGGCGATGGTCGTTACGCCGAGCGCAGCCACAGAAGCGAAGACGGCTCAGACGAAGAGGCTCGCGCATATCGATTCTCTTAAGAAACTGAAAGAGGACCTCGACAAGCACGATTGGCTTCGCGACCGCTACATCTTGTTTCCCAACGTGACGAACGAAGGCAAGAATTCGATCCTGCGCGACGGCTTCCCTGGCAAATACATCGAGGCACCCTGCGTCGGCGGCTACATCGACGGCGAAGTCGGAAAGTTGAAGGCAGGAAATCTCAGCAAAGTCAGCGGCAAGGACAAGGCTTGGGGAAACAAGCGGATCGCCTGTTTCCAGACTTCGGACAACCGCCGCGAAAACCATTCTGACCTGGGAAACAATTCGACATGGATCAAGTGGGCCACGCCGACCGCCGAAGCGCTCCGGCAAGCCTGTCTCGCCCAGGAATCGCGCGTTTCACAGACGCCACCGCAACTTCCTAGCATTGTCGTTGCTGAGATCAACGTCAGCAACAGCGCCTTTCTTGGACCGGTAGACCTTGAATTGAACTCCCAGTACACGGCGCTGATAGGGGGCCGAGGCACCGGCAAGTCGACGATTTTGGAGTACCTTCGGTGGGCTCTGTGTGATCAGCCACCTGGCTCCGCGGACGAAGACACACCGAATTACCAGGCCAGGCGCGCCCGCCTGATCGACCAAACGCTGAAACCCGTCAACGGCACTGTGCAGGTGCGGTTTGAAATCAATCAGGTCTCGCACGTGGTCCGTCGTAGCGCTGATGGCTCTCTCGTCATCAAGATCGCAACTGGAGATTTTCGACCTTGCACCGAAGATGAGGTCAGGACGCTGTTGCCCATCCAGGCCTACAGCCAGAAGCAACTCAGTGATGTGAGCGTTCGGATTGACGAACTGGCTCGCTTCATCACCGCACCCATCCGCAGCGATCTGAGCAGAATTGAACGGGAGGCAGCAGACAGGGCGGGGCGGGTGAGACAGGCACATGCGACGCGGGTGCGTCAGCGGGCCTTAACTCGGACGGTGAAGAACCGGGAACTCGAAGAGAAGTCACTCACCGAGCAGGCCGCTGCGCTGCGTGCGTCCTTGGCCGGATTGTCGGCGGAGGATCAGAAGGCGCTCGATGAAGGAAAGCTCTTTGAAGCGGCCGATCGATCAGTGGCGGGCTGGCAAGACGGAATTACCTCGGTCTCTTCTGGCATTAGCGACCTGGCTATGGTCGTCGACGCACACATCGAAGGACTTGAGTCCCCACCCGCTCAACCAGAAGCCGCAACGTTGGCAGCCGCGCAGGCTGAATATCGCTCCTTCCTCGACGACACAAAGGCCGCCATTGACACCCTCAGCGGACGCGGCGCAGCCTTGAACCAGCCTCTGGATCAACTATTGCCGACGTCTCCATGGAGAATCTGGGCGGAACGGCTCGGAGCCGTTCGGGCTGCCTATGAGGACGCGACCAAGAGATCGTCCGCTCACAGTGAGCGGTTGAAGCAGCTCAAAGACATTGAGGACCGGATTAATAAGCACGCAAGAGAGACAGCGAAAGTGAGCGAGGAACTGCGCACCCTGGCAACCTCGGAGACGACCTACGAGACCGAAAGGCTCGCGTGGGTTGGACTCGCGGTCGACCATGCCTCATTGACGAAGGCGCAGTGTGACTCACTCACGACGACTTCCGGCGGAGCCATTCGCGCGGAGCTGAAGCAGTACGCTGACGCCGCCGAGTTTGTCCATGTTCTGCGCCAGGCGTTGCAGGGCTCTCGTGTGCAGTCGGCCAAGATTGATGGACTCGGCGACCATATTGTCCGCGCGGCCAATCCTGCTGTGCAATGGCCGGCGATACTTGGAGATCTGGAGAGGTTAGCGGAATTTGACACGGATAAGGAAGGTGCTGAGCGCAGACCTGATGCACCGTCCTTGATCAAGGCTGGACTTTCTGCTGGCGATCTCGAGCGCGTCGCGAAAGCGCTGAAGCCTTCGGACTGGCTGTCGCTTTCGCTTACGCCTATTCGTAGCATTCCCGTTTTTGAGTACAGGGCACGAGAAGGAGACTACATTCCTTTCAGGAACGCGTCTGCCGGTCAGCAAGCGACCGCGCTCTTAAAGACGTTGCTTAATCAGCCTGGACCGCCCTTGATCATCGACCAGCCCGAGGAAGACTTGGACAATCCGGTGATGCTGGAGGTAGTCGAACAGGTCTGGAAGGCAAAGCAACACCGCCAACTCATTTTCGCCAGCCATAACGCAAATCTCGTCGTTAACGGCGACGCAGAACTTGTAGCGTGGTGTGAGTATCGGACGAAGGGCGATCAGTCTGGGGGCAAGGTGGCGGGCGAAGGCGCGATCGACATGCCAACCGTTCGCGAAGCAATCAAAGCCATCATGGAAGGTGGCGCGGCCGCATTCAATCTTCGAAAGGACAAGTACGGATTCTAGTCGTCAGCCTGAGGCTCGCGAGAGCATGCAATTGGGACGTGTTACGAACAGTTACGAACCTGTGGGCCTGCGGCAGGATCGCGGCGCAGAACGCCGACGCGCGTATCCTCAACTTTCCATTTCGACAGGGGAGTCCGGATTGGGGCGTCTCGCCGCAAGTGTCGACGTGCACTTAACTCGTAGAGCCACCAGCGCTTTGCACTTAAATCGGTTCTTCCTCATCCTCGGGGCCCACCGTCACTTTCGTTGCAGCTTCAGACCGTGACCGGCGCGATCTCGTTGCAGGAAAAGGTCTCCGTCTTGTCGGGTTCACCGCAGCCATACGGCAACGGCCTACGTGACGGTCGGAAGCGGCACGTCCTTGACCGTCAGCGTCTTCTAACCGTCGCATGCCTCAGCCTTGCAACGAGAGTGAGGGAGAGCCGTCTTCGGTGCACGTTGAGTCCTTCAGAATAATGGAAACAAATCGCCGAGGCACAGGCAACGCTGACAGAGTGGCCGGTCCGCAACCGGAAGGGATCAATAGCCAGCGTCGTGCCGAAGGCCCATGGTCCGACTTAGCCCTGCACACTATCGGCTGGAAGGCGTTTCAGGACCTCTGTTCGCAGGTCTGCGAAGAAGTTCTCCACCAGCCCGTTGAGATCTTTCACGAGGCGCAAGACGGCGGCCAGGACGCCGTCTTCCTGATTCACACGTCGCGCACAGACCAGTCTGTCGTCGGGACTGTTCAGTGCAAACATTCGACAGTCCAGACGAAGCAACTCCGGAAGAGCGACTTGGGTCTGGAATTTGAGAATGTAGTGGACCTCGTCGCGGCTGGACAGGCTGATACATACGTACTAATGACGAGCATGGGAGTCGGAGCTCCCGAGGCGCTCAAGATTCGGCGCCGCCTTGCAGAGCTGGGCGTTCGCAAGCCGCACATTCTAGGCAAGCAGTATCTGATTCGGACCATCAGGCAGAGCGCACGGCTACGTGCGTTAGTGCCGCAGGTCTACGGGCTTGGGGATCTCGGCGCAATCCTGGATGAACGGCTCATCCAGCAGACGCGAGCGCTCCTCGATAGCTGGATTCCGAAGCTCCGGCGCTACGTACCAACGGCCGCGCACCGAAAAGCCGTCGCCGCGCTGAGCGAACATGGCATCGTGTTGCTGCTGGGCAATCCATCCTCCGGTAAATCGGCTATCGGGGCGATCTTGTCGACGATTGCATCTGAAGATTTGAGACACACAGTCTTCAATCTGACCAGCCCTCGAGACTTCGAAGCAAGCTGGAATCCGAACGAACCTGGACGATTCTATTGGATCGACGATGCATTCGGCTCAAATGTGCTTCGCGAAGAGTACGTTCAGGATTGGACCGCGGCGTTCCGGAAGGTTCAGGCTGCCATCACGCGCGGCAACCGCTTTCTGTTGACCTCGCGTCGTCACATCTACGAAGCTGCGAAGATCAGGCTGGGACAGAGGAACCTACCGATTTTCGCGAACGAGCGCGCAGTGGTTGACGTTGGTCAGCTCACAATCGCTGAAAGACGTCAGATTCTGTACAACCACATCACGTTCGGTGAACAAACGCTTAGCTGGAAGAGAAGCGTCAAGCCTCACCTTGAGGCCGTCGCACAAGTGGCCGACTTCCTGCCTGGTATCGCTGAGCGTCTCGGTGATCCGTCGTTCACCAAAGGCCTCGGTACCGCTGAGGTTGAGCTGGTGCGCTTCATGAAGGAGCCGCGTGAACATCTGATCGATACGATCAATGCCCTCGATGAGCCGCTGCGGGCCGCACTGATGCTCGTCTATGTTCATCAGGGGGCCTTGCACGACGAGCATCCGGACTCCTCGGCTGCCGACGCTGTCAGCCAGCTGGCCGGAATACCGCTTCCACGCATACGCAGCTGCCTCGGTGACTTACACGGCTCGTTCTTGAAGACCACCGACGCGCGGGGATATCGAGTGTGGGGATTTGCTCACCCTACGATCGCGGATGCCCTTACTGACATTCTGAAAGCACGACCCCACATGATCGAAGCTCTGGTTCGTGGTGCAGCGCTTGAGACGATTCTTCGCAGTGTCGTTTGCGAGGGAGCGCAGCACGTTCCAGACGCCCCGGTCGTGCCGACAACGTTAGATGACGTCTTGGTAGCGCGCCTCGCCCATATTCCGGACGAACAGTCGGTCAACTGGCTGCTCTTCAACTTCTTAGCCCATAGATGCAATGAGAACGTGTTCAAGCGTACGCTCGCAGCGCAGCCAGAACTTCTGGCTCGCGACAGCTGGGGAAGCCATTCGATCACAAGCGACGCGAAGGTGCTAACACACGCGCGCGCATACAGTTACGGTTTATTGGATGCCGATCTCCAGGACACGACCGCATCAGAACTAGAGACCGCAGCCCTGGACCTTTTCGATCTGTCATTCTTTGATGAGCCTGCAATTCTTCGGCTCGTTCCGCCGCGCAAGTTGGTTGCGCTAGGTCTGCGTCTAAGAACCGAAGCGCTAGTGGAACTACCAGAACGAATTACCTCGGCTGGGGGGGAGGCCGACGCGAGCGACAGTGCGCGCGGCGTATTTGGCCGGTTTTCAGACGGACTGGATACGCTTGAGGGACTTGGTGATTTGGACGATTCGACCGAGCGACTGATCAGCGCGGCGCGCGCTTCAGTCGAGGAAGCGACGGAAGTGTTCCGCGAGCGAAAAGCAGCAGAAGAAAAGGAAGACCACTCCGCCGAGTGGGAGTACATGTCTTCGACGAGCCCAAAGGAAACTCCTGAGGACAAGAACCTGCGCGATACGAGATCTGTATTCGCGGACGTGGACCATTGATCACGCGTGTAGTTCGGCAGTGGATTCGAGCACGTGCGTTGAGTCAACCGATCGGTGGTGGCCGTTAGATCGTGGCGGACCTCGAGATCTCTATGACGGACGGCTGGACGTTTCGTCGGCTGCAGCTCAGCTCGGTCGCCACTGAAGACATGCCCTGACCCACACCCGTGCGCGACCCCATAGCTGCCTGATGTTCGCGGTGGGCGGAGACGCCTGGGGTCAAGACCGCGC
>JBEBGG010000168.1:0-7144 GCA_040081555.1 Vicinamibacterales bacterium
GAACATCCCGGCGCCAGCGTTTCGTGGTTGCGTCTGTCGGAGCAGGGATACGTCCGTTCTGGCCCGCGCGAGGGGCGTGACCTGAGCGCGCCGACGTTGGACCTCCGGTGGGCGACTTGGTCTCGGGTGGCTTTCGAGGCGAGGGCATGGGCGCTCCTGGGATTGGCGACACTCCGCCGCATCTGACTGCTTCACGGCCAGTGCCATGTCTGACTGCGTATTTCTTCGCGGAAACGTGACGAATGACGCGTACTTCCGAACGACTTTCGGGTATGGGATACCCAGAACGTGATCGGCCGAGAAGTCGCTTCCCACGACGTCGCCACTTAACCCGCCCGTTAACGTGCCGTCTTTGAAGCCCCGAAGGCCCTAAACTGTGTGACCTAACCTGTCGCATCGTTCGGTATTCTGGACTGTGCGCGACATGCTTGGCGGGGACGGCTTCGACAAGCAGATCCGGCTCGATGGGCCTGGATTCCTAGGGCCGTGCAGAAGCAACCGGCGCCTGAGCCAGCCCGCGCCCCGATTGGCAGACGACACCCGAAACGAGAGAAATGACGCAGGATCTGAGGTCACATCTGTGGGAATGCGCCGAGATCCTCCGCGGCAGCGCCGTGGACCGGACCGACTGGAAGGCGTACATCCTGCCGCTGCTGTTCTTTAAGCGCATCTCGGATGTCTGGGACGAGGAAACGGCGGAAGCCGCCGCCCTTTTCGGGGACGCCGAGCCGGTCGACTTTCCAGAGGTTCACCGCTTCAACGTCCCAGAGGGCTGCCATTGGCGCGACGTTCGGGGAACGCCCGCCAACGTTGGCGCCGCGCTCTCCCACGCCATGCGCGAGATCGAGCGCGCGAACCCAGACACGCTCTATCGCGTATTCGGCGCGGCCGACTGGGGCAACAGGGAGATGCTGAACGACGAGATCCTCAAGGACCTCATGGAGGGGCTTTCCGGCGTTGCACTCGGGAACAAGGCGGTCAGCACCGACGTCCTCGGTGACGCCTATGAGTACCTGATCGGCAAGTTCGCCGACATCACGAAGCGCAAGAAGGCCGGTGAGTTCTACACGCCTCGCAGCGTCGTCCGGATGATGGTGGACGTGCTCGATCCGAAGGCGGGCGAAAGTATTTACGACCCGGCTTGCGGCACGGGCGGCATGCTACTCGGCGCCATCGAGCACGTGCAGCGCGCGGGGGGCGATGCTCGAACCTTCTTCGGGAAGATCTTCGGCCAGGAGAAGAACCTCACCACCGCGTCTATCGCGCGGATGAATCTCGTTCTGCACGGCATCGAGGACTTTCAGGTCATCCGAGAAGACACACTCCGTAGTCCGGCCTTCACCGATTCGGCCACTGGCGGGTTGGCGACATTCGACTGCGTCATCGCAAATCCGCCGTTCTCGCTCAAGGGATGGGGACGGGACTTCTGGGAAGCCGACCCCTGGGGCCGAGCCGCTTTCGGCCTTCCACCCGATAGCTATGGAGACTACGCCTGGGTCCAGCACATGGTGGCCTCGATGGCGGCAGGCACCGGCCGCATGGCGGTAGTCCTACCTCAGGGTGGGCTCTTCCGGAAGGACGCAGAAGGCAGGATCCGGAAGACGCTGCTTGAAGAGGACTTGATCGAAGCGGTCATCGGCTTGGCGCCGAACATCTTCTACGGCACAGGTCTCGCGCCCGCAGTGGTGGTACTCCGTCGTTCCAAGCCTGCTGCTCGGAAGGGCAAAGTGCTCATCGTCGATGCCTCGCCTTTGTTCCGCAAGGGACGAGCGCAGAACTTCCTCGACCCGGAACACGCCGACCAGATCGTGAGATGGGCGCGCTCATTCGGGGATGTCCCCGATCGTGCGAGGGTTGTCACACTAGACGAGATTAAGGCCGAAGACTGGACTCTGAACATCTCGCGCTACGTGCTACCTCCAATTGGTGAGGATATCCCGCCGCTTCCTAACGCCGTCGCTTCCTTCAAACAGGCCATCTATGAGGCGCGGGTGGCTGAGGATCGGCTACGCGAAATCCTCCTCGATGGCGGCTGGTTGTCATGAGTCAGGCTCCAGAGCGTCTTAGCCAACAGGAGCTTGAGTCGTACTTGTGGGGAGCCGCCAATCTACTTCGGGGGCTGATCGACGCGGGCGACTACAAGCAGTACGTGTTCCCACTGCTCTTCTTCAAGCGCCTATCGGACGTCTGGGACGACGAATATCGGATTGCGTTGAGTGAGACTGCAGACGCCGCCTACGCCCGCGCCACTGCGCATGATCGTTTTGCGATTCCTGAAGGCGCTCATTGGGCCGACGTGCGAGCCGCCTCGCGCGACGTGGGGCGCGCGCTCGTCAACGCGTTTCGGTCGATCGAAGCCGCCAACCCGAAGCGTCTCGCGGGCATCTTCGGCAGCGCCTCGTGGACCGACAAGGCGCAGATGCCAGACGAGACGCTGAAGAATCTCATCGAGCACTTCTCACAGCACGACCTCGGTCTTACTGCAGTGCCAGAAGACGAACTGGGCAACGCTTACGAATACCTAATCAAGCAGTTCGCCGACGACAGCGGCCACACCGCGCAGGAGTTCTACACCAACCGCACGCTCGTGCATCTCATGACCCAAATTCTCGAGCCGAACTCGGGCGATAGCGTCTACGACCCGACGGTCGGCACAGGCGGGATGCTCATTTCGTCACTTGCCGAGGTCAAGCGCCGCGGCGGCGACGTGCGCACGCTCGGCCTGTACGGCCAGGAACTGATCCACATCACCGCAGCCATCGCGCGCATGAACCTTGTCCTTCACGGCGTCGAGGACTTCGACATCGCCGCCGGCAACACGCTGAGCAACCCCGGCTTCATCGAGCGCGACCGCCTCCGCACTTTCGACGTCGTCCTCGCGAATCCTCCCTACTCGATCAAGAAATGGAACCGCGAGGCCTGGCAGAATGACCCGTGGGGGCGCAACTTCCTCGGAACGCCGCCGCAGGGGCGCGCCGACTACGCGTTCTTCCAGCACATTCTGAAGAGCCTCGATCCGGAGTCCGGGCGCTGCGCCATCTTGTTCCCACACGGGGTCCTATTCCGAAACGAAGAGTCCGAAATGCGGCGGAAACTAGTGGAGCTCGACCTCCTCGAGTGCGTCCTCGGCCTCGGCCCGAATCTTTTCTACAACTCACCGATGGAAGCCTGCGTCGTCGTCTGTCGCACCCGTAAACCGGCTAAGCGTCAGCACAGGATCCTGTTCATCGACGCCGTCCACGAACTAGCGCGTGAGCGTGCGCAGAGCTTCCTGAAACCCGAGCACCAGCAGCGCATCCTTGCCGCGTATCGCGCCTTTACTGACGTACCAGGATTCGCCAAGGTCGCCTCGATGGAGGACGTACTTGCAAAGGGCGCGAACCTCTCGATTCCGCGCTACGTAAGACCGAACGGCGCCGAGACTCGGAACAACGGAGACGACGATCTGAAGAAGGTGTGGGTGGGGTTCGACGCCAGCGGGCGGGAGTTTTGGCAGCAGATGGATACGCTCGTCGACACGCTCGATGGCGCAGTGAACGAGGAAGCCCCAGATGTCTGACGCGAATTTGCGGAAGGGGTGGGCTCGCGTCGCGTTCGGCGATGTCGTGCGGCTGAATCGAGAACGGTCGAGCCATCCGGACCAGGATGGTCTCGATCGCTACGTTGGTCTGGAGCACATCGATCCTGGAGACCTCAAGATCCGCCGCTGGGGGAGGGTCTCCGATGGGACGACGTTCACAAACGTGTTTCGTGCGGGTCAGGTCTTGTTTGGGAAGCGGCGAGCGTATCAGCGCAAGGTGGCGAAAACTCACTTCGACGGCGTCTGCTCGGGCGACATCTACGTGCTTGAATCCAAGAACAATCGCCTGCATCGCGACCTGTTACCGTTCATCTGCCAAACGGATGGATTCTTCGAGCATGCGGTCGGGACATCTGCAGGGTCTTTGTCGCCTCGAACGAATTGGGAAAGCCTGGCCGCCTACGAATTCGCCCTCCCGTCGCTGCAGGAGCAAGAACGACTCATCGAGGCACTTCGGGCCTCCGGGCACGTCGCCGAGGCTCTGCGCGACGTCCGGGAACAGCTCCACGCCACTCAGGCGGCTTTGGCGGCGAAGTACTTTGCGAGTTCAAAAGACGGCCAGCAATGCTCCTGTGGCGATCTGATCTCAAGTAAGGCGCTGTCGCTCCAGACTGGCCCGTTCGGCACCGTGTTGCGGGCGTCCGCGTACACGAACAGCGGGCATCCGGTCATTAACCCAGTGGACATGGCCGACGGTCATATCGTCGCAGACAAGGCCGTACGCATAGGCGATGAAGACTGGTTGCGGCTCGAGAAGTACTGGATGAAGTCCGGCGACATGCTGCTTGGCAGAAAGCGCCACATGCACAACCTAGTTTTTGTCCTGCCCGAGCATCAGGAGTATTTGGTGGGCTCCGACTGTATTCGATTCCGCGTCGACGCTAGTCGAATCAATCCACGGTACTTCTTCCATTTCTTGCGTTCGGAGACAACGCAGCGTTGGTTGCAGGCGCAAGCGGGGGGCAACGGTACCGTGATGCCTGGAATGAACGAACAGATCATCGGACGATTGAGCGTGACTCTGCCTGGTCTATCAGCGCAAAGGGACGTTGCTGGCGTTCTCGATGAATGGGTGGACGCTGAGAAGAGAATTACCGAGCGTAGAGAAGAGGCTTTTAGATTCGGCAGGGCGTTGCTGAAGACGGCTTGGCACGAGCGAGTCCTATGACCTTCAATGAGTCCAACACGGTCGAAGCCTTCATCCGGGACCGCCTGTGCGGCGGCATTACGCACCACACCGCCGTTGGTCCTGGGGTTGCGCGCCGGCAGGGTCGCGTCTCCGGTCTCGGCTGGCACTTCCTCGCTCCGCAGAACCTTGGCCGACAGCCCCATGAGGTCATCGTCGAGAGTCACCTGCGCGAGGCCTTGATTCGGCTGAATCCCGAGATAGCTGTGCAACCCGACCGCGCGGAGGATGTGCTGTACAGGCTGCGCGCCATCATCTTGGGTGTCCGGAGCGACGGCCTGGTAAAGTCGAACGAGGAGTTCACCGCTTGGCTCATCGGCGAGCGGTCGATGCCTTTCGGCGAGCGCGGCGAGCACGTCACCGTCCGATTCGTGGACTTCGACGACCTCGAACGCAACCAGTACGTCGTCACCACACAGTTCACCTGTCGCGCTGGTGCTAGCGAGAAGCGCGCTGATCTTGTGCTGCTGGTCAACGGCATTCCGCTCATCGTGATCGAGGCAAAAACGCCTGTCCGAGCGAGCCAGAGCTGGTTCGATGCGGCCGTTCAGATCCATGAGGACTACGAACGCAACGTCCCGGAGTTGTTCGTCCCGAACGTTGTCTCGATCGCCACCGAGGGCAAGGAGTTTCGCTATGGCTCCATCGGTCTGCCGGTCGACTTGTGGGGACCCTGGCGGATCGTGGCAGACGGCGAAGCGCCAGCGCTGAAGCGCATTGAGCAGGCCGTTGATTTGATGCTGCGGCCGAACGTCGTCTTGGACCTCCTGGCCAGCTTCACTGCGTACGCCACAGACAAGAAGAAACGCCGTATCAAGATCGTCGCCCGCCATCAGCAGTACGAAGCCACGAACCAGATCGTCGAGCGCGTCGTCGCAGGCCACCCGAAGAAGGGGCTCATCTGGCACTTCCAGGGATCCGGCAAATCCCTCCTGATGCTCTTCGCAGCGCGGAAGCTGCGGCTCCATCCGGCCCTAAAGAATCCCACAGTGATGATCGTGGTGGACCGGATCGATCTCGACAGCCAGATCTCGAGCACCTTCTACGCAGCGGATACGCCAAATCTCGTGAAGGCCGACAGTCGGACCGAGCTGCAGCGCCTGCTAACCCAAGACACGCGCAAGATCATCATCACAACAATCTTCAAGTTCGCCGAAGCCGGCGGCGTCTTGAACGACCGCAGCAACATCATTGCGATGGTGGACGAGGCGCACCGCACGCAGGAAGGCGACCTCGGGAGGAAGATGCGAGAAGCGCTGCCGAACGCGTTTCTCTTCGGGCTCACCGGAACGCCGATCAACCGAGCGGATCGCAACACCTTCTACGCCTTCGGTGCCGAGGAGGACAAGGCCGGCTACATGAGCCGCTACGGCTTCGAGGAGTCGATCCGCGACGGCGCAACGATGCCGCTTCACTTCGAACCGCGGCTACTGGAGCTGCATATCGACAAGGAGGCGATCGACCAGGCGTTCAAGGAGTTGACGGGCAATCTCAGCGACCTCGACCGAGACAGGCTTGCTCAGACCGCTGCGAAGATGGCGGTCCTCGTGAAGGCCCCGGAGCGGATCCAGAGGATCTGCGCCGATATCGCCGCGCACTATCAACAGAAGGTTGCGCCCAACGGCTTCGGTGCCCAGGTCGTGACGTTCGACCGACAGAGCTGCGTGCTCTATAAGAAGGCGCTCGACGAGCACCTGCCGCCGGAGATGTCGGACATCGTGATGACGGTCAACAGCGGCGAGGACGATTACGCGGCCTACCGCCGCGACCGCGACGCCGAGGAGAAGCTCCTCGATCGGTTTCGCGATCCGGCTGATCCGCTGAAGGTCCTGATCGTCACGTCGAAGCTGCTCACAGGCTTCGACGCGCCGATCCTTCAAGCGATGTATCTCGACAAGCCGTTGCGAGACCACACCCTGCTCCAAGCGATTTGCCGCACGAATCGGCCCTACGGCGAGGCCAAGACGCACGGTCTCATCGTCGACTACCTCGGAGTGTTCGACGATGTCGCGCGGGCGATTCAGTTCGACGAGGAGGGGATCACCCGAGTCGTCAAAAACATCAACGAGCTGTCCGGCCGCCTCCCCGAAGCAGTCCAGAAGTGCCTCGCGTACTTCCCTGGCGTGGATCGGGCCGTCACCGGGTACGAAGGGCTCATGGCTGCGCAGGCCTGCCTGCCGAACAACGACACCCGGGACCACTACGCGGCCGACTATAGTTACCTGGCGCGTTTGTGGGAGGCCGTCTCGCCCGACCCCGTTCTCAGCGCCTACGAGACGGACTACCGGTGGCTCACGCACGTCTATGAGTCCGTGCGACCTTCGACGGGGACGGGTCGCCTTTTGTGGCACGCGCTTGGGCCGAAGACGATCGAACTG
>JBEBGG010000336.1:0-1784 GCA_040081555.1 Vicinamibacterales bacterium
CAGCGGGGGCCTGGGTCAGTGGTGAGTGGCAGCGCGCCACCGCCGGCAGCCACTCCCGCAGCAACGACTCCTGCGCCGGCGGCCGCGCCAGCCACTCCGGAGTCACCGGCAACACCGGCAGGCGCCCCCCCCGCGTCGCCGAAGTAAGGGTCGCACGCCGACGCAGCACCGTAGGCGAGTGGTGCGTCCCCACGCTCCCTGCCCGCTGAGAGCATTCGAGGTTTAGCAGAACAGACCAGACCGGTGTCTCGCGAAGCGTTTCCATGTAAGATGGGTAGCTCTGGCGCTATTCGTTTTCGGATTCGCTTCAGACCACTTGCGGAAGTGGCGGAATGGCAGACGCATCAGCTTGAGGGGCTGACGGGAGCAATCTCGTGGAGGTTCGAGTCCTCTCTTCCGCACCATCATTCGCTTGGCCCGCTCTGGTTCATCGGAGTGCTCTCGGCTGCAAGCGTCCATGACCACAAACACCACCGGCCTCGAGGCCGTCGACGTCGCAATTGTGGGCGCCGGCGCCGCCGGCCTGGCCGCCGCGGCGTTTCTCGGCCGGCGCGCCCCTTCGCTGCGCGTGGTCCTTTTCGAAGGTGCAAGGAAACCGGGCACAAAGATCCTCGTCAGTGGCGGCAGTCGCTGCAATGTCACCAACGCCACAGTCACGGACCGCGATTTCTGGGGTGGTTCACGCGCCAGCATCCGTCAGGTGTTGCGCGCGTTCTCGGTGGCCGACACGCGCGAATGGTTCGGCCGCCTCGGCATCACCCTGCACGAGGAGCCTCTCGGCAAACTGTTTCCTGACTCAAACAAGTCACGCGACGTACTCGATGCGCTGCTACGTGAGGTGGCAGGCGTTGGCGCTGCGCTTTTCGTCGACCATCGCGTCACCGCGCTCACGCGTGCCGAGGATGGCTTCCTGCTCGAGACCACGCACGGACCGTGCAAGGCGCGACGTGTCGTGCTCGCCACCGGCGGACGCGCGCTGCCAAAGAGCGGCAGCGACGGTGGCGGCTACGTTCTTGCCCACCGCCTCGGCCACACCATCGTCGACACGACACCGGCGCTGGCGCCGTTGCTCCTCGACGATGCGGATACCGCACACGCCACGCTCTCAGGCGTGGCACATCCCGCCGAGATCACCGTCTGGGTCGACGGTCGCGTTTCAGAACGACTATGCGGCGCACTGCTGTGGACCCACTTCGGCATCAGTGGGCCGGTCGCCCTCGACGCATCCCGTGTCTGGGCGCGAGCGCGGATCGAGGGCAGAGGTCCCTCGGCCACGATGAATGTGATGGCAGGTGCTGCCTTCGACACCGTGGACGCGCACCTCGTGACGCTCGCGCAAGAACGCCCGCGTGCCGGCATCGGCACGCTGCTGACGACTCTATTGCCCGGAGCGGTATGTGATGTCGTGTTGGCGTCATCCCGCGTGGAAGGCGAGACACCTGCCTGCCGGCTTGACCGCGACGCTCGCCGGCGGCTGGTGCGGGCGCTGACAGAGTGGCCGCTCGCTGTGACCGACACGCGCGGCTATACCTACGCCGAAGCTACAGCGGGCGGCGTGATGCTCTCCGAGATCAATCCACGCACGATGGAGTCACGTGTGTGCCCAGGATTGTCGCTGGTTGGTGAGGTGCTCGACGCTGATGGACGCCTGGGCGGATTCAACTTTCAGTGGGCGTGGTCGAGCGCCGTGGGTGGCGGCGCGAGGTATTGCGGGCGAGGCGAGTGGAATGTAGCGCGCCCCAGTGGCGCGCCCTTCCTTGTTTCTTATTCTTTCTTCTTCTTCT
>JBEBGG010000046.1:0-24929 GCA_040081555.1 Vicinamibacterales bacterium
GACGGCAGGAAGAAGAGGCCGACATTCTCGCGCAGGCCAAAAAGATTGTTCAAACCGATCCTGATGTCGGGGCGCGAACGATCCTGGTCGTCGCCGGTGAAGGCTGGCATCGCGGCGTCATCGGCATCGTCGCATCGAAGCTCGTGGACGCCTTTCATCGACCGGCGATCGTCCTCTCCATTGAAGACGGTGTGGCGCACGGATCGTGTCGAAGCATTCCGCATTTCGACCTCCTAGCCGCACTCGAACAGTGCGCCCCGTTGTTCATTCGCTTTGGCGGCCACAAACAGGCCGCCGGGCTCACCATGGAGGCCGCGCGGGTGAGAGAAATGCGACTCGCCATCAACGACATCGCAGATGGCGTCCTGCAGCCCGAGGACCTGATGCCGCGCCTACGTGTGGATGGCGATCTCATCTTTCGAGGGATCACCGCGGAGGTGGCCGCCGGAGTCGCGTCGCTGGCTCCCTTCGGCGCTGGCAACCCGCGCCCGGTGTTCTCAACCCGACGGGTCGAGATCGTCGATGGCCCGCGCAAGCTCAAAGAACGCCACTTGAAGATGACACTCCGTCAGGACGGGCGCGTCTTCCGCGCCATTGCCTGGCGAGCGGCCGAGCGTTACGACTACTACGTCGAACACAAGGCGGCCCTCGACGTCGCCTTTTCTCTGGAACAGAATCGGTACAACGGCGAAAGCTACGTCGAACTAACGCTTGCCGATCTGCGTGCGTCGGAGTCTCAAAGCTGAGACTGCCCGGATTCGGTCAATCGATCGCCTGCGAGGATGTGCTGATTTCATGAGATGGCAGCGAGTCGCGCGCCTGATCGTCGTGCTCGCCTTTGTCGGGGTTGCCCTGCTCGTCGGGACAACCCTGCGTCGGCGCGCGGTGAAGACCATCGAAGCGCCGGCCACGGCCACCGACCCCAAGGCTATCGTAGAGAGCGAAGGGGGGCAGACCTTCCGCGTCAATCGTGAGCGCGAGGAGGTGCGGATCCACTACGACCGCCTCGTTACCTACCAGGACAACACGTCGAAGATGATGGGCGTCAACGTCACGACCGCCCGGTCCGACCGAACCTTTGTCGTCACGGCCGACGAGGGACAGGTCGGCAAGGACGAATCGACCATCGAGCTCGACGGCCACGTCACCGTGACCGCCAGTGACGGCTTGGTACTCAGGGCGCGACATGCCGTCTACACGCAGAATGACGGCATGACTCGGATTCCTGGCGAGGCACGGTTTTCACGGGGCCGCATGCGCGGCGCGGGCCTGGGCTTGACGTTCGACCAAGCCGAAGACGTGTTGACCATTGCGGAGAAGGCGCGCGTGCGCGTCGCGCCAGGCCGCCGCGGGGAGAGCGCGACGACGCTGGCGGCAGGTGCCCTCGAGTTCAGGAGACGTGAGCGCACCATGCGCTTCGATCGGCAGATGACGGCCACCCGCGGCGGACAGCACATTGCCTCAGACATCGCCGTCGCCCATCTCACCGAGGACGAGCAGGACGTCGAGTCCATGGAACTGAGGGGGCATTCGAGTATCCGGCAAACCCGTCGCACACCAGGCGGTCTCGAATCGCTCGTCGGCCAGGACATGGACCTGAAATACGGTGCCGACGGCCATGCCCTCGAACGCGCCCTCATCAATGGTCATGCCGCAGTGCGAATCGCTGGCAACCAACGTCAGTCTGGCCGGGAGATCAGCGCGAGCATGATTGACTTGGCACTCGCACCCAACGGCACAACCCTCAAGAGTCTGACAGCACGAGACGAGGTGCGGGTCTCGCTGCCGGCAGACGACTCTGGAGTGGCCCGGACGATCGCAGCGCAAGCGCTGGATGGGCTTGGCGACGACCAGCGCGGCCTGACAGGCGCACATTTCAGCGGCGGGGTGCAGTTCACCGAGAAGGGTGCGAATCTGGAGCGCAGCGCGCGCGCGGCGACTCTGGACCTTGCTGTCGCATCCGGCTTCAGCTCGATCAGCGACGCCAGGTTTGCCAACGGTGTCCGTTTCACCGACGGCGTTCTCTATTCGACGTCCGCCTTCGCCAAGTATGCCCTCGACGCCGGAACGCTCGAACTGACGGGTAGTGACCCGGCCAGCCCGACACCGCACATCGTGAATGACCAGCTCACCGTGGATGCCGCTCGGGTGGACGTGACGCTTCAAGGGCCAATCGTCAAGGCCACCGGCGCGGTGAAGAGTGTTCTCCAGCCGAAGGGGAGGGGATCTCAGACCTCCGAAACCGATCTGCGGATGCCGTCGATGCTGAAACAGGATCAGCCGGTCAATGTCACGGCCGAGGCCCTGGACTACAACGGTGCAGACGCGAAGGCGGTCTATACCGGCAAGGCGCTGTTATGGCAGGGCGAGACACAGATCAAGGCACCCACGATCTCCATCGACAGCAAGCTGGGAGACCTCGACACGACGGGCCCGGTCGCCGTCGTCGCCATGATGTCCCAGGAAGGAAAAGACGGAAAGCCGGAGCGCGTGCGCTCAGTCGGCACGGCCGACCGCTTTCAATACGAGGACGCGAAGCGCCGCGGCGTGTACACCGGCACTGCACATCTGCGCGGGCCTCAGGGCGACCTGACCGCCGATCGGATCGAACTCTTCCTCGAGAAGAGCGGGGACGCTCTCGAACGACTCGAAGGGTACGACGCAGTGTCCCTGCGCTCCGCCACCAGGAAGACGACCGGCACGAGGCTCTCATACTTCGGCGTCGATGGGCGGTATGTCGTAACGGGAGCGCCGGTCAAGGCCGTGGATGAATGCGGGCGGGAAACCGTCGGTCGCACGTTGACCTTCTTCAAGGCCACCGATAGGATTGTCGTCGACGGCAACGAGCAGGCCCGCACGCAGACCACAGGAAAGCAGAACTGCCAGGGCACCTCGCGCTGAGTCCCCTGACACCTCCGAATGGCCACACTCAGGACCTTCGATCTCACGAAGTCGTACGGTGGCCGCACCGTCGTCCGCGGGGTCAACCTCGAACTCGCCGCCGGCGAGATTGTGGGCTTGCTTGGGCCAAATGGCGCCGGCAAGACCACGACGTTCTACATGACCACAGGCCTCGTCGCGCCCGATTCCGGGCGAGTGGAGCTGGACGGCGTCGACGTCACGGGCGACCCGATGTATATCCGCGCCCGTAAAGGGATCGGCTACCTTCCACAGGAAGCCTCGATCTTCCGCGGTCTCACCGTCGAGCAGAACATCATGGCGATCCTCGAGACGATGAAGATGGATCGCTCGTCCCGCCGCGCCCGCGTGCAGGAGCTACTCGCCGAACTGAACCTGACCCCGCTGGCCAAGGCGAAGGCCTACACGTTATCCGGGGGCGAGCGACGACGTGCCGAGATCACCCGTGCGCTCGTCATGTCTCCGAAGTTCATCCTCCTGGACGAACCGTTTGCCGGCATCGATCCGATTGCCGTCACCGACATCCAGAAGATCATCTTCCACCTCAGAGACCGTGGGATCGGCGTGCTCATCACGGACCACAACGTCCGAGAAACGCTTCGCATCACTGACCGCGCCTACATCGTCTCCGGCGGCGCGATCTTCAAGAGCGGAACGCCCGCGAGCTTGGCGAATGACGAAGAAGTGCGTCGAATTTACCTAGGGACCGAGTTCCGCTTGGACTAAACTGGGCGTGGCCCTTGCATAAGGCCTCTCGGCCCAATGGGAATTCAGCAGAAGCTACATACCCGACTCGTCCAGAAACTCATTCTGACCCCCTCGCTGCAGCAGGCTATCAAGCTGCTGCCGATGTCGACGTTGGAACTCTCCGACTTGCTCAACCAGGAGATGGTTGAGAACCCGATGCTCGAAGAGGTGCCGACCGAGGACCTTCAGCCGGCCGAAGCTGCGCCTCAAGAACAAAAGCCCGAGGCCGAGCAGCCGGCCAACAAGACCGACACCTGGGA
Organism: Vicinamibacterales bacterium; assembly: GCA_040081555.1. Classification (GTDB taxonomy): domain Bacteria; phylum Acidobacteriota; class Vicinamibacteria; order Vicinamibacterales; family CAVVIG01; genus CADEEX01. The sequence continues at coordinate 3,927 of JBEBGG010000046.1, forward strand.
CGATCAGGACTACGAGTACTTCTTTGGCGATTACCTCGACGACGGCTACCGCCCCAAGGCGCCACAGGAGGTGAAGGAGCTACCGCCGATCGAGAACACGCTGTCGACGTCGAGTTCGCTCTCAGACCACCTGCTCTGGCAACTCTCGATGCAGACTGACGATTCTGTGGCTCGGGAGATCGGTACAGCCATCATCGGCAATCTGGACGACGATGGGTATCTGGTGGCATCGTTCGAAGAACTCGCCGCGATGGGCCCGTGGGCGGTAGACGACGTCGAGCGGGCCTTGCGCATGGTGCAGGGCTTCGATCCGACGGGCATTGCGGCGCGAGATCTTCAAGAGTGCCTGCTACTCCAGCTACGGCACCTCGGACTCGATGGGACGGCAACGGAGAAGATCGTCACCGAGCACATGAAGCTCCTGCAGAACCACCAGGTGCCGGAGATAGCAAAGAAGCTTGGGCTCACAATCGACGACCTCAAGGAACACATCGAGATCATCCGGAACCTCGATCCGAAGCCCGGTAGCCGTTACAACCCCACGCCATCGCAGTATGTGATTCCGGACGTTTACATCGTCAAGGTGGAGGAGCAGTATGTCGCGCTCCTTAACGAAGACGGCCTGCCGCAAATGCGCATCAGTCCCGTGTATCGCCGCCTGCTCGACAAAGGCTCCGAGAACAACGACGAGACGCGCGCGTATGTGAAGGACAAGTTCCGATCGGCGCTGTGGCTCATCAAGTCAGTGGAGCAGCGCCAGAAGACGATCCACAAGGTCGCAACCAGCATCATCAATTTCCAGCGTGACTTCCTCGATCACGGTATCGAGCACCTCAGGCCACTGGTCCTGCGCGACGTCGCCAACGACATCGGCATGCACGAGTCGACGGTCAGTCGCGTCGTCACGAACAAGTACATGCACACCCCGCAGGGGGTGTTCGAGATGAAGTACTTCTTCCACAGCGGTATCAGCAGTTCGTACGGCGAGAGTGTTTCGTCGGTGACGATCAAGCAGCGCATCAGGAAGATTATCGAGAACGAAGATCCGCGTAAGCCACTCAGCGACTCGAAGATCGTCAGCATCCTCCAGAAAGAGGGGTTGGAGCTGGCCCGCCGTACGATCGCGAAATACCGTGAAGAACTGAAGATTTCGACCTCCAATCAACGCAAGATCCTCTATTAGGATCCCACCCATGCGCGTCGACCTCACGGGACATCAGCTCGACATTACGCCAGCCCTTCGCCGTCTTGTCGCCACCAAGCTTGCCAAGATCGAACGACTCATGAACGACGCCGCCGTGTCGGCGCAAGTCGTGCTGTTTTCGGAAAAGGTCGGCTGTCGCGCCGAGGTGTCCTTGCACGCACGCGACGAGCGCTTTCTGCATAGCGCCGGCACGGGCGACAATTTCGGGATCGCCGTCGGCACCGCGGTCGACAAGCTTGCGCATCAGGCCAAAACGGTGAAAGGGAAGTGGCAGGAGCGCCGCCGCAGGGCGGCGCCGGTGTCGTCCAGGACCACTAAGAAGAAGACGGCTGGACCCAGGCGGCGCACCACCGACTAACCGTCTAAGGCCTCGCGATGACGAGCCCCGCCAACCAGCACGGCATGACTGTCGAGACCTTGCTCTCGCGCCCGAGTTCGGTGCTCGCCCTCGAAGCGTTGGCCGGCTCGCTTGGTCTGGCGCGCCGCATCACGAGCCCGCACATTCAGAAGACCGGGCTAGCGCTCGCCGGCTTTCACGACTACCTGAAGCCGGGGCGCGTGCTGGTCTTTGGCGAGAGCGAGATCCATTTCTTGAGCGGACTCGAAGAGCCCGCGGTGCGCCAGGCACTCGATCGGATGCGCGCGGCACCAGTCCCTTGCGTGCTGGTGACGGGTGGACTCGAACCACCGCCATTGCTGGTCAGCGAGTGCGAGCGTCAAGGCATTCCCCTGCTCCGCACCCCCGAGCCGACACCGTCCGCGATCTCAAAGATTGCCGTCGTCCTCGAAGATCATCTGGCAGAGCGCACGGTCATCCATGGCGTTCTACTCGACGTGCTTGGCCTCGGGATCCTGATCACTGGTGACAGCGGCATCGGCAAGAGCGAGTCGGCTCTCGATCTCGTCGCACGTGGACACCGCTTGGTGGCCGACGACACCGTCGAAGTCCAGCGCCGGGCCGAGACGCGTCTGGTTGGCAGTTGCCCGGATCTGACGCGGCATCACATGGAAATCCGTGGCCTCGGCATCATCAACATTCGACAACTCTTTGGAGTCGCCGCGACCAGAGTCTCGAAACAGATTGAGCTCGCTGTCCAACTCGAACGCTGGGATGAGTGCCGTGCGTACGATCGCCTCGGCCTCGACGATACGTTTCTTCATATCCTCGGCATCCCGTTGCCGCTGATTCGCATGCCCGTCGCACCGGGGCGGAATATTGCTATCCTCGTCGAGGTCGCGGCCCGCAATCAATTGCTGCGTGCGCGCGGGCATCATGCGGCGCGCCTGCTCGCACGACGTCTCGAACACACCCTGCAGGACACCGACGCCCCTGACGCCGACGACATCAGCCCTGAGAACGAACGCCCATGACGCTGAAGCGCCCTCGACGCCCTCTGACCGAGTTACCAACTTCCACGACTTTGGTGCGCCCGTTCATCATCCTCACCGGGCTCTCGGGATCCGGAAAGTCACAGGCGGTGCACGCGCTCGAAGATCTCGGCTACTTCTGTGTCGATAACCTGCCGACGACGCTGATCCCGACGCTGGCACGGCTCGCGACCCAGACGGCCGACATCGAGAAGGTCGCCATCGTCGTTGACGTGCGCGAGCGCAACCTGCTGTCGTCATTCCCCCGCGTCTTCGAACAGTTGAAGCGCATCAAGGGGATTCATCCGATCTTGATCTTCTTGGAAGCCAGCAATGCCGCGCTGGTGCGCCGCTTCAGCGAAACGCGGCGGCCGCACCCTCTTGCGGCGGCGCGATCGGTCAGCGAAGGTATCCGCGACGAGCGCACCAGGCTCAGCGTGCTGCGCGGACTAGCTGACGAGATTCTCGATACGTCGGATCTCACCGTTCATGAACTGCGTCGCTTCTTCATGAGCCTGTCGCGAGACCGGGTGCAGACCAGCCTGGTCGTGACAGTGCTCAGTTTCGGCTTCAAACACGGCGTGCCAGTCGATGCGGATCTCGTGTTTGACGTGCGGTGCTTGCCCAATCCACATTTTGTGCCTGCGCTCAGGAAGCGAACGGGGCGGGATCGCGCGGTCGTTCACTTCATGGAGCGCGACGCCTCGACCACACAGTTCATTCAGCGACTGGAGGAATACGTCTCGTTCGTGATGCCGTTCTATATCGCGGAAGGGAAGAGTTACCTGACAGTGGCGGTCGGCTGCACGGGGGGCCGCCATCGCTCCGTGATGATCGCTGAGCGCCTCGGCAAGAAGCTGGCGCACGTGCCTGGCACACACCTGCGCGTTCGGCATCGCGACATCCGACGGGCCTCGAAGTGATCGGCGTTGTCGTCGTCACGCACGGCCAATTGGCCAACGAGCTGCTCAATGCCGCTGAGATGATTGTCGGTGACCTGCCGCAGTTCACCGCGGTGTCCATTGGTTGGCACGACGAGGTGAACGATGCCCGCGAGGACATCGCGCAGGCGATCGAGCGCGTCCGCGGCGACTCCGGCGTACTGCTACTGACGGACATGTTCGGCGGCACTCCGTCAAATCTGGGCATGACGTTTCTGAGCGATGCCCTTGAGGTGATCACTGGTGTGAACTTGCCGATGCTCCTGAAGGTGGCGTCGATGCCGGCGTCCACGGATCTGCGTGCAGTGGCGCGGGAGCTGCGCGACCACGGACGGAGCTCCATCTGGGTGGCCTCCGATCTGCTGCACGCCGAGAAGGCCTGACGTGGTTGAGAAGACTGTGACCGTAGTGAACGAGTTGGGGATGCATGCTCGTGCGGCAGCCAAGTTTGTGCATGTGGCGAACGGCTTCTCCTCGAGAATCAGGGTATCGCGGCACGGCCGCGCGATGGACGGCAAGAGCATCATGGGACTTCTGCTGTTGGCGGCGGCGCGAGGCAGCATCATCGCGATCGCCGCGGACGGCCCGGACGAACAGGCCGCGGTCGACGCACTCGCCCAACTGGTCAGCGAAGGATTTGGCGAAGGCGCATGCAACGTGTAAAAGGCATTGGCGTCTCGCCCGGCGTCGTCCACGGACGGGCGGTCGTCCTCATCCAACGAGCCCAGGTGCTGCGCTATCAAGTTGCCGACGGGCGTCTCGGTGGTGAGGTCGAGCGACTACAGCGCAGCCGCGAGCGTTCGAGGCAGCAGCTGCAGGATATCCGCGTGCGCGTGGAGCACCGCAGGGGACCGGAGCTGGCCGCGCTGTTCGATGTCCAACTGCTCATGCTCGACGACCCGATGCTGGTCCCGCGGGCAGAAGCGTTGGTGCGCGAGCAGCACCTCAACGCTGACTGGGCGCTGCAACAAGTGTTCGAGGAGTTTGGTGCGGTGCTCGATGAGGCCGCCGACCCGTACCTTCGTGAGCGCCGGGGCGACGTCGCGGACCTGGTGGGGCGGCTGCGCATGAACCTTCGTGAAGGCTCCTCAACGCCGCGCGACCTGCTGAAGCCAATCGAAGAGGCCTCTGTTTTGATTGCGGACGAGCTGACGCCATCTCTTGCGGCACAGGTTGACTGGACGAAGGTTCGAGGCTTCGCGACTGACGCGGGCAGTCGGACGTATCACACGGCAATTTTGGCTCGCTCTCTTGGAGTGCCGGCTGTGGTCGGACTCCACCAAGCCAGCCGCCTGATTCATCCTGGACAGCTGGTGGTCATCGACGGCACCGCCGAAGAAATCATCATCGAGCCCGAACCCGATATGCTCGCGCGCATCGTCAGTCGTACGGTAGAGCGATCCACGACTCCGATCGGGCACGCGCACCGCCTCTCTGCGACGACGGCAGATGGCGTCGCCATTCGGCTGGATGCCAATATTGAGTTCCCCGACGACGTCGCCGCGGCGCGCGATGCCGGAGCTGAGGGCGTCGGCTTGTATCGTTCCGAATTTATCCTCTCGACACGGCAAGGCGTACCAAGCGAGGACCAGCAGTTCGACGTTTACTCCCGAATGCTGAAGGAGATGGCACCACTCCCGATCACCATTCGGACGTTCGACATCGATGAAGACCAGCTCGACGTGCAGTCGACTGACCGGACGCTTCCTGGCAGCTGGATCGCGGAGGAAGGGCGTGGGAGTCGACAAGGGCTGAGGGGCCTGCGACTCAATCTGACTCGTCCCGATCTCTTCCGCACACAGATTCGTGCGCTGCTGCGCGCCTCGAGTCACGGCAACTTGCGCCTGATGTTTCCGTTCGTCTCTGGGGTCGAACAGGTCCGCCAGGCTCGGCGCATCGTCACAGAGACTGCAAAGATGCTGGTGGCTGAAGGTCACCCAATCGCCGATGTGCCAGTGGGCGTGATGATCGAAATCCCGGCCGCCGCCTACACAGCGGACTTACTGGCACGCGAGGTCGACTTTTTCACCATTGGCACGAACGACCTGATCCAATACTGCCTGGCGGTCGACCGCGGGGACGATCGCGTGTCGAGACTGTATGAGCCGCTCCATCCGGCGATTCTCAGAGTTATTCGCATGGTGCGGCGTGCGGCGACACGGCACGCACTGCCCGTGTCGCTTTGTGGGGAGATGGCGTCAGATCCGGCGGTCCTGATGCTCTTGGTCGGCCTTGGCCTGAGACATTTCAGTATGACGCCAGGCGCCATGCGAGTGGCGAGGCAAGTGCTGGCTGAACACGATAGTCATGACCTGCAAGCCCTGGCGCGTCGGGTTCTTACGATGTCGACGGCGCAAGAGATCGAAGACGAACTAATGTCGGCGCTTCACCGGCATGGGGTCGGAACGTGAGTGCGGTCGCTATCCGCAAAGCGAACGAAGGATCGCGTTCCTTGCGTTCAGCTTAGAACGGAATGTCGTCGTCGGTCAGCGGCTCCGCCATATCCGGTCCGGGTCCGTGGCCGCCTCCGCTGTCACCGCCACGCTCGGTAGCGCCACCACCTCGGCCGCCGCCACCACCGCCTCCGAGGAGCACTACCTTGTCGCCCCGAATCTCGGTCGTGTAGCGCTTGTTGCCGTCCTTGTCATCCCACTGGCGTGTTTGCAGGCGGCCTTCGACGTAGATCTGCTTGCCCTTGGTGAGGTATTCGGCAAGTGACTCGGCAGACTTCCCCCAGAGCACCACGCGGTGCCACTCCGTCTTTTCCTGCCGCTGGCCCGACTTGTCGTTCCACACTTCGGTGGTCGCCATGTTGAGCGTCCCGACTGCAGCTCCGCCAGGGGTGTAGCGCAACTCGGCATCGCGTCCGAGGTTGCCGACCAGAATGACTTTGTTCACGCTACCCATAAGTGTTGTCGTCTCTCGAGAGATGTCTGACTACGGTCTGGTGGTCGTCAGATTCTGGCGGGCGATAGTCGCCGCTGTCGAATCTGGATAATTCTTGATCACAAACTCAAAGGCTTCACGCGCCTTGTCGTTCTGGCGCAGGGTTTTGTACGAGACCCCGGCGGCGGCGTAGGCCTCGGCAATGAACCCACTCTTTGGGTAGTTCTTGGCCACTGCCTCATAGGCCTCGATGGCCCTGTCGTATTTGCCCTGCTGCATGAATGAGCGGCCGACATGATACTGCGCGTAGTCGGCTTGCGGAGATTGCGGATAGGCCTTGATGTAAGAATCGAGGCCCGCGATTGCCAGATCGTAGTTGCCTCCGTAGTAATCGGCCATCGCGCCATCGAGAAGCTTCTGCGGTGACGCGCCCACAGCGGCGGTCCCGCCGCCGACGACGGGATCACCGGCATTCCCGCCACCCAGTCCGTCGGCGTCCTGACCAAATGGCCGGGATACGTTCAGAGAAGCAACTGACTGCCGCAATGCATCCAGTTCCTGCCCGAGTGAGCCGACGCGCACGTTATTGTCGTCGACCTTTTCCTTGAGCACCCGGAGATCGGCGGAGACGTTATCAATCACCAGTTTCTGATCGGCAAACGACTTCCGCGAAACCTCGGCCTGTTGTTCGAGCCGGGTACCCACGGCCCTGACTGATTCGCTCAGCGTCGCGATGAGATTCTGCAACTGCTGCGATTGCTCCTGCAGGATTCGCAGGTCGGCCATCATCTGCCGCTGTTCCTTATCGGCGGCCACGGCGGGTGCAGCCAATGTTCCTGCCAGAATCAGGGCGAGAAGCGTGGTTGAAATCCTGATGGTCATAGCATTCACTTCGCGGTGATGACGAAATGCGCCCGGCGGTTCTTCGAGAACGCCGCCTCTTCGTGCCCCGGATCGAACGGAAACTCCTTGCCGTAGCTGACAGTCCGCAGGCGATCGGCGGCAAGACCGAGCGAAACGAGGTACGCACGGGCCGCGAGTGCGCGCCGTTCGCCTAAGGCCAGATTGTACTCGGCGGTTCCCCGTTCATCACAATGGCCTTCGATGGTGACTGTCCAGACGCCGTATCTCCGAAGGACCGCGGCGTTCCCGTCAAGGACCGCCTGCGCGGCAGGGGAGACCTCGGCGCTGTCCAGATCGAAGAACACCGGTTTAAGGGGCGACGTCCGGTTCAACTCGTCAAGCGACGCTGACGCAATGGCATCGCTGGTGACTGGTTCAGGCGGAACGATGACCGCCTCCGGCATAGGCGCGGGTGGGGCCGGTGGGCGAGTGCCGTTGTTGGCGCCGCTCTCACTGTTCCCGCCGTTGCCAGCTGCCGCCATCGCCGACGGAGGAGCCGGCGGAGTCGGCCTCGCTACGGGCGGAGTCTTGTGGCCACACGCGGCGATCGTCCACATCAACAACAGCGCGCCACCGCGCACCGCGAACCGTGCCATCCCTCGGGGTACCATCGCTTCTCCTCTCAATTCGACCAATTGGGCTGGGCATTGTTGCCGGTTCGCGTCAGCTGCTTCAAATCACGTCCATCTCGCGCCACCGAGAAGATCTGGGACTTGCCGGCGCGGGTGGACATGAACGATAGGTGCCGTCCATTCGGGGCAAACGCTGGACTCTCATTGGTGCCTTCGCCGAACGTGAGCTGGCGGACCTGGCCGGTCGCCAGTTCGAGAATCCGGATGTCGAACCCTGGTCCGGAGCGAGCGGCGTATGCGATTTCATTGTACGGCGCAGGAGACCAAGTCGGGCGATCCGCATAGGACTCGCGCGTGACCTGGCGCAGTCCCAGTCCATCGACCCCGACGATATAGACCTGTGGAGAACCCGTGCGGTCCGAGGTGAATGCGATCTGAGTTCCCGACGGTGCCCAAGTCGGAGTGATGTCCGCAGCAGCATGATTCGTAATGCGTCGAACATTCGAACCGTCGCGATTCGCCACATAGATCTCGAAGTTTCCGTTCCCGTCACGAGTCGACGAGTACGCGAGCTGTGTGCCGTCTGGTGACCACACAGGCGTCACGCTCTGCGTCGGCCCCTTAGTCAGTTCCTCGAGTGTGCCTTGGTAGATGTTCGAAATGAAGATGTTCGGCGCGCCGCGCCGCCACGAGGTGTAGGCGATCGACCGGCCATCTGGCGACCAGGTCGGCGTGACGTTCAACGACCGCTGCGTGGTAACGCGCCTCTGGTTTTCACCGTCGTAGTCAGCGATGTAGATCTCCTTGACACCGCGGTTCTCCACGGTGCCCGTCATCTTCTCGCCATCGCGATCGGAGTTGAAGGTGAGCTTGGTGCGCGCCACGCCACGCAACCCGCGCTGCTGCTGATGAATTTCGTCGGCTATCTGGTGCGCAAATAAGCGCTTGCTCGCCACCGCGCCCGAGTACTCGCGGCCAAACGCCGACTGCCGCGAGTGAACATTGTACAGACGCACTTCAACCCGAATGCCATTCCCGGTCTTCTGGACGGTGCCGACGATCACACCGTCGGCATTGATCTCATTCCAGCGGTCGAAGGCCACATCCGCAATAGAGGTCGCCGGTGGCACCGACGACACGACGTCACGTGGCATCAACGCGAACTCGTGCTCGAAAGTCAGATCGTCCAACAACACGCGACCGATTGTGCTTGCGGCGTCGACCGTTTCGGCATCGTTCGAGAGCGCAACAAAATCCGTCAGCGCAAAACGCGGCGGGGCGCCGTTCTGATCACCGCTGATCGTCGTGCTGATATCGCCAGGCTGTTGCGTCTGAGGCTGCTGCGCGACGATACGGGGCGGCGCCAACAGCGCCAGCACCAGGGCAGTCGCCGTAGCGAGTGGCAGCCATGAGGCCCGCCGGCGGGTCAGTGTGGGTTGGGCGTGAGGGTTCCGCGTCATCGTGTGTATTGAAACGTCAGGTGCACAGTGAGATTCGGATTATTGAACGCGACAGGCAACGGCGGTAACTGCCGAGTGATGATGACAGCACGCTGGGCGCGAAGGTCGAGCGACGGGTCACCGCTCGATCGCTCGACGCTGGTGTCTGTGATCGTACCATCCCGTTGAATTGTGTACTTCACAATCGTCACGGCTGCGGCAGATGCACGAGAATCCCAACCGGTTCGAATGCGGTCCGTCATCAGGCTGATGTAATCCGGACAGCAGAAGTCACCCACGATGTCGAGCCTCGCTCCAGCGCCGCTTCCGCTGCTGGTCGACAGACCGAAGCCTTGGCCGCGAGCGCCTGTCTCGGCAATCGCGTTGCCCTCTCGACGCTCAACGCCACGCGTTGGTGTCCGGCCCCGCGCATCCTCTGGCGCCTGCTCGACCTCGGGCGCACTGGTCGCGACCCGCGGGCGAGCAGTCACCGCCTTCGGCGATGCCTTGGTGGGAATAGGCACTGTCTCGGGCTGGACTGCGGCCGGTGGTCGAATTGGTTCAGGCTTGGCTGGGGGAGGGCCGTCAGCCTGCACCGCGCGCTGGCTGATACTACTGAAACCGCCGTTGTTCGGTCCGCCGTTGCCGCCGTCAAGCGAGATTGTCATTACCGTCTTTGGTGCTGGCGCGGCACGCGACCACCAGAAAGCCGGCAGGAAGTACAGCGCGCCAAACAGGACCGCGTGCACCAACAGCGAGATGATCGCCATCCTCTCGAGACCGGCGGGCTGGCCGACTCGATCACGCAGGACGTCGGAGACGTCCACTCAGAGGTCTCCGGGCGCCTTGGCGACGATGCCCACGTTGACAACACCGGCGTCTTTCAGCCGGTCGATGATCGACATCAGCTCCTGGAGCTGCACGGCTTCATCGCCGCGCAGATAGACCTGCTTGCTGGTGGCGGTCTCCATCCGCTGGCGAACGCGCTCCTGCATGACCTCGGCGCGGACCCGGTCCGAGTTCAAGTAGAGAAGGCCGTCGCTCTTGAAAGTGGAGGGGATGGTCACAAACAGGCGCTCGCCCTCGACGCCGGCCGCACGACGCGCCGTGGGGAGCCTGACGTCGATGCCGCGCTGAATCATCGGTGCTGTCACCATGAAAATGATGAGCAGCACGAGCATGACGTCCACCAACGGCACGACGTTGATCTCGGCCAGATTGGTGGCCACGCGGCGCCCGCGCCCGCGCATCAGCGAGGGGGCCGAAGCAGCGACCTTCCCGGCCACTAGGTGAAGTTCCTCTCGGCGATGTTCAGGAATTCCATCGCGAAATCGTCCATCGCGGATGCGAAGAGACGCACCCGATTCGACAAGTTGTTGTAGGCCACCACGGCAGGAACGGCCGCCACAAGTCCTGCCGCCGTGGCAACCAACGCGTCAGCGATTCCAGGCGCCACGACCCCGAGGTTGGTCGAACCGGTCTGTCCGATGCCTTGGAACGCCATCATGATGCCAACCACGGTGCCAAATAGACCTACAAACGGCGCGATGCTCGCAGTAGTGGCAAGAAAACCAATGTGCTTCTCGAGCTTGTTCACCTCGACGACGGATGCGCGCATGAGCGACCGGTCCACAGCGCCGAGACTCTTGAGGACTGGACGTACCGCACCCGCCTTTGGATTGGCGCCGGTGCCATCGACTGCATCCGCCGGTGCGCTCTGGCGTAGCTGCGCGGTGATCTCGGCGTACCCAGCCTGAAAAAGCCCAACCAGCGGACTCTCGCTAAGCGAACGGCACACGGCCTGCACTTCGGAGAACTTGCTGCTGCGGCGGAAAACGTCGAGAAACGTACGCGACTGCTGCTCCGTTCGGCGAAACACCCAGATCTTGTAGAAGATGATGCTCCAGCAGCCAATGGACAGAAACGCCAGCACGACGAGCACCGCCGACGAAATCGGGGACGGGTGTGCGAACAGGTCTAGGAGGCCGGTCGGCTCGGTGCCAACAGATGGGACCCCTCCAGGATCCTGGACGAGAGCCAGGATCGGACTTCCAAACGTGCGCAAGCTGCCTCCGCAACATGGTGTGAGTGCGCCGCTCGAGAGGACAGCGCGCCAGACCGGGGGGCGAAACCCCACGGACTTAGGATGTGCAGGACTGTAGCATGGTGTGAAAATCGCTGTCAAACCTATGTTAGGATTGGAGTTCTCTTCCTTTCGATGCTCCGTTTTCTCAGGATCAGACGGCTCGCGGTCATCGACGCTGTCGAAGTCGACTTCGACGCCGGACTCAACGTTCTCACCGGCGAAACAGGCGCTGGAAAGTCCATTCTCGTCGAAGCGGTGGGCCTCCTGCTTGGCGGACGCGCATCTGGGGACCTTGTTCGAACAGGCGAAGAAACAGCGATTGTTGAGGCGATATTCGAAACCGGCAACGAGGAACTCCTAGTTCGACGGGAAATTACCGCGCAGGGACGAAGCCGCGCGTTCGTGAACGGCGAACTCACGACGGCGGGGGCGCTCAAAGACCTCTCGTCCAGCCTCATCGAACTGCACGGTCAGCACGAACATCAAACACTGCTCGACCCCGCTACGCATCTCGGCACGCTGGACCTTTTCAGCGGCGTCGTCGATCGACTACCCACGCTGGCGGATCATCATGCAGCCTTCGTCGCGGCGAGCTCTCGCCTCTCCTCCGCACAGCAAGCGCACCGCGACCGCGGAGCGCGCGAAGAGCTTCTGAGGTTCCAGGTCAGCGAGCTCGAGCGAGCGGCGATCAGACCCGGCGAAGACGAGCAGTTGGCGGCCGCGCGCCTCGTGCTGTCGAATGCCGAGCGATTGGTTCGTCTCTGCGAAGACAGCTACGAGGCGTTGTATGACCGGGACGACTCGGCCCTCACCCAGCTGGCGACCGTATGGAAGAGGGTGGGCGAGCTTAGTACCATCGATCCGGTTTTCCAGCCCTTCGTCGACGCACGCGACGGCATTAGGTCGCAGCTCGACGACCTGGCCATATTCCTCCGCCGCTATGCAGACACTGTCGAGGCCTCGCCCGCGAGATTGCAGGAGACCGAAGACCGGCTCGCGCTCCTCGAGCGCCTGAAGAAGAAGTTCGGCCCAACGCTGGCTGAGGTCACCACGAAACGAGATCGACTTCGGCAGGAACTCAACGACATCGAGGAGGGCGACTCCCGCATTCCCGGGCTCGAACACGAGGTAGCGGTCTCCCGTACGGCTTTCCTCTCGCTGGCCGAAGAAGTCGGTCGCGACCGCCGCAGAGCTGCCACGGCATTCGCCCGCGCGCTTGAACGGGAACTCGCCGAACTGGCAATGGCCAACACCCGCTTTGACGTCCGGTTTGGCCCAACCCTGCCAGAGGCCCAATGGAGCGCCTCTGGCGTCGACCAAGCGGAGTTCTTTGTCTCGCCAAACCCTGGCGAAGAGCTGCGCCCACTCGCGCGCATCGTCTCTGGCGGCGAGCTCTCGCGTGTCATGCTCGCACTCAAGACACTTCTCGCCACATCCCGGCACGGTTTCACGGACGAAGCCTTGCGCCTGCCCTCGACAGCGGCGCCTGGCCTGATCTTCGACGAGGTCGACGCAGGGATTGGTGGTCGAGTGGCCGATGTGGTCGGGCGGAAGTTGCGAGCCCTCGGCTCAGCCTTCCAGGTGCTCTGCATCACGCATCAGCCACAGATCGCCGCCTATGCGGATACTCACTTCCAGATCGCCAAGTCCGTCACGGACGGCAGAACCGCCACCAGCGTGGTCCGACTGTCAGACGCGGCGCGAGTCGACGAGCTCAGCCGCATGCTCGCCGGAGATTCGGTCTCTGATGGCATGCGACGCTCAGCCGAGGAAATGCTCGCCGCGCGCCAGGCGAAAGCGAAAGGCGAACACAAACCGAATGGCGAAAGCGAAAGTCGCCCGGCAAAGCCGTCCTCGACGCGCCGCACCACGAAAGGAACCCGATAACCATGGCGCGGAAATATCACATCGAGACGTACGGCTGCCAGATGAACGTGCACGATTCTGAGCGAATGGCCGGACTGCTCGAACAGGCGGGCCTTGAAGTCACCGACGACATAGGCGAGGCGGACGTCGTCGTCATCAACACTTGCAGCGTGCGGGAGCATGCTGAAGCCAAGCTCTACACCAGGCTAGGGGAGTTGCGAATCCTCGCTGCCGAATATGGACATGATCCGGTCGTCGCCATCACCGGCTGCGTCGCACAACAGGAGGGCGAGGCGTTATTGAAACGCTCGCCTGGCGTCGCCGACGTCATCGTCGGCACACAGGCCCTTCGCCGACTTCCAATGCTTGTCGACCAGGCCGCGCAACGGCCACTCCGCGAGAGGCTTCCACTCGTGGACCTCAACCCGTACGACGACGTCACATTCCCGCTGGGCATTACGCGGCGTAACGACGCCGTGAAGGCGTTCATCACTGTCATCGAGGGCTGCAACGAATTCTGCAGCTTCTGCGTGGTGCCCTACACACGTGGCCACGAGCGGATGCGCCCCAAGGCCGACATTCTCGCCGAGGTGCGCGAGGCGGCCGACAGCGGGCGCAAGGAGGTGCAGCTGCTCGGACAGATCGTCAACCACTATGAGGCGCCAGACGACGCAACCTGCGACTTTACCGCGCTCCTCGAAGCGATCCACGAGGTCGTCGGCATCGAACGCATTCGCTTCTCCAGCCCACATCCGCGCCATGTGTCAGCGCGCCTCCTGGAGGCCATGCGCCATCTACCGAAGATTTGCCGGCACCTGCACCTCCCGGTCCAGTCAGGCTCGACCCAGGTACTTGCGGCGATGCGCCGACGCTACACCCGCGAGAGCTACCTCGAACTCGTTGCGCAGGTCCGGGAGACTCTCCCAGATGTCGCACTCTCCACCGATATGATCGTTGGCTTTCCTGGCGAGACCGCGGCCGACTTCGAGGACAGCATGACGCTCACTGAGCGCGTGCAATACCACAGCATGTTCTCGTTCAAGTATTCGCCTCGTCCAAACACGCTGGCTGACAAGCGCATGACCGATGATGTGCCTGACGACGAGAAATCGCGACGCATCGTAAGACTGCAGGCGCGGCAGAAGGAGATCCAGACGGCACTAAACGCTCGCCTCGTCGGTAAGGATCTGGAGATCATGGTGGATTCAGTCAGCCGCCGCCGCGAAAGCGAGGTCTCGGGCCGTACTTCCCAGAACATCGTCGTGAATATTCCTGGCCCAGCGGACTGGATCGGGCGCATCCTGAAAGTGCGCGTGTCGCGCTCCGGCGCATATAGCGCCTGGGGAAAGGCAACGCATGCAGATTGAAATGATCATCAAGGGCTTGATGGTCGATCCGATCACCAATACCCCAATTGTGATGTTGCGAGACAAGGACGGACTTCGGGTGCTCCCCATCTGGGTGGGGGTCTTCGAAGCAAACGCGATTGCCTTGCAGATTGAGAACGTCTCTACGCCACGGCCGATGACCCACGACCTCTTGCGCAACGTAATTCAGGACCTCAACGGCGTGGTCGAGAAAGTGGTTGTTTCGGACCTTCAGGACAACACGTTCTTCGCCCTGATCTACGTGAACGTCGGCGGCGAATCCCGCGCCATCGACGCCCGGCCGAGCGACGCCATTGCGCTGGCGCTCCGAACCCGAGCACCGATCTTCGTGGAAGAGACTGTCATCGACAATGCGAGACCGTTCGATGTCGCGCAGGACAGACCCGACGCAGAGCGGCTTCAGCAGTGGCTCAAGAACCTGGATCCCGACGAACTTGGCAAATACAAGATGTAACACCCCGAAGTCGTCGTAGAATCCATGCAATTGTGATCGTTGCTATCGCTAACCAGAAGGGCGGGGTGGGGAAGACCACTACCGCTATCAATCTGGCCGCCGCGCTCGCCATGCGTGGCAAACGCACCCTCCTAATCGACCTCGACCCGCAGGCCAACAGCACCATGTCCTATTTGGACATGTCCAAGGTCACGCGAACCGTCTACGATGCCATCGCCGAACCGTCGGTGCGCCTCGATGACGTCATTGTTCAGTCGAACGTCGAAAATCTGTTCATCGCGCCATCCCGAATCGCCCTGGCCAAGCTTGAAGCCAAGCTTGTCGGAGAGATGGACGCGCACTTTCGGCTCAAGGACAAGCTTGAACCGCTGTTGCAGGAATACCCCCAGGTGGTGATCGACTGCCCGCCAACGCTCGGGCTTCTGACCGTCAACGCGCTGGTGGCGGCAACGCACCTGCTGATTCCAATCCAGTCGTCCTACTTCGCGCTCGAAGGCACGGACGACCTACTCGAAACCATTGAAAAAGTGAGACAGCGCCCAAATCCGGCCCTCCGAATCCTCGGGGTTGTCATCACGATGCACGACAAGAGGACTGCGCTGGCGCGCGACATCCGCGCCCAGATTCAGAAGGTGTTTGGCAGCAAAGTGTTCAATACCGTGATTACCAAGAGCGTGCGCCTCGAGGAGAGCCCGGCGTACAAAGAGTCGATCTTCACCTTCGCGCCCGATTCGACCGGCGCGAGCGAATACTACCGCTTGTGCGAGGAGGTCATCGATCGTGTCTAGACGAGGGCTACCGCAAACGCTAACCATGCGCCACGACGAGCACTACGTGGACGCGCTGGCCGCATCTGCTGGCACACCGGTCGGACGAATTCTTCCAATCGACGCGATCGAGCCCAATCCGTACCAGCCGCGGCAGGTTATGGGTGACCTGTCAGACCTGATCGCCTCGATTACCGAGAAGGGCGTCATCGAGCCCATCATCGTCAGACAGCGGGGCGAGCGCTTCCAGATCATTGCGGGCGAGCGCCGTTACCAGGCCTCGATACAGGCCGGGCTACGCGAATTGCCGGCAGTCATTCGAGAGGTCGGCGACAGCGAGGTCATTGAGCTTGCACTGATCGAAAATCTCCAGCGCAAGGACCTCACGGCGTTTGAAGAGGCTGAAGCGATGCATGGGCTCGCGGAAAGCTGCGGCTACACACATGAGGATCTGGCTCGACGACTGGGGAAGTCTCGGACGTCTATCACGGAGTCACTTGCCCTCAACGGAATGCCTGACGATGTTCGCAACCTTTGTCGGCTGGCAGACATTTCGTCTAAGTCACTGCTTCTTCAGGTAGTTAGACAAGAGACACCAGAGAAAATGACGGCCCTTGTGGAAAAGATCGCCAGCAACGGCGGCGCCACACGTCAGCAGCTCCGCGACGCGACGGCCAAGCCGAAGGCTGGCCGGCCCAAGCACTATGTGTTTGTCTTTCGCCCTGAGACAAAGGAGTTCAATCTCAAGCTGAACTTCAAGAAGACGCGGGTGCAGAAGGACGAAGTCATCGCTGCGCTCGAGTCAATTCTTTCCGAGCTAAAGGCGAGCCAGTAGCTGAAGTTCTTCAGCCTCCGCACCCGTAAAACCTGGCGGCGCGAGGGGAAGGACCGCGACATTGTAGATGTTAGTTAACATAACATCCATTATCAGACGTTTAGTATTTCGTGCGCTTTCTTGGCTGTGGAAAAAATGCGCATCCCCTACGCGCTCCAAAGCCGAGCTTCGAACCGCTCGTCAGGAATCACCAGCTCAATCGGTCGACCAGACGGATGGCGCTCGAGTTCGATCCCTGATGCTTCGTGGACTGTGACAAAAAACGCCACGCGCTGTCCGGCCTTCGCCCCAAAGTCAGCGAAGGGAATGCTGACCTCCGCCAGCGCCCCAAAAGCCGCCACAGCTCCGGTCTGGCGCAAGGCCCAACGGTCGTCGTCGGTTCTCTCGAGCAGCGACGCGACCGCCCGCACGCCAGACCGAGCCAGCTCCAGTCTCCACCCCTCGGGGACGACGAAAGTCAGTCCGAACGAGGGCCCAGACGTTGAGGCCCTTGGGAGTTCGATCCGAACGAATAGGACCTCCCGAGAACAGCCAAATTGAATGCCGGTTAGTGCCGCCGCATGGCGGTCCGTCTGATGCATTGTGCCGGCCGTCTCCCTAATCTCGACGGATCCGGCACCAAGCCACTCGAAGTAGCTGCTCTCGCGACCGTCGATCGTGGGCGAAAGCAACCGAGTGGGGTCGACTTGCGGCGCTAGTCTGGCTCCCGCGGAGATATTGGTCGTGAAAAGCTCATCCGGAACCGGCTTGTCTAGCAGACCGTAGACATTCCGCAGGTGCCGACGAAACAGATCGTCGAACTCGAGGTCGTGGTCAGATGAGTGATCGTCGCCATACCACCAGAACCAGTCACTTCCTTCAGCGATGAGAATCTCCTCATGGGCCCTGGCAACGGCGGCGGCCGACGCCGTGGTGGGCGCGTCGAGCGCGGCACGCGCCTCCGCAAGCTGACTCCATGCACGCTGATCGTCAGCGTGACCGATCCAGATATAGAAATTGGAATCGATCCAGGACCCTGGAAAGAGACTATGCATCTCCAGGGACGGCTGGCGGCAAGCCTCCCCCATCGTCACGGTCCTCAACGAGGGATGGTCCATCAGACGCCGATACAAAGCGCGAAGGAATGGGCGGCCACCCCCTTCGAAATGCTCCCACGCGTTCTCGCCATCAAGGATCACGAAGATAACGGGGTCCTCGGCGCCTTCGGCTTCGGCTCTGCGGCCACTGGCGTCAAGCTTGCCCACAAAGTCGGTGGCTGCCTGCTCCGGGTCCCAGCCTGAATACACAAAGCCAATCAGATCAGAAAGCGCGTGGTCTCTAAAGCCGCAGCTAATGCTGCTCCCGCCGATGGACACCCGGTATGAGGCATAGAGACGAGAGGGATGGTCCACAAATCCGTGGTCTGACCGCCCGAATGAAAGGCCGAACGAATTGGCAAGGATCAGCTCGTCCGTGGCCATCCACTCAAAACCCGTCGCGGCTGCCAGCGCCACCATGGCGTCTGACACCGACCCTTCCGACGGCCACAACCCCACCGGCCGCTTGCCAAACAGCCGCTCGTGGCAGCGTGCGGCTCGTTCTAGCTGCTCGCGCGCGTCCTCAGGTCGCTGAAACCGATGCCGCGGCATCCTACTGTGCGGATGCGTGTGCTTGTAGATGTCCGTGTCGCACAGCAGGGGAAGAATCGGGTGATAGAACGGCGATGTCGAGATCTCAATTTGTCCCGTCTCGGCCAGCCGTCGGTAGGCAGGAATCACTGCATTGAGAAGTTCGAGCTCCGCCTGCCTCAGCACATGCTTGTCGTCTTCAGAGAAGCCCTGCCCCTTGGTGACCAGCGCACGCACGCGGGCATCTCCCGCCAAGTAGTACGGGTCCATCCACGCCAGCTTCTGCCAGACCTGCAGGTCGCGCAGATCGTCTGTGCCAAATCGGCGACGCGCATCGTCAAGGTCACTCGCCGTGAGCACCGGCCCTCGCCGCGATAGTAGGTCAGCGTAGCGTGGATAGGTCTCGATCATCCGCTGCCGCTGCGCGTGAAAGAAGTTGCGCAGCATGAAGTCGATGTCGTCGCCAGATAGCATGTCGGCTGGCTTCATGCCGACTTCGAGGTAGCGATCGTGCGCCCGTCCCTCGGCAAACGCTTCAAGCTGTACTAGCAGTGATGGCACCAGGTTGAACGTAACGCGCACCCCTGGGAATTCCTCCAGCAGCGCCACCATCCCGTAGTAGTCCTTGAGGGCATGTAGCCGCACCCACGGCAGGATGTGTTCGCGCGTGACGAGGTCTTCGTAGTACGGCTGGTGCATGTGCCAAAGGAGCGCCACTCGAGTCATGGTGTTAGTCTAGTCCGCAAGAATCGTGCGGATCCTCGATCGCTATCTGGTTCGCGAAATTGCCATGCCGTTGCTGCTCGGGCTGACGGTGTTGACCTTCATCCTTGAGCTCCCCCCCATCCTTCAGCAAGGTGAAGAGTTCATCGCTCGCGGCGTGGAATGGAGCATCGTGGCGCGCGCGCTCATCACGCTCCTGCCACAGGCGCTCTGCCTGACCATCCCCATGGCCGTGCTGCTGGGGATCCTGGTCGGTCTAGGACGAGTATCGGCGGACCGGGAATTTGTCGCCATGCAGGCCTGCGGAATCAGCCTGATGCGCCTCGCACGGCCGGTGCTGTTCGTGTCGGCACTTGGCACCGCCGCCACTGCGTACGAAACAATCGTCGCCTTGCCCGACGCCAACCAGACCTACCGCGAAATCGTATTCGTCCTCCTGGCACAGCGCGTCGAGAGCACGGTGAAGCCGCGCGTCTTCTTCCAGGACTTCCCCAACAAGGTCCTCTACGTCCGCGAAGTGCCTCCGGAAGGCGGCTGGAAGGACGTGTTCCTCGCCGACACCTCGAATCCGAACGAAACGACAGTGTATTTCGCCAAGGAAGGCCGCATCCGCCTGGACCGGGAGAAGCGCCGCGTTCAGCTCGAACTGACCGATGCGACCGCCAATACCACGCATGCGGACAAGCCAGACGCCTACGAAGAAAATGCCTTTCAGCGCCTGTATCTGACACTGGATCCGGACACGGTCTTCAGGCGCCCGCCGTCACGAGGCGCTCGAGAAATGACCGGCGCGGAATTGCGCAGTGAGATCGCCACGGCTGCGGAACGACATGATCCCGCCTACGAAGCCCGCTTCATGCTTCAGCAGAAGCTCTCACTCCCGCTGGCGTGCCCCATTCTGGCCCTCATCGGGCTTGCCCTCGGCGCCTCCAATCGCAAGGACGGCAAGCTGGCAAGCTTCGCCGTCGGGATGGGCGTCATCTTCACGTACTACGTCCTCCTCTGGGGGGCGCGGGCCGCTGCGATGGGCGGTAGATTCAGCCCGGAACTGGCCCCCTGGACCCCAAACCTCGTCCTCGGCGCCGCCGGCGTGTTCCTCCTCTTCTGGCGCAGCCGCTCCGCGGACCAACCGATTCACTTCAGCCTTCCGGTCTTCTGGAGAAAGATCGCCTCGACGTCCGAGGCCCGCCTGGCAGCGGGAGAAACACGCCGCGCAGATCGCGTCGTGGTCGCGATTCGCCTTCCACGCCTGAACCTGCCGCGGCCGAAGATCTTGGATCTGTACCTGTCCCGTGAATACCTGAGGGTGCTCATTCTGGGGATCGTCTCACTCCTCGGTCTGTTCTACATCTCGACGTTTATCGATCTGGTGGACAAGTTGTTTCGCGGCGAGGCCACCGGCGCGATGCTGCTGCGCTATTTCGTCTTCCGAACGCCGCAGTTCGTCTATTTCGTCATTCCGATGGGCGTTCTGGTTTCGACGCTCGTCACCATCGGCCTGCTCACCAAGAGCGGTGAACTGCTGGTAATGCGCGCATGTGGCATCAGCCTGTATCGCTCCGCGCTGCCACTGCTCTTCTTTGCGTTCCTCGCGAGCGGCGTCCTGTTCCTGATGCAGGAACGCCTGCTCACCAGTGCCAACCGCCAAGCCGACGTACTCGAGCGCACAATTCGACGCTGGCCGGCGGCGACGACGGCGCTCAGTCGTCGGTGGGTCGTCGGCACGTCGGGCGAGCTTTACCACTACGACGTTTACGATCCGAGCGCCAATCGCTTCATGAACCTTCTCGTCTACCGGCTGGACGACAAGGAGTGGCGACTCCGGTCCGTAACGCGCGCTA
This sequence comes from Vicinamibacterales bacterium, assembly GCA_040081555.1. GTDB lineage: Bacteria > Acidobacteriota > Vicinamibacteria > Vicinamibacterales > CAVVIG01 > CADEEX01. The sequence goes on from JBEBGG010000046.1 coordinate 24,807, forward strand.
CCGAGGCCACGCTATCGCCGCGGGCACAAGGAAGTAAGGGCGCTGACGTTTGGGTGGCGTCACAGGGCTGGAGCAAGACGCTACCGCCCAATCGTAGAGTCGGCGATAGGAAGGCCATTCAGC